>JAKSLZ010000099.1 GCA_024400935.1 Muribaculaceae bacterium | reverse complement strand
ATCCCCGAGATAAAGCTCACCCGTGCTGTGGCGATTGACGGCCTTGTCGACACCACGTTCAACAGCCATGACATCCTCACCTTTGAGGACATGAGCTTGGGGTGGGGCACAGCGGTCTATTCTACCCGCATGCCCATGCTGCGCCCGGGTGCAACGCTCACCGTCAATGAGCCGCACGACTACGTGCAGGTCTACATCAACAACAAGAAGGTTGGAACCATAAACCGCGTGATGAACGAGCGCAGCGTCGAGCTGCCCTTTGTGAACCGTGGCGACACCCTGCGTCTCGTGGTCGAGGCAATGGGCCGCATCAACTTTGGCCGCGCCATCAAGGACTTCAAGGGCATCACCGAGAACGTTACAGTGCAGTGCCAGATGGCGGGCAACGACGTGACCATCGACCTGAAGAACTGGGAGATTTCAACTATCCCCGATGCCTATGAGCATCTCTCTACCTGCCCCCAGATGACCACTCTCGACCAAGAAGGTCCCGGCCTCTATGTGGGCAAGTTCAAGCTCAATAAGGTAGGCGACACCTTCATTAACCTGCAGCACTGGGGCAAGGGCCAGCTATATGTCAACGGCCATGCGATGGGACGCTTCTGGAGCATCGGTCCGCAGCAGACGCTCTATATGCCTGGTTGCTGGCTCCGCAAGGGTGAGAACGAGATAATGATTTATGACGTGGATGGTCCCAAGCAGGCAATCGCATGGGGACAGGACAAACCCGAACTCGACATGCTGCAGTTGCCCGTGAGCCCCCGTCACAACCTGCCCGGCAACCGTCCCGACCTCAACTCGGCAACCCCCGTGCGCACCATTAACCTTGAAGGCCACGACTGGCAGAAGTTTGATTTCACGAAACCCGTCACAGGACGTTACCTCGCCATTGAGTTCACCGGCAGTGACGAGGCTGCATTGTCCGAGCTGTACCTGCTGGGTGGCGACAATCAGCGCTTGCCGCGTGAGAACTGGGTGGCACACTATGCCGACAGCGAACTCCTGAGTGGCAACCACACCCTCGACAAGGCGTTTGACCTGCAGGAAAGCACCTGGTGGACCGTAGAACCGGGTTCGCCCGCTCCTCACCTCATCGTCATCGACCTGGGCGAGAAGACCACCGTCACCGGCCTCGACATCCTCCCCGCCAAGACCCGGACTACCCCCACGCTCAAGGTGTATCTATACTAACCGTCACTTTGAATAAAAGAAAAATACCACAACCGTTTATGCAACCATTTCATGGTTTTATCATGTGGAGAACGGGCATTTTCAAAAGTATACTTTTTCAATGTCCTTTCTCCACATGATAAACATGATGCCGCAGCATCATATCATAAACGCTTGTGATGAAAAATGCGCAGTAGCTAATAAAATACACAAAATGATTGAGGGCGTATTTTCATTCTCATTAGATTACTCTAGTTTGATTTACTCTATATTGTCATCCTCAGTGATTTTGTGTATTGTCTAAGGCGCAGCCGCATTTTTCTCATAGGCAATATTTGTTGTGGAGAGCCACAATGTGGGGCTTGGTATGGGATGCAGGATTAAGCTTGCTTAAAGACTGTATCCCATGCCATGCCACACACTCAGAATCGTGCTGAGCAATATTGCCTATGATATTTTTCTTTATAAAGAATAAAATGTACACAAAAAATCATTACCTTTGTAGGAAGAAAACATAAACATGACTAAAGATATGAAACGAATTCTTTTAATCGCGCTCGTGATGCTGGTTGCAGTGATGGGCGCACAGGCACAAAAGTTTGCCATCCTCAGTGATATCCATGTTACTCCCGGCAATGCCAACGAGGCTCAGCTCATCAAGGCCGTGGACGAGATTAACGCCAGCGACGCCGACGTGTGTCTCATGACCGGTGACCTCACCAATGAGGGCAGCGACGAGCAGCTGCGCAACGTCAAGTCGATCTTAGACAAGATTACCAAACCCTTCTATATCATCCCCGGTAACCACGAGAGCACTTGGAGCCAGAGCGCCTGCAAGACTTTCAACGACCTGTGGGGACAGGACCGTTTTGTCTTTGAGATGGGCGACCTTCTCGTCATAGGCATGAACTGCGGCCCGTTCATGAAGATGGGCGACGGTCACATCAAACAGGAGGACCTCATCTGGCTCGACAAGACGCTGAGCGAGCGTGTTAAGCCTAACACTAAGGTGCTTAGCATCAACCACTATCCTCTGCTCGATGACCTCGATAACTATAAGGACTATGTGAATGTGCTGCGCAAATATCCCGTCATCACCCACCAGAGCGGTCACTACCACCGCTGGAAACAGTACGAGACCCTGGGCATCAACGGTGTGATGGTGCGTGCTCTCGACATGGGCAAGGGCGACTATGGCTACACTATCCTCAACGTTGACCTCAAGCGCAACAAGATTCACGTCTACAACAAGTCGCTGGGCAAGGCTCCCGAGCTGATGTATGCCTACACTACCAACACCCAGTTTGACTCGTTCCCCGCTACCGATGTCAAGCAGGATGTGCCCGAGGGCTTCAGTGTGCAGAAACTCTTTGCCGACAATGCTACCATCTTCACCCGCCTGGGTGTAGACGAAAAGAATATCTACTTCGGTAACTCGCTGGGTTATTGCAAGGCAATCGACAAGAAAACTGCCGAGGTGAAGTGGGAATACAAGACCGGTGCGATGCTCTTTGCCCGCCCCGCTGTAGACAAGAAATATGTCATCCTTCCCACTGCCGACCGTCGCCTCGTGTGGCTCGACAAGGCAACCGGCAAGGAAGTGTGGGCCCACAATGCCGACGGTCCCTACGTGGCCGATGGCGAGATTCGTGGCGGCGTGCTCTATCAGGGTGGTTACAAGACCTTCCAGGCTTGGGACATCAACAAGAAGAAACTCAAATGGGAGTATACCGACATCAACAACTACTGCCAGGCTGCCCCTGTAATCGCAGGTGCCGATATCATCTTCGGTGCATGGGACACCAACCTGCGCTCGCTCAACCTTGTCAACGGCAAGCTCAACTGGTCGTGGAACAATGGCAACAGTGCTAACCTGCTGAGTCCGGGCAACGTGGTTCCTGCAGTCAATGGCGACAAGGTGATGATCGTGGCTCCTGACCGCGTGGCTACTGCCGTAGACCGCAAGACCGGCAAGCAGATTTGGCGCGAGAAGAATGAGAACAAGGTGCGCGAGAGCCTGGGTATGAGCTGCGACGGTAAGGTTGCATATGCCAAGACCATGGACGGCGAACTCGTGGCAATGAGCCTCGAGGGCGACAAATATGAGTTGTTGTGGAAGGTAGATATGGGCATGGGCTACGAGCATGCCCCCTGTATCGTCATTGAGCGCGACGGCTATGTGTACTGCGGTTCGCGCCACGGCTTGCTTGCAGTGGTCGACGCCCAGAAGCACCAGCTCGTCTTCACTTACTCAATGGGCTCAAGCGAGGTGAACGGCTTCGACGTAGACGCCCAGGGCAACATCTACTGCTCATTAATTGAGGGAACGATCTACAAAATTTCCAAAAAAATCATTGAAAGATGATTTTTTTTGGAAAGTAAAAGTTTAAAAGTTTAATCGTTTAAAGGTTTAATTTAGATACTCCTGCTATTCGTGGAACAAGAACGACAGTTTGCCTTTGAAAGGCTTGATGTGTACAAGTATGCAAGAATACTGGTGCGTGATATATATCGTCTTCAAAATAAATTTCCCGTTGAAGAACGATATGCTTTGGGTTCTCAAATAAGACGTTCTGCCATTTCTATAACCAGTAATATTGCAGAAGGAACGGGAAGGAACTCAATAAAAGAAAAAATACATTTTATAGAAATCGCTTTCGGTAGCTTGACAGAATCCTTTTGCCAGCTTCAAACGGCGCAAGACCTTAGTTATATAACAGAGAATGATATAACGGAATTGAGACCAAAGTTTAACCACGTGGCTGCATTACTATCACTGCTTAAACGGTCTCTTGACAATCAATTAAAAGATTAAGTGAAAAAGTTAAACCTTTAAATAAAAAGGTAAACGATTAAACGATTAAACCTTTAAACGGTTAAACGGTTAAACGGTTAAACCTTTAAACCTTTAAACGATTAAACCTTTAAACTTTTAAACTTTTAAACTTTTACAAAAAGAATATGGCTGTTTATTTGCAAGTTGAGAATTTGACTAAGTCGTTTGGGGCCGATGTGCTCTTTGAGAATATCTCCCTCGGTGTCGATGAGGGCGAGAAGATAGGCCTTATCGCCAAGAATGGTACAGGCAAGTCTACCTTGCTCAGTATCCTTGCCGGCGTCGATGCCCAAGACTCGGGTACGGTGATCTATCGCAATGACCTGCGTGTGGGCTATCTGCCGCAGACGCCCACGTTCGACGGCTCCAAGACAGTGATCGACGCCTGTCTGCAGGGCGACGACAAGATGGCCCAGGCGGTGCGTGCCTATGAGGCCGCGCTCAACGGCGGTGACTCCGATACCATGACCGCTGCCATCCAGGCGATGGACAATGCCGGGGCTTGGGACTATGAGGACCGCTTCAAGCAGATTCTCACCATGCTCAAGATTGACGACTTCAACCAGCCGGTAAATACCCTCTCGGGTGGACAGATCAAGCGCGTGGCTCTGGCACAGGTGCTCATCAGCGAGCCGCAGATGGTCATTCTCGATGAGCCTACCAACCACCTCGACATCGACATGATTGAGTGGCTTGAGAAATACCTGCGCCGCAGCACCATGGCATTGCTCATGGTAACTCACGACCGTTACTTCCTGGACAACGTGTGCAACCGCATCATCGAGATGGACGACCAGCAGATCTACAGCTATGACGGCAACTATAACTACTACCTTGAGAAGCGTGCCGAGCGCATCGAGGCACAGACCGCACAGGTGGAGAAGGCCCGCAACCTGCTGCGCACCGAGCTCGACTGGATGCGCCGTCAGCCCCAGGCCCGAGCCCACAAGGCTCAGTATCGCATCGATGCCTTCTATGACCTCAAGGAGCGCGCGCAGTATCGCCGCGACGACAGCGAGGTAAACCTCAACGTGGGTTCGTCCTACATAGGCAACAAGATTTTTACCGCCCACTCGGTGAGCAAGCGATTTGGCGACAAGGTCATTCTCGATGGCCTTGACTACACCTTTGCCCGCTATGAGAAACTGGGCATCGTGGGCGACAATGGGGTAGGGAAGTCCACATTTATAAAATTGCTCCTCGGCCAACTGGCGCCCGACAGCGGTGAGTTTGAGATAGGCGAGACGGTGCGATTTGGCTACTACAGCCAGGAGGGCATTCAGTTTGACGAGAGCAAGAAGGTGATTGACGCCGTGCGCGACATCGCCGAGGTGGTCTACCTCGATGAGAAGAACCACTACACCGCCATGCAGTTCCTCAACCTGTTCCTGTTCAGCGCCCGCGACCAGCAGAAACTCATTGCCAAGCTCAGCGGCGGTGAGCGCCGTCGCCTTTACCTTGCAACCGTGCTCATGCGCAAGCCCAACTTCCTCATCCTCGATGAGCCCACCAATGACCTCGACATCACCACACTGGGCATCCTCGAGGATTATCTGGCCAAGTTCAAGGGCTGCGTCATCGTGGTGTCGCACGACCGTTTCTTCATGGACCGCACTGTAGACCACACTTGGGTGTTCCAAGGCAACGGACACATCAAGGATTTTCCGGGCAACTACAGCGAATACCGCGCCTGGAAGGACTATCACGACCAGCAACGGGCCGAGCAAGAGAAGGCTAAAGCCGCTGCCAAGCCTCAGGCCAAACAGACGTGGAACAACCGCGACACAAGCAATAAACTCACCTATAAGGAAAAACGCGAACTAGAACAACTCACTGTCCGCATCGAGGAGCTCAATGCCGAGAAAGACCAGCTCGACGCCCTCTTTGCCAGCGGTGAGACCATCGACGACGTGGCATCTCACGCCGCCCGTTACAGCGCCATCAAGGACGAACTCGACGAGATAGAGTTGCGCTGGCTCGAACTCAGCGAAAAAGACGCCTGACAGATATGAGCTGACAGGGTGGTTTTTTGAGTTGTTTTCATACACTAAACTGCAATGTTCATACATAACACGCTACTGTGTTAACCGCGGCATGCGGCTAACGCAGTAACTTTGCATCATAACGAAAACAATGAAGGTTATGAAAGCAAAGGAAAAAGAAGTCTTATCTATAGGGAGACTGGTTACAGCCATGTGTGCTGTCTTTGAGGAGTGTGGCAACCGGTTCTCGGCATCCAGTGTTAACAATATTGTTCCGATATACAGTAGGGTGGGCAGGCCACATTGTGACATTAGCCTGTTAATTGCGATGTGACATGAGTTTTAATTATTGATTTGGTCGTTTTATTTTTGTCTTTCGTAAAAAATGGTTATCTTTGCAGATATGGAAATAGAATGGCTACAGATTGAAACATCGACGGCATTGCACCGGTTTCGCACTGACGAGATTGTGTGCGTGCATGCCGATGGAAACTATAGCGATGTGCACATGTGCTCGGGCAAGCCGGTTACCCTCACCTTCAAGCTGGGTAAGTTTGAGGAGTGGTTCAACACCTTGTCCCACAATACATTTGTGCGCATAGGTCGCAGCTTTATCGTTAACAAGATATATGTGCAGTCGATCAACGTCACCGACAACCGCCTCACGCTGGCTGGCGGCAAGTTGACTGCCCCACTTATATTTGGTGGAATACCTAAGGATTCATTAAAGGCACTCAAAGCCGAACTTAAAGCCGATTTGGAGAAAGGAGTATCAGCATGAGCGAGGAAATTAAGAGAATAAACGAACCTGAAGATATACACATAGTTATCGATGACGAGCCCCAGGTGACCATAGTTCGCACTGGTAGCAATGACAATGCCGTGGATGAAAAAGGACCGGGCGAGAAAGTTACAGTCATCAATGTGAGAGACCATCGTCGCTGGCCATGGATTGTTGCTGCTGTGGCAGGTGTGCTGCTGGCAGTGGTGTGCAGTGTAGTTGCGTTGAGATACTGGAAACAGAGCAACTATGTGCCCCCCATGTCGGTTACTCCGCAGGAAAATATCGACAAGCTCAAGGCTAAGGCTCACAAGGTTGCGCCCGAGGTGGTGATGACCAGCGACAGCATCCTGGGCGTGCCCATCAATATCTATGAGCTTAAGGGCCTTAAAGCTACCATCGATACAATTGAGCCAAGGTATAACAGCAGCCATGCCTACTTCTATGTTCAGGCAGGTGAACTTACAGCCGAGGGCAAGCCCATAGGCACAACGGTGCTGGGCGACAGTCTCTGTGCCGGTGATGCTTCTGACAAGAGATTTGGCTACTTCGCAGCTGTGGAGAAGCAGACGGTGATAGGTGTTTCGCCCGACGATGACGTGGCAAAATTCTGCCAGGAGAAGAAGGGATATTTCTTCCGTAACTATTTCCTGGTGAGCAACAGCCAGCTGCCCCCCGAGTTCCAGCTCCATGGCAAGGATGTGCGCCGTGCGCTGGCACGCATGCCCGAGAACCCCAATCTGTTTTACATAGAGACTACTGAACCCGAGACCATGTGGGACTTTGCCGACGCATTGCGCGAGAGTGGCTTCATCGATGCCATCTATGTGCAGGGCCGCAGCAACGATGCCTATTACCGCACCCGCAACGGGCAGCGCTATTACCTCACTAACGAGTCTATAAGACAGGAAATAGCCAAGCAGTCTGCTCCGCAGCAAAAAGCCATGTGGCTGGTGTTCAAGAAACAATAACGTCAAGTAAATAGATAAAAACTAAAAAGCCCCTCGCAAGGGGCTTTTTTAGTTCTCGTGCTTTGCGGAGCCTAACGGCGGCGGTACGCACTATTCAATGTTTTATTAAAAATGTTTTATTAAGAAGTCAGTTGTTTGGAACTATTTTTCTCTGTTTACACCCATTTGACTCAGGTAAAACAAAAAAGTTTAACCGACAATTATTATTTAACATATTTTTAGAATTAACCCGTAAACCAGTAACTATTCAGCAATAGGACTATCTCGTGCAAATCTCGCTCTAACTGACAGAAATTAAAAGAAATTTGAAGAAATTTTTTTACTTCGTATTCTTATTCAGACTAAAAGAACATAAAAGACACGAATTTTAATTTTAATTTCTTTAAATTTCTGTAAGTTTTAAGCCTGGTTTTGCCCATTGGAACCCATTGGTGTATAGTTACCAATGCAGCGTAACTATTCAGCAATGGGGATAATCTCGCACAGAGAGAACAGTGTGGATGTTAGGCTGAAAGCCTACACGCAGAACCTTGGTTCTGCACATAACCCTGTCCTAACTGAGCGCAAGCGAAGGCAGGGCAGGGATAACGATACTCTGTACTGCGGTTGAAGACCGCAACCTTGCACGTTTCGAGGTAGCGGTCTTCAACCGCGATTCTATTACACTTCACACCCCCCCACCGGCAGTCGTTTCACTCCCTTCGGTGGGGGTTATGTGCCCAAAGCAAGCTTTGTGCGTGTCGGCTTTCAGCCTCTAATTGTTAATATATTTTCAATGAAAAAAAATCAGTGAGATCAGTGAGATCCGCGCGGGGAGTTCCATTGGTGAATAGTTACCGTAAACCAATATGAAAAAACTCATCTTTCTGGCATTTACAGCCACGTTACTCATCGCGTTTTCGTCACCGGCATCGGCCCAGTTAAAATCTACTTATAAGAAGGCATTGTTTATCGGTGCCCATCCCGACGATCCCGAGACCTGTGCGGGCGGCACTATGATATTGCTCAAGCAACTGGGATGTGACGTTGTGAGCGTGTACCTCACTGCCGGAGAGAGTGGCATCAAGGGAAAGACCCACGAGGAGGCAGCCGCAATACGTCGCGTGGCGACAGCTCGACCACGGCTTCGAACTCTACTACTTTGAGGCGATGACAGGACTGCAGACCATGAACTTCGCCCCCGACGAGTATGTCGACATTACATCGACCG
>JAKSLZ010000098.1 GCA_024400935.1 Muribaculaceae bacterium | reverse complement strand
ATCAGTTTTAGACATAAGAACAAAAGAATTCACAAGGACATAAAAATTTTATTTTAATTTAATGGAGGTTCGCCGGTCGCGGCACGGGCTTCGCCCACTTACCGCTGCTCACTCCATTGAGCTCGCTTCGCTCGGTTCTTTCAGTTCTAACCCCGCGAGTTCACGTTACGTTGGGAATTAAGTAACAACATATTAAGCTGATTAAACAGATTGTTTTTTTTGTAACCGGCGTGGGGTTAACACGTTATCATCAGTCGTGTCTTTTTTGGTTTATCGCCTTGTGTATGTGAGGGGTGGCGAAGCCGCTGATGATGGCGTTGTGTGTTTGAGGTGCGAGCTTGCTCGAGAGCTCAAACATGCAACACCGGCATCGGTCCCGAGGCACGAGGGCCCTCACATACACAAGGGGTTGATTTCGGTTTTTGTCTATAACACCGTCACCATAGAGCACCATCCAGGATTATATGCTGATCCGTGATTCCTCTGTGTCTGAAAAAAGAAGCGAGGGCTTTCCTGTGGGAATAGCCCTCGCTCGTGATGTGTTAGAGGTAGTTATTTGCACTCCTTGAGGAGCTCCATCACGGCTGCCTTGAGCTGAGCATCCTCGCCCAGAACGGCCGCTGCGGGGTCGTTAGCAACCTTTACGTCGGGCTCGAGCTGAGTGTTCTCGAGGTATGAGCCATCGGGCAGGCGGTAGCCGATGATGGGGATACCGAAGATGAGGCTGTTGTCCTGAAGGGTCTCCCATGACACGCTGGTCATTGTGCCGGGAACGGGCATACCCACAATCTTGCCGATGCCCTGGTGCTGATATACCCAGGGGGTGCCGTGTGCGTTACTGTAGCAAGCCTCGCATGTGAGCATGATAGAGGGCTTGTTCCAGCGGCGGCTGGGCATGTCGCAAGCCTCGCGGCCGCGCACCACTTGTGTGAAGTATTTCTTGCCGCTGAAGAGCACCTCGATGTCTTCGTGCAGGCGACCACCGCCGTTGAAGCGCACGTCGATGACGATACCTTCTTTCTTGTTGTACTTACCCAGTACCTGGCTGTAAACCTCGCGGTAGCTCTCGTCGTTCATGCTCTTGATGTGAACATATCCCAGACGGCCGCCCGAGATGCTGTCGACAACGTGAGCGTTGTGCTTAACCCAGCGGTCATAGAGCAGGTTGTTCTGTGTAGCCTTGCTGATGGGGAGGATAACCTCGTCCCAGCGCTCACCGCCCTTGGGGTTATAGAGAGAGATGAGTGTCTTCTTGCCTGCAAGGCCTGCGAGCAGGATTGAGTAGTCGTTCTCGCCCTCGATGGCTGTGCCGTTGATCTTCTCGACGATGACGCCGGGCTTAACCTTTGACGAAGCCTTGGCAAAGGGACCCTTAGCGAGCACCTCGTCTACTTTGAGGCCCTTGCCGGTGTAAGTGAGGTCGAAGAGCAGACCCAGGCTTGCGGTAGCCTCGCCGCCGGCGGGATAGTAACGGCCGCCGGTGTGCGACACGTTGAGTTCGCCCAGGTATTCGCTCAGCAGGTTAGCAAAGTCATAGTTGTTGTTGATGTGTGGCAGGAACTTGCGGTAAACCTCAGTGAGTTCGTCCCAGTTAACACCGTGGTAGTTGAGGTTGTAGAAACGCTTAGCCACCTGGCGGTGAACGTGTTCAAACATGTATTCGCGCTCAGCGGTGAGGTCCATCTTGAATACACCAGAGTAAGTGATGGGAGTGAGCTTGTCGCCGGCGATGGTCACCTTGTTCATGGTGCTGCCCAGGATGAAGATTTCCTTGCCGTCCTTGCTCATCTGCATTGAAGCCGAGCCGCTGTTCATCTTGTTGATGAGCTTGGTGCTGTGCTTGCGCATGTCGAGTTTCCATAGGTCAAAGCCGCCCTCAAACTTAGAGAGGTAGTAGAGGTTCTCGCCGTCATTGGTGAGCATGGCATTGGCGATAGAGCTTGAGTTGGGGGTGAGGCGAACCACGCGGTCCTCGATGCCGTCGAGCTCTACCTTGATGTCCTTAGACTCTTCCTTCTTCTCGGCTACCTTCTTGTCGTCGGTTTTCTTCTTGTCGTCTTTCTTCTTTTCTTCATCAGCCTTCTTCTTGTCGGCTTCTTTCTTTTGCTCTTTCTCAAGTTCCTTCAGCAGTTCGAAGTCCTCCTTGCTCAGGCGATACTTGTCATAAGCTTCCTGGTTGACAAAGCACAGCAGCACGTCGTCCTGCGAGCCCCATGATGCGTGGCTGCGCATGCCATAGCGGTTGCTGGTGAAGAGGATTGCGTTGCCCTCGAGCACCCACTTGGGGCTCTCGCTGAAGTATCCGCTTGAGGTGATGTTGGTCACCTTGCCTCCAGCAGCGCTCACGATGCCCACGTCGCTGTAGGGGTCACGCTGGTTGCCTATCATCTCCAGGGTGAACCACTTGCCGTCGGGCGACCAGTTGTAGTTGAAGCCGCCGTTGGTCTCATACCATGTGCTGCCGTCGGTCACGGTAGTCACCTTGTTAGTCTTGAGGTCAAGGACCTTGAGCATTGTGCGGTCCTCGATAAATGCCACCTGCTTGCCGTCGGGGCTAGCCTTGGGCAGAGCGCGCTCAACGGTGGTTGAGGGGAGCAGGATTTCTTCCTTGATGGTAGTTGCATTGGGGAAGTTGAGGTCTTCCTTGCGCTCTATGGTAGCCTTGACGAGCTGCCAGTTGCCGTTGCGCTCGCTGGCATAGATGAGGGTGCGGTTGTCTACCCAGGTGGGGTCATCCTCGGCCTGAGCAGTGTTAGTGATAGCCTTGGTGGTGGGATATTCTACTGATGTAACGAAGATCTCGCCACGATACACAAATGCCACCTGCTTGCCGTCGGGCGACACTGCACCGCTGCCGGCCCCCTTGGTGGCGCTCAGGCGGGTCACCTGGTCGCTGTCGTCGTGGAAGAGGTCGATGGCTACCTTGCGGGGCTTGCCCCCGTCGGTCTGAGTGTAGATCTCGCCGTCATAGGTGTAGCACAGGGTGCCGTTCTGCGCAACCGAGAGGAAGCGCACGGGATTGCTCTTGAACGATGTCAGGGCTTGAAGCGATGCCTTGTTGTCACCGAGGGGCATCTTATAAACGTTGAACGAACCGCCGTCGCGCTCGCTCAGGAAATACATGCTCTTGCCGTCGGGTGAGAGCACGGGACTGCGGTCCTCGCCTGCGTGTGCGGTGAGGTTGGTGTGCTTGCCGGTGGCAAAGTCATAGCGCCACAGGTCGCGTGTCACCGATGAGGTGTGGTGCTTGCGCAAGGCATCTTCCATGCCCTTCTGGTCCTGATAGAGGAAGAACTTGCCCTTGGGATCCATGCACACTTCCTCGGCGGGGGTGCCTATCACCTGGGTGGTGACGCCACCGCCCACGGGTACCTTGTAAAGCTCAGTGAGGCGGCCTGAGGGGAACAGGATGCTGGTTGCGGGGTCCTGGATGCTGGCTGAGAAGTAGATGTACTTGCCGTCGGGGCTGAAGGTCCAGGGTGTCTCGCTCGACGAGTTGAAGGTGAGCTGCTGGGGTGCACCGCCGTCGGCAGGCATCACATAGACGTCAAAGTTGCCCTTGCGGTCGCTGGCAAAGGCGATCTGCTTGCCATCAGGAGACCACACGGGGTTCATTTCATAACTAGCCTGAGTGGTGAGCTGCAGAGCCTTGCCACCATTGGCCGATACACGGTAGATGTCGCCCTTGTAAGTGAAGACGATGTTCTGTCCGTCGGGCGAAATTTGAGCATAGCGCATCCACAGCGGAGTCACCGCGCTGGCGCTGATGCTTGCCAGTGCCATCAGAGCACAGGTGATAATTGATTTCTTCATATGCTATATGTGTTGTAAGTTTTTTTGATTTCAACTGTTATGGTGCAGGGGTCACATGTTGCCGATGATGTGCTCGATGAATTCTCTCACTGCGCCTTCGCCGCCCTTGTTGCGGCAAATGTAGTGTGCGATGGCTTTCACCTGGCTGCATGAGTCGGCGGGACACCCCACCAGTCCGCATTGCTCCATGCACACGATGTCGAGAATGTCGTCGCCTATGTAGGCCACATTGGCACCTGTGCAGTCATATTTTTTCATGATTGCCAGCAGAGTGTCGAGTTTATCGTGCTTGCCCTGGTGCAGCTCAGTGATGTGCAGCTCGGCAGCACGGTTGGCCACGATTTGCGATGTGCGCCCGGTGATGATTGCGGGCACAATGCCGTGTGCGGGCAGCATCTCGTTGATGCCATACCCGTCTTTTATGTCAAACGACTTGAAAACCTCACCGTTGGGGCCCATATTGATTTTCCCGTCGGTGAGTGTGCCGTCGACATCCATTACTAGAAGTTTGATATCCATATTATTCTCCACATTCTTGCTTTATCGACTGGATGATTTGCTTGTAGGTGCCTCGATGTCCGAATAGCGACGAAGTGCCTAGCACAAATCCGTCGACACCTTGCTTGCCCCATCGTTTCATTCTCTCGACTGTGCAAGCCCCGTCCATTATTATCTCAAGGTTGTACTTGCTTTTGAGTTCAATGATTTGCCCTACCTTCTCCTCGACGTGGGGGAGGTAGATGTGGCCTGCATTGCCGGGTTTCACCCCCATGAGCAAGATGTTGTCCACGTGCTCGTAATATTCTTTAAGGCTTTCGACGGTGGTCTCCGGATTGATTACGATGCCGGGGGTGCACCCTTCTTTCCTGATCTTTTGAATCACCTGCATGGGATCGCTGTCGCTGTCGGGGTGGAAATAGATGATGTCGACACCGGCATCGGCAAACATTTTGATGTATCGACAGGGTTCCATAATCATCAAGTGCAGCTCGGTGACAAGTGATGTGTTGCGGCACACCGACTTCACGTCTCCAAGGCCCATAGCGAAGTTAGGTACATATCTTCCGTCCATCACATCAAGGTGAAGGCGGTTGGCGCCCGCAGCTTCGAGGGCAAACGTTTCGGCCTTGATGTTGTCGAAATTAGCACACATTAAAGATGGTGAGTATATCATAAACTGTCCTTCATTATTTTTGAAACAAAAGCCAAGTCAACATTACAGGTGTCAAGCGTCTCTCCGGGCCACAGCATCACGGTGGCACCTTGCGGCACGTCAATGCCGTCGCAAGTCAAGTGACCGTTTACCAGTGTGAAGCATTCAATACCCAAGCTTTCGTTGGTATATGTTTCAGTGTTTTTAATCAGTTTTGTGCTGTAAGTTTTTTCCTTAATCTCGGTCGTTCCGTCATATTTTCTAGACACCGATTTTAGGTTGATGTCGAGGGCAGCGTCGGCTTTAGCAGTGTGAAGTTCACGCTTGTTGCCTTGGCTGTCGGTTCGGTCGTAGTCATAGAACCGGTAAGTAAAGTCACTGCCTTCTTCGATTTCATAGACCAAGCTTCCGGCTGTGATGGCATGCAAGGTGCCCGGTTCCACAAACACGTAATCACCTTGCTCTACAGCCAGAGTATCGGCCATTTCCATGAAGCGTTCTTGCTCAATCATCATCTTTTTTTGAGGCAAGTCACTGCAAGTGCATCCGTTGATGATTGTTCCTGACGTGGGGGCATCGATGAAATACCAAGACTCACGCTTGCCGCGAGCTTTGTGCTCGAGCTCGCTTGCCGCCTTGTCGTTGGGGTGTACCTGAATGCTTAGGTTTTGGTGAGCTTCGGTCAGAGCCAGCGTGAGCGGGAAAAATTCAAAGTGCCCAAGTCCAAACTCGTTCTTGAAAAGCGGGAACACATCGTTTAAACACTTTCCGCGCCATTCACCGTTGAGAATCTCGTTGGAGATTCCTTCACGGCAGTATAGCGAGTAGAGGTGGCCTATGTTGTCGCCTTCCACGCCTGCGAGTTTGCTGATCTTGGGTCCGCCCCAGATGGTTGAGTGTATAATTCTCTTGAGAATGAGCATAAGGATGAATTGTGTCGTTATTCTAACGTGATTTCTCTGATTCGGATAATTTGTCCAAGGAGATTGTCAAGTTTGTCGAGCTGGAGCATGCAAGAACCGTCGCACAGAGCCTTTTCGGGTTCGTTGTGGACTTCCATGAAAAGTCCCGAGAGAACTCCGGTGGCCACAGCCGCCTTAGCAAGATAGGGAACAAATTCGCTCTTGCCGCTGTTTCCGTTGTTGAGTGCTCCACCGCTAATTTGCACGCTGTGTGTGGCGTCAAAAATCACGGGATGCCCCAGTCGTGCCAGTCTCACAAGGCCGGTCATGTCAACGATAAGGTTGTTGTAGCCAAAACAATTGCCTCTCTCACAGAGCATGAAGTCGTTGCAGCCGAAGTACTCCATCTTTTCGACCACGTTTTTCATCTCCTCGGGGCTGGAAAATTGTGCTTTCTTTATGTTGACGGTTTTGCCAGTCACAGCTGCCGCATGCAGCAGGTCGGTCTGTCGGCACAGGAATGCCGGTATCTGCAACATGTCGGCCACTTGTGCAACCGGTGCTGCTTGATGGGGCTCGTGAATGTCGGTGACAATCTTCACTCCCACATTGTCTTTTACCTTCTGTAATATTTTGAGACCCTCGTCAAGTCCAGGACCACGATAGTTGGTGGGCTTAGTGCGGTTAGCCTTGTCCCACGAGGCCTTAAAGAAGAAATCAACGTTGTGCTTGTCGGCAATCTTGCCGATAGCCTCAGCAAGAAACAAGACATTGTCTTCACTCTCAATGACACATGGACCAGCAAGAAATTTAAACTTTTCGTTAGTCATATTTGAGTTATCGAAATTAATGGTTTAATCATGCAAATTTAGTAATAATATTCTAGACATGCAGTATTTCGTCAAAAAAAATGAAGAGGAACCACATTATTAGTAGAATTGTTGTAACTTTGCAGTGAAAATAAAGGCAAAACATGCCTTCCATTGTTATTCAAATAATCGCTAACAGAAAATAATGAAACAATCATTGAAGAGCTTGGGCCGACAGCCTGGTTTTGTAATGTCAGTAAACGTCATGCTGATGATGGTCATATACATGATCATGCGTTGGGTGTTTTATTACATGAATATCCAGTATTTTCATGATGTAACTTTCAGTGACATGATGTTGATGTCGTGGGGCGGCTTGAGGTTTGACTTCAGTGCGCTATGCTACCTTAACGCCTTGTGCGTCGTGATGCAGTTTGTGCCATTGAAGTGCCGAGACACCATTAGGTATCAACGTGTCGTCAAGATTATTTTCTTGGTGGTCAATATTCTGGGTATCATTGTCAATGCCGCTGATATCGTTTACTACGAGTTTGGCGGCCGCCGCACCACTTGGTCAATCTTCTCGGAGTTTGGCGGTGAGAGCAATCTGTTGCAGATATTCTTCAACAGTATCACCGGCTACTGGCAGGTGTGGCTCGTGGGCATCGCTCTGATTGCAGCAGTTATTTTCTTGTACTACAGCCCTATAAAGCAGAATCGCGCTAAGGATTCTTATCCGAGGGCCAAGGTGTACTATTCTGTACACACGGCATTGTTCCTGCTGGCAGTAGTTCTTACCATAGGCGGACTGCGCGGTGGGTTGTCGAGAAAGATGCACCCTCTGAGACAGGATTCGGCCGACATTTACTGCAAGAGGTCTATCGATGCCGCCATAGTTCTCAACACTCCGTTCTCGATGATCACTACAATTGAGAAGAAGGACTATAAAGACCCGAAATTCTTTAGTCAAGAAGAGCTTGAGGGCATTTTCAGCCCTGTAAAGAAAAACACTGCTCACCAGGGAGAGATGCGCAAGTTGAACGTGGTTGTATTCCTGCTTGAAAGCTTCTCTATGGAATATACCGGATTCTTTAACAAGGACAAGGACGGTGGTCGCTATCAGGGCTACACCCCCTTCCTGGACTCACTACTGACTCAGAGTTACAGCTTTGAATATAGCTTTGCCAACGGCGCCCGCTCGGTTGACTGCATGCCGGCAACTTTTGCTGGCATCCCCAGGTATATCAACCCCTATTGCTACTACTTATACTCTAACAACACATTGCAGGCGTTGCCCCAGATGCTTCGCGATGAGGGGTATAAGACGGTGTTTTTCCACGGCGCGCCTAACACCACGCTGGGCTTCAAGGCCTTTGCTAACACCGTTGGGTTTGAGAAATATTATGGCATGGACGAATACCCTGATAAAGGCGATTTCGATGGAACGTGGGCTATCTATGACGAGCCTTACCTCAAGTACTTTGCTAAGCACTCTAAGGAAATTGCCAGCGAAGGCGAGCCGTTCATGCTCACCGTGTTCACGGCATCTAGCCATGAGCCATTTTCTATCCCCGATAAATACAAGGACACCTTTACCCGTGGTGATATTCCCATGCACCGCACTATCAGCTATGCCGACAATGCGATAAGGCAGTATTTCGAGGAAGTGAAAAATGAACCATGGTTTAAAAACACGATTTTCGTGTTCACAGCTGACCATTGCGGCACGGCTCATCGCGACGACTACAACACCGATATGGGTCGTTTCCTGATACCTATTTTCTTCTACACTCCTGGCGGACAGTTGCCTGTGAAATGTGATTCCACACGACTGATGCAGCAGACCGACATCACGCCTACTCTCCTAGGCATACTTAACTATTCTAAACCCTATTTCTCGTTTGGCAAAGATGCCCTTGACGAGAGTCCGTCGTATGTGAATTATGTGTTCAACGACCGTAACGGCACATCGATGTACTACCTCGATGATCTCATGATTGAGTACCGCAATAATACTCTCATAGGCATTTATGAGTTCCGTAAGGATTTCTCCCTCAAGAACAATCTCATAGCTAAAAAAGACCAGTTCAAGCAGTTGCCCTACATGCAACGACAGATGGAAGCAATCCTGCAGCAATACATCACCAGGATGAAGAGCAACAAACTCACAGCCCATTAAGATGTGGATATTACTGGCGATGGTGTCGCCCCTGGGCCTGGGCGTCTATGACATTTTCAAGAAGAAGTCCCTCACGGGCAACGACGTGTTCATGGTGCTGTTCTGCACCACTGCAGTGAGCACGTTGCTGCTGTCGCCTTACATCGTGATGGATGCCATGGAAGAGACGCAGTCGCTGGGCGATTCCACGCAGGGCCTGCTGTTGCTCATGGGCAAGGCGGTGATTGTGCTGTCGTCGTGGGCGCTGGGTTATGCAGCCATCAAGCACTTGCCACTCACCATAACGGGCCCCATCAATGCCACGCGCCCGCTCATGGTGCTCGTGGGCGCACTGCTCATCTTCGGCGAGAGCCTCAACCTGTGGCAGTGGGGCGGCATCGTGCTGGGAGTGTGCTCGCTGCTGTTCATCAG
>JAKSLZ010000097.1 GCA_024400935.1 Muribaculaceae bacterium | reverse complement strand
CTCCCGGCAAGGGCGATATCTACTCTTATGACGGCAAGACCTGGTATCAGGGTGCTGTGGGTGACTTCATGATCACCGCTAACGTGGCTAACGATTTCACCGACCAGCCCCAGGGTTACAACGTGTATCGCGATGGCGTTAAGGTTAATGCCGAGCTCCTCACCGGCACATCAACTACACTTGCTGGCGAGCCCGCAGGCGTGCACACTTATACTGTTGCCGCTGTTTATGACGGTGCCGAGAAGGCAAGTGCAGGCGTGGCTGCTAAGGTGCTCGTACCCGCTGCTATGCTCGCTCCCGCTGCTTCGTTCACCGGCAAGGCTACCGAGCTCAACGGTGTGCTTAACTGGCAGGCTCCCCTCAAGGGCGGCAACACTCTCACATGGAGTGGCGACGTGGCAGGCCTGAGCATCGGTGGTACTGCTGCAAGCAACACCAAGGTGTGGATCAAGCAGGAATTCACTGGCAACGATCTGCTGGCATTCCAGAACTACCAGATCAACAGCATCAGCGCTTATGTTAACGAGAACTCTATCACAGCTGTTACACTGTTCGTTATCAAGGACGGCGTTGTGGTTTACAACCAGCCCATCACCGACCTCGCTATCCAGGCTCCCGCATGGAACACTTGGGACCTTACTACTCCCTATGTAATGGAGCCCGGTCATACTTACGCATTTGGTTGCTACTACCTGCATGCAAGCACCACTCACCCCGTGGGTGTTGACAATACTGAGGCTGTAGACGTTAAGGGTAACAGTTTCTCAACTTCATCACCCAGCTCTACATTCAACAACTCTAAGCCCACATGGAAGACCCTTGCATCGGGCAACATCGCTGGTAACCTCATGCTCAAGGCTGCTGTTTCTCCCGTAGGCGAGGCTACTGCTGTGGCTGAGCCCACTGGCTACGACCTGTATCGCAATGGCGAACTCGTGGTAAGCAACACCAAGGAGACTACATTTGAGGACGAGGTGGCCGAGCCCGGTCTCTATGAGTACACTCTGGTGACTAAGTATGACGGCAAGGATGCTCCCGAGAGCACAACTTCTCTCAAGTACACCATGCCCGCCGACTTCACTGCTCCCATCATCACCGATGCTACATTTGACGAGGAAACCAAGAAGGTTGACATCGCATGGAGCGCAAGCGCTGCCGAGCTCAAGAAGTTTGGCACTGCATCTTACATGGTAGGCTTCGACGAGGACATGACCATGCTCTATGGCGCTAAGTTCACTGCTGCCGAGCTCGCTCCCTACGCTGGCTACAAGCTCAACAAGCTCCAGTTTGCCATTGGCGAGGATATCCCCTTCAAGCTCGAGGTTCGCACCAGCGCTAACGAGGTGCTCTTCTCTTATGACTTCCCTGCGGGTTCAATCGAGCCCCTCTCGCTCTACACCATGACTCTCGAGAGCAGCGTGGTTATCCCCGAGGGCAAGGACCTCTACCTGTGCTACAACATGACTGCAGCCGGTGGCAGCGAGCCCATCCTTCTCGATGCAGGTCCCGTGGTTGACGGTGGCGCAATGATCAGCCTTGCTGACGGCGCAAGCTGGATGAAGCTGGGCACTATCAACAGCACTTACAACAACTACAACATCGTTATCGGTGCTACTGCACTGCCCGCTGGCAGCAACGCTCCCAAGCAGGAAATCACCCTGGGCTCACAGTTCGACGAGAATATGGAGAGCATCAGCATCAGCGCTGCCGAGGCACGCGAGGCTGCTGTTAACGGCCTGGGCGTTGAGGCTAACGTAGAGGTTAGCGCTCCCGCTAAGGTTGCCAAGGTTGCTCCCAAGCCCGTGGCTAAGTCATTCAAGGTGCTCCGCAACAACGATGTAGTGGCTACAACCGAGGGTACTACATTCAGCGAGACACTCAACGAGTACGGCACATTCAACTACAACGTTGTTACCGTCTTTGAGAACGGTTGGGAATCACCCATGAGTAAGACCGTGACCGCTAAGAACTTCATCGACCAGAACGCTCCCGCTCCCTTTGACCTGCGTGGCGAGGCCGACGAGGACGGCGCTCTCGAGCTCACTTGGGACGCTCCCGGCTTGGTTCAGGAGTTCACTTACCAGAAGGACTACTCAAGCGACCTCAAGTCAGGCATGACAGGCACTGGCACTCGCGAGGGCTACCACGTGATCCGCATGACAATGGATACCCTGCAGCACTTCATGGGCCAGAAGATCACTCACATCAAGTTCAAACTCTCAGAGGCTGTTACCACTGCCGCTGTAGTTATCACCGTGGGTGAGAACGTAATCTATGAGCAGCCCATCGAGGCAGCTGACGTAAACGTAGGCTGGAACGTTATCCGCCTCAACACTCCCTTCGAGATCACCGACGAACTCGTACAGGAACTCGGCGTGGGCTACCACATCACTTATCCCAACGGTGTTAAGCCCTTCACACTGGATCCCACTCCCGCTATTCCTTATTACAACGACCTCATCTCTGCTGCAGCTTCTTACGGTTACTGGTACTCACTGCAGGCCAAGTATAAGCTGAACTATGGCTACCGCATCAGCGCTGTCCTCCAGAAGGAGGACACCGAGGCTGCCCGCAAGGTGGCTCGCAAGGCCGAGGGTGATGCTGTGACTTACAATGTATACTGCGACGGTCAGCTCATCGCAAGCGACGTTGCTGCATGCGACTACACTGTTCTCGACGCCGAGACTGGTAACTACACAGTAACCGCAGTCAAGGACGGTCAGGAGTCAGCTCCTTCTAACAAGGTATATTACGAGAAGTCGATTACCGCAGTCAACGACCTCAACACAGGCAAGACTGTTTCAAGCGTGCGCTACTACAACGCTGCCGGTATCGAGGCTGCTTCACCCTTCGACGGAGTGAGCATCATCGTCACCACTTACAGCGACGGCTCAAAGGCAGCTGTAAAGGTCATTAAGTAAAAAGTTATTATTACAATAACACTAAAGGGGGTTGCAATTTGCGACCCCCTTATTGTTTACTGTAGCAATAAGTTTTAAAATTTATGTAAAATTAATACAAATGTCATTTAATACATTATTTTTATTTGCATAATACAATAAGTTTGGTTAATTTTGTGGCAGATTGCTAACGTTATAACCGTATTATTATGAGAAAAAGTATTTTACTCTATTTCGCAGCACTTGCTGCAATGTTTTCAACTTCAGTCAATGCACAGAATGCATGGGGCCTTGCCGGTAGCGGTACCGAGTCCGATCCTTATCAGGTGAAAACTGCTGCCGACTTCGCGGCTATTGCTAACAACCTCTCGGCCGACAACAAGGGCACTGGTGAGTACTTTAAAATGATGAACGATGTGGATTTTGGAGGCTCAGAGTCCAATCTAGTGGCTTTTCCCAACATCGGCAAGAGCGGTGTCGTATCTCTTGTGCAGATTAACTATGGTTTTGACGGAACATTCGATGGTGACGGCAAGACTGTGAATGGCATCTATGCCTCAAGCCCGGTAAATGGCACTGATGGACGTTGGAACGCAATCTTCTGTGCTCTCGATGAGAATGCAGTTGTCAAGAACCTCATTGTTGGTGCTGACAACCGTATGGAGGGTTACACCTACACTGCCGCTGTGGCCTGCATCTCTAAGGGTGTTATTGAGAATTGTACTAACTATGCGACCGTGAAGAGTGTTAACAGCTATGCTGCTGGCATCCTGGGCTTCAGCTGCGGGGGTATGGCTAAGGTGAAAGATTGCGTAAACAATGGACCTATCACGGCCAAGTCTTATGCTTGCGGTATCGTAGGTGGCGTTGAGAACCTTATGGAGGGTGAATATACCGGCGAGATTTCGGGCTGTGTCAACAACGCAAGCATCGCTACCGAAGGTGCTGGTGCTTCGGGCATTGTAGGCTCTTTCACCGGCGGCGCTTTGTTTAACAACACCAATAACGGTAAGGTTGAAGACACAACAGGTAAAGGTCAGTATACTGCAGGTATCGTAGCTAGCTTCTACAATGCGCTTCCCGGTCAGTTCTACGGCAACGAGAACAACGGAGAGGTGATTGGCAACAAGTATGTGGGCGGTATTGTGGGCTATGTTATGCGCACCCAAAACACGACAAGCATCGTTGTCACCGGTCATAAAAACACCGGAAAGGTAAGCGGTAACCTCAACACTGCTGGTATTGTGGGCAGCACTATTATGGCCCAGGATATTGTTACTATTTCTGGTTGCACCAACACGGGTGTTGTAACATGTGTTGACGAGGCCACTGGTGGTAACCTCCGCGGCAATGCACTCATCGCACTTGGCGACGGCAATGTGATTGCTAAGGGACTAAAGCACTATGCACTCGATCCTGTGTTTACAGCAATCAACGACATTAATGTGGAGAACGTGGCTAAGGCTCACAAATACATCGATAACGGCCAGCTCATTATTGAGATGGAAGGCATCAAGTACAACGCTGCAGGCCAGATTGTCAAGTAATAACTGATATCTACTATAAAAAAAGCGCCCTGACCGGGGCGCTTTTTTTTCAGCTGTCTTTAAATAATAAAACTGAAAGATTTCCGTGAGAGACAATACATCCTATGCGAACGTTTGTTTAATTCGTTTCAGTCAGGACTATTATTATGAGTTCCGAGATATCTGTGCGAGGATAGTTTCAGTGGCTCCGTCGGGGTGCATCCAGGTGATGTCGGGGTCGCGGGCGAGCCAGGTGAGTTGTTTCTTGGCATAGACGCGGGTGTTCTTTTTGATGCGCTCGCGGGCGGTCACATAGTCCATCGTGCCGTCAAAGTAAGCCATCATCTCCTTCATTCCCACCGTGTTGAGCGAGTTGAGGTGGCGCAGGTGCTGCACGCTGCGAGCCTCTTGTTCCAGCCCTGCTTCCATCATCAGGTCCACACGGCGGTTGATGCGGTCAAACAGCTGTGCTCGTTCCATGTTCAGTCCCACCTTGATGATGTTGAAGTCGCGCTGCTTCACCTTGCCGGTGCGCAGGGTAGAGTAGGGCACACCCGTCTGGCGGCACACCTCTATGGCGTGGATCACACGGCGCGGGTTGCACTTGTCCACCTGGGCATAGTATTCAGGGTCAAGCCGTTCAAGCTCGGCAAGCAACGGTTCCAGTCCCGTGGCATTATACTCCTCGAGCACCTGTGCACGCAGGGCAGGGGAGATGTCGGGGATATTGTCGATGCCGCGGCACACTGCGTCGACATACATCATCGAGCCGCCGCTCATCACCACATAGTCGCCCTGTTGCCACAGCGACGGCAGCAAAGCCATCACGTCGGCCTCATACTGTGCCGCGCTGTAGTACTCGTCGAGTTCACGGAACTCCACAAAGTGATGCTTCACCAGCGCCTGCTCCTGGGCCGTGGGAGCCGCAGTGCATATGGGGATGTGGCGGAATATCTGGCGTGAGTCGGCATTGACGATGTCACAGCCCAGCGCACGGGCCACCTCGATGGCTACCCGTGTCTTGCCCACAGCCGTAGGCCCTGTAATCACTATGAGAGTGTGTTGTTTCAAATTATATTGATTGCGAATGCTCCAGCAAAAACTCTGGCGCAAAGCCTATCTCGTTATTCCAGTCTACAGTGAAAGGGTCAAGCCGGAAATTGCGAAAGTACTCCTTGTCTTGTAGCTTGGTGCAGATACCCTTTTGTGACAATGGAAAAAAGTCGCACAACCTTACCTCTCCGTTGTTGAAGGTAAGGCGCAGAACGAAATCGTGTTCGTAGCTGGCATCTATGATTTTTAAAATCAAAGGGGTTGTCATAACGTTTATTTTAGCGGTTCTATTTTCTGGGGTTGTTCACTGTTTTGAAGACGTTCCCAATTTTCAAGTAATTCCTTTTCATGCAAGTCAACCCATTCAAAGACCAATTTAGCCGCTCTTCTGGGCAGCGAGCCTGTAATAATGCCATCTTTGATGGTTATCCAACATTCATGCTCATTATAAACGACATGGAAATGAGGCGGCTGATGGTCGCTGATGTACATATATATTATGATACCATAAAATCTGCTTATTTCGGGCATATTTTTCTCCTTTCTTTTGTCTTTGTGTTGCTGGTTGTAAATCAATGCGTTTTACCGCAAAATTACAAAAATTGTCTTAAATAAAAAGAGGATTTGTATAAAAATAAATTATTCTATGCAAAATCTTATTTAAAGCAGTTTTATCTCGCAGTTGTCGAGCGATGTTACTTGCACAAGGCTCTCCACGTGGTATCCTTGCTCGCGCAGCCACTTGCCGCCTTCCTGGAATGTCTTCTCGATTACAAACCCCAGGCCCATGATCTGTGCCCCCGCTTGCTGGATAAGGTCAATCATGCCTCGAGCAGCGTTGCCAAAGGCCAGGAAGTCGTCAATGATGACCACACGGTCGCTTGGCGAGAGGAACTCGCGGCTCACGCTCACCGTGTAGTCGCGGTCCTTGGTGAACGAGTGGACCGATGTCACATAGGCGCTGCCCATTGTTGACGGCTTCTTCTTCTTGACATATACTACAGGCAGGTTCATTGCCAGGCCCATGGTGATGGCTGGGGCTATGCCGCTGGCCTCGATGGTCAGGATCTTGTTGGCACCGCTGTCCTTGAACAGCTGGGCAAAGTGCTGGCCTATCGCCATCATGAGTTGGGGGTCCATCTGGTGGTTGATGAATCCGTCTACTTTCAGGATGCCGCCGGGCAGACATTTGCCGTCGCGCAGCACGCGTTCTTTGAGGATTGTGAGTTCAGTCATTGTGATTGTTGTTATTTTCTTGCAAAGTTAGTTAATTTAGATGTTATGAGCTCAACTTTTTGGGCATTTATTACCGATTTCGCTAAAAGTTAGTTACCTTTGCGACATGAAACAGATATTTACAGCCTTATTCTTTCTTATTTCGCTGATTGCATCAGCACAGTCTTCCAGCCATCAGTATATCACCGTCGTGGCCGAGCCCGACCATGCCGACTGGACCTACCGCGTGGGCGAGAAGGCATCGTTCACGGCCTATGCCATCAAGGAAAACGCCCGCATGCGCGATGTCGAGATCTCTTACAGCTATGGTCCCGACAAGCTCGACGCTACCTTCAACGGCACAGTCAAGACCGATAAGAACGGAGTGGCACACTTCACCGTGCCCGGCATGAAGGCTCCGGGCTTCACATCGGTGCGCGTCAAGGTCAACTATGAGGGCAACGACTACTCGTCGATGACCAACATAGCCTTTGACCCCTATGGCATCAAGCCCACGACCACCATGCCCGACGACTTCAACGAGTTCTGGGACAAGGCCATGGAAACAGCCTCGCAGGTGCCCATGGACGTGACCGTGCGCCGCAACGAGACCGAGAGCACATCCACCATCGACGTCTACTATGTGCGCATCCAGTCTTACCGCAAGGGCAACTATGTCTACGGTGTGCTCAGCGTGCCCAAGGCTCCCGGCCGCAAGCCTGCCATCCTGCGACTCCCCGGCGCCGCAGTGCGCACCTTCCACGGTCCCAGCGACCTTGCTAAGGAAGGCTTTGTGGTCCTTGAGATAGGCGTTCACGGCATTCCCGTTGACCAGGATCCCGAGATATACCGTCAGCTCGAGACCGGTGCCCTTGCCGGCTACACCCAGCAGGGCATTGACAACCGCGACACATACTACTACAAGCGCTCAATCCTGGGCTGTGTGCGTGCCATCGACTACCTGTGTACGCTCGACGACGTTGACCCCTCGCGCATCGCCACTTACGGCGGAAGCCAGGGCGGCATGCTCTCTATCATGACAGCCTCGCTCGACAAGCGTGTCAAGTGCCTCTTTGCCTACTTCCCCGCCTTCTGCGAGCTGGGTGGTTACTACTATGGCCGTGCCGGCGGATGGCCTCACATGTTCCGCAACCCCAACGAGCCCAACATCAAGGCACGCCTCGAGGTGTCGCGCTACTACGACACCGTCAACTTTGCCCGCCGTCTCAAGGCTCCCGGCTTCTATGCCTGGGGCTTTAACGACCCCGCATGCTGCCCCACGTCCACCTTCAGCGCCTACAACGTCATCACTGCCCCCAAGCAGCTGCACGTGGCGCGCGACACAGGCCACTGGCTCTACCCGTGGCAAACATCCATGGCCCTCAAGTGGCTCAAGGAACAGCTATTGTAAAAGTTTAAAGGTTTAAAGGTTTAAAGGTTTAAGAGTTTAAAAGTTTAAAGGTTTAAGAGTTTAAAGGTTTAAGGGTTTAAAAGTTTAAAGGTTTAACCCATTAACCCATTAACCCCTTACACCCCCCCTTAAAAGAAACATACCGCATTTATTGATATGGAGATGGAAACAATTGAAAAAAAATATGATTTTGACCGAGTGGTGCGCATGGTCATGACAGTGGCCGTGGTGGCACTCAGCATCTATGTCATCAACTATCTGGCGCCGGTGTTGCTGCCGTTCCTGGTGGGATTCTTGCTGGCCTATATCCTCGAGCCCGTTGTCCTGTGGGTTAAGAAGGTCACCCACCTCAAGCGCCGCATAGGGCCGGTCATCATCACCCTGTTCATGCTCATCATCACGCTGGTGGTCTTCTTCTGGCTGCTGGTGCCCTATCTCGTGGACGAGGTGAGCGACATGACCAAGCTGCTGGCCCAGTATGCCAAGCATTCGTTCAAGATCCCTTACATCCCGGCCTCAGTGCAGGAATACATCAACAGCAACATCGATGTCAACCACATCTCAACCCTGCTGAGCAAGGAACAGTGGGTCAAGGTGATGAACAACGTTGCCACGGGCACATGGAGCGTGCTGGGAGGCACGTGGAACGTGATCATGAGTGCCGTGTCATCGCTCATCGTGCTGCTCTACATGGTCTTTGTGATGCTTGACTACGAGAAACTGTCACGCAGCTTCAAGGGCGCCATTCCCGCGCGCTATCGCTACATGGCGCTGCGTGTGGTTGCCGACGTCCAGGACACCATGAGCCGCTACTTCCGCGGACAGGCGCTGGTGTCGCTCTTCGTGGGCATCATCTTTGCCATCGAGTTCTCCATCATAGGCCTGCCCATGGCAGTGGTCTTCGGCCTCTTCATAGGCGTGCTCAACCTCGTTCCTTACCTCCAACTCACATCGGTGCCCATTGCGGCCTTCCTGTGCCTCGTGGCGTCAGTGTCAGGGGGTAGCTTCTGGGTGCTATTTGCATGGACCATCGGAGCCTATTGCCTGTGCCAGATCATCCAGGACCTCGTGCTCATCCCCGCCATCATGAAGTCGCAGATGGGGCTCAACCCAGCCATCATCTTCCTCTCGCTGTCATTGTGGGCCTACGTGCTCGGATTCATCGGCCTCATCATCGCCCTCCCGCTCACCACGCTCATCATCAGCTACTACAACGAGTTTGTACTCCACCGCCCCCGCCGCCCCCACAAAAGCAAGAATATATAAAAACAGCGCTACAGAGAACAAACCACAAAGTATCAGAATGCCAAAAAAAT
>JAKSLZ010000096.1 GCA_024400935.1 Muribaculaceae bacterium | reverse complement strand
CGTTAACATAGAGTGAGCACATACCGCAGATACCCTCGCGGCAGTCGTGGTCAAACACGATGGGTTCCTGTCCCTGCTCGATGAGCTGCTCGTTAAGGATGTCGAGCATCTCGAGGAATGAAGTGTCAGTGGGGATGTCCTGCATGTCATAAGTCACAAATTGACCTTGTTCATTGGGACCTGCCTGACGCCAAACTTTGAGTTTGAAGCTTATATTAGTATCCATTGTAATCTTAGGTTTTTAAAAGTGAAACATTATGACTTGTAGTTACGGGTCTGAACCTTGATTGCCTCATACTCAAGTTTCTCCTTGAGCAATGTGGGAGCAACCTCGTCGCTGCCGTTGTACTTCCAGCAAGATACATAGAAGTAGTTCTGGTCGTCGCGCTTAGCCTCGCCTTCCTCGGTCTGGTGTTCCTCGCGGAAGTGACCACCGCAGCTCTCCTCACGAGTGAGGGCGTCGTGTGCGATGAGCTCACCCATGGTGATGAAGTCGCGCAGGCGGAATGCCTTGTCGAGCTCAACGTTCATGCCTTCCTGAGTGCCGGGGATGAACAGGTTAGTTTCAAATTCCTTGCGGATGTCCTTGATCTTAGCCAGTGCAGTCTGCAGGCTTTCCTTGGTGCGAGCCATGCCCACATAGTCCCACATCACGTTACCCAGCTCCTTGTGGATGCTGTCTACTGAACGCTTGCCCTGGATTGCCATGAGCTTGTCGAGGTTAGCCTGAACTTTCTTCTCTGCCTCGTCAAACTCGGGAGTGTCGGTTGAGAAGTGGGGAACAGTGATCTGGTCACTGAGGTAGTTCTGGATGGTGTAGGGGAGAACGAAGTAACCGTCGGCAAGACCCTGCATGAGGGCAGATGCACCGAGGCGGTTAGCACCGTGGTCGCTGAAGTTACACTCACCGATAGCAAACAGACCCTTAACGCTGGTCTGCAGCTCATAGTCTACCCAGATACCGCCCATTGTGTAGTGGATAGCGGGATAGATCATCATGGGGTTGTAGTAGTCAACACCGTCGATGTTCTTAGCAAACTCGCCGGGGTTAACATCGGTGATCTCCTCATACATGTCGAAGAGGTTGCCGTAGCGCTGACGAACAACGTCGATGCCCAGGCGGCCGATAGCCTCGCTGAAGTCGAGGAATACAGCCTTACCGGTATTGTTCACGCCGAAGCCCTTGTCGCAACGCTCCTTAGCAGCGCGTGATGCAACGTCACGGGGAACGAGGTTACCGAAGGCGGGATAGCGGCGCTCCAGATAGTAGTCACGGTCTTCCTCAGGGATATCGCTACCCTTGATTTCGCCAGCCTGGAGGCGCTTAGCGTCCTCGAGTTTCTTGGGAACCCAGATGCGGCCGTCGTTACGCAGTGACTCAGACATGAGGGTGAGCTTAGACTGCTTGTCGCCGTGAACGGGGATACAAGTGGGGTGAATCTGTACATAAGCGGGGTTAGCAAAGAAAGCGCCCTTGCGGTAGCAAGCCATAGCAGCTGAGCAGTTGCAACCCATAGCGTTAGTTGACAGGAAGTAAGTGTTGCCATAACCACCGGTAGCGATAACTACAGCGTGAGCAGCAAAGCGCTCGAGCTTACCTGTAACGAGGTTCTTAGCGATGATACCGCGTGCACGGCCGTCGATGATAACCACGTCGTGCATCTCATAGCGGTTGAAGCTCTGAACCTTACCTGCCTGGATCTGGCGGTTGAGTGAAGAGTAAGCACCGAGCAGGAGCTGCTGGCCGGTCTGACCCTTAGCATAGAAAGTACGGCTTACCTGAGCACCACCGAATGAACGGTTAGCCAGCAGACCACCATACTCGCGAGCGAAGGGAACACCCTGTGCCACGCACTGGTCGATGATATTGTTAGACACCTCAGCAAGGCGATATACGTTAGCCTCACGAGCGCGGTAGTCACCACCCTTTACTGTGTCGTAGAACAAGCGGTAAACCGAGTCACCGTCGTTCTGATAGTTCTTAGCGGCATTGATACCACCCTGAGCAGCGATAGAGTGAGCGCGGCGGGGTGAATCCTGGATGCAGAAGTTGAGCACGTTGAAGCCCATCTCGCCCAGAGTTGAAGCAGCCGATGCGCCAGCCAGACCGGTACCCACGACGATGATGTCGAGGCGACGCTTGTTGGCGGGGTTCACGAGTTTTTGGTGAGCCTTATAGTTGGTCCACTTCTCGGCAACGGGACCCTCGGGGATCTTAGAGTCGATTGCCATGTTTATCTTAGTTTCTTCCATTTTTTGATTCAGTTTAAATGATTACATACCGAAAAACCAAGTGAGGTAGCAAGCCTCAACAACAAACAGGCCTACTGCGACGGTTGCCCACCAGAAGCCGATGCATTTGAAACGGCAAATCCACTTGTCGTTAGTTGTACCGATGCTCTGGAATGCGCTCCAGAAACCGTGAGTAAGGTGGAACCACAGTGCCACGAAGCCTACCAGGTAAACGGGGAGTACCCACAGCTGGCTGAATGTAGCCTCGAGTGCCTGCTCACCGCTCAACGGCATCTCGCCCATAACCTCGGGGAGCTGCATCTTAGCCCAGAAATGGAACAGATGCAGTGCCAGGAAGCAGAAAACGATGATACCCAGAACGAGCATGTTCTGTGAAGCCCACTCTACGTTCTTGGGACGGCTAGAAACTGCATAGGCATCGTTGCCACGAGCCTTGCGGTTCTGCATTGTCAGCCAGAACGCATAAACGATGTGAAGCACAGCGCCGCCAGCGATTACTGCTGTACCAACGAGTGCATACCAGTTGGCACCGAGGAACTCACACACTGCCTCATACGCGTCAAGCGAGATGATGGCAACGGCGTTCATCAGCGCGTGGAAAGTCACGAAGAGGATGAGGAAGAGACCTGTGAGGCTCATCACAACCTTTCGTCCTACAGATGAATTAATTAACCACATAGTAGTTTTTAGAAATTAGTTGTTAGTTAAAAATATTATTAATTGTTTTGTTTTCAGTTGTTTAGCTTTTGCGCGATTTTTGGACCGCACTTTGCCGCATTTTATAGTGCAAAATTACCAATTTCAAACGTGAATTGCAAGCTAATTAAGGAAAAAATTCTCTATTGTTGGGAAAATATTTAAAGATAGTGCACATGTAGTGCGCACACGCGCGTGTATGGCGCCGTGCCGGTGGCTGTGGCGAGTGGTGCCGTGGAAGATGCAAACGATGCCTGTGGACAGAGGTGCGGGGGTGCTGGTGCGGGGCGTGAGTCAGGTGCCCGGTGCCCGGCATGGGGAGGGGGCGGTGCCATCCCGGCCCTCGAACGGGTGACTGGGGATTGTCCCGCCAAAGTCGCAAAATAAAAAATGGGGCATGTGTCGTTTGCGTAAACCGCCATGGTGTAAGTGCCGCAAAACCTTTTGATATAAAGGGGTTTTGTCGCAAAGTACCCTAAATAATTTACGCAAACGCACCTTGGCGTGGTGCAGAAAGAAGTACTTTTGCACCGTATAAAGAAACTGTGAAGTTTTTGTAGTGTAGTAAAGTAAATAATAGAATTAAGTTTTTCTGAGAGTTGTGCCAGTCACATTGTGAATAGTAATGTGATTATCGTGATAGTGATATTGTGACGGCGCAACGTTAGCCCTAAAATCCCTGCTCTTAAAGAGTGGGGATTTTTGGTTGTTTATATCCCCCTAATCAAATTCCGAGTAGATAATCGGGATCAGCGGATTTTTCTGGTTGCTGTCACGTTGTGATTAAAAGGAAAATGTCATAGTAGATAACGCTCAGCTAGATCCTGAGTGTGTGTCATGGCATGGGATGCCGTCTCGAAGCAAGCTTCGGCCTGCACCCATGCCATGACACACATTGTGGCTTGACCACAACTGTTATCCACTATGATGAAAATGCGGCAACGCCTAATAAAATACAAAAAATCACGGATCCGGGGCTCCCTGTTGGTGCTTTGGAGCGGGGATGTTCTATTGTTGTGATAGTTAAAGGTCGATAAACAGGTAATAAACCTTTCGATATCATAATACTGGAATATTCATGTTCTCAGAGTCTGTTTTTGTTAGAACACCTCTACCACAAAGCGCCAACCAGAAAAATCCGCTGATCCCGAATATGCCCAAATAAGTGCAATATTACACAATTGCGACATAAATGGAGACATTTCTTGCATAGATATACCCAAAATGATGCATTTTGTGTTAAAGTACCTAAATATATGTAAACAACACATAAAAGAGTATTGCGCATTAAAATAATTATATTACCTTTGCACCGTCATCAAGACAAAGACTCTTGGTGAGATTACCGATATCAACTTTAAATTGAATAATTCAACCTCAAAATAACCACAAACAATCTAATCTTAAAACTGTAAGTAAAGCAACATTTGTAGCATCAAAACCCCTAGAGCTGAGAAGTTCCGGGGTTTTATTTTTTATATCAGTGCCCCACACTACCTGTTTCGGATTAGCGGATAAGCCGGTTGGTGTCACGTCGTGACCATCCCATCGGGATGGAATGGGGTAACCAGCCATGAAGGCCTGCAAATGCAGGACGAAATGGCTGGAAATAAAGGTACCATAAGCAGACCATGCCTCGCATAGATAATAAAAAGGAAAATGTCATAGAGGATAACGCTCAGTTGGATCCTGAGTGTGCGCCATGGCATGGGATACCGTCTCGAAGTGAACTTCGGCCGGCACCCCATGCTATGTCCCACATTGTGGGCTAACCACTGTTATCCACTATGACGAAAATGCGGGCTACGCCTAATAAAATAAAAAAATCATGGATCCGGATTTTTTTCTCTAAGTTGGCGCTTATGTGTGGCATATGATGGGGTGACATGATTCACTAAAGCACCAACCGGGAAAAGCGGCAAATTCGAAATTTTTCCAATACCATTTGCATATGTCAAGTATTTTGACGAAATTTGTCAACCCGATTCAGGCATTAGGGATGGTCTAGATTTTTGCCCGTCTGGATGCATGACGTGTTAGTAGAGTTTATATATTTTTTTACAAAGTAGTTGACAAATACATGAGTTTGAAATCTAATTTTAAGAAACAGGAAATGAAAAGGGTTTTATCGTTGGTTGCTTTAATGTTAGCAATTGTTATGAATATTGATGCTTCCGGATATGTGACCGTGGGTAGTTTAAATTTTGAGGTTAAAGATGATGATACCGCAGAACTTTCTAGTGTCGAGAACAAGGGACTTGTAGAAGTGGAGATCCCCGAGGAGGTATATTATGAGGGAAGTTATTACCCGGTTGTACAGATAGACTCTTATGTATTTAAAGGTTGTGCAGGTTTAGAATCAGTTGTAATGCCTAACACGATTACATCAATGGAATCTTCGGTATTTGAAGATTGTGTCTCGCTTGAAGAAATTGAGCTGTCCGAAAATCTCACTAATATAGGAAGTAATGCATTTGAAAATTGTGTAAGCTTAGAGAAAATTACAATTCCAGAGTCGGTAAGTCTCATTGGTTATGAGGCTTTTAAGGACTGTGTAACCTTGAAGACTGTGGTTTTGAGGAATGGCCTAAAAGTCATAGATGATTATGCTTTCAGAGGCTGCACGAGCCTGAAGACGATAAATGTGCCGACCTCAGTGAAACGAATTGGTGATTATGCGTTTGACGAAACCACCGCTGTGACAAGGAAAAGCAGTTCTGCATCAGCAGGAGGCGGCCGCAAGAGCCGTTCAAAAGGCGGAGACAAATCCAAAAAAAACAACTAACTGCTATATAAAATCATCTAAGGAAACAAACCAAAAACCACCATCAAAGGGACCATCAAAGGGAAGGTTCTTTTGATGGTGGTTTGTTGTATTTGTCAGTGTGTTAACGGTTTGGTGGATGAAGTGTGCGTCCTGTTTATGACACTTATGGACCGGAAGAAGAGGCGGTGCGCTCTGTCGCAGAGTGCACCGTCCCAATCTTAGTGACAAATATGTTTTTATAGAAGTGTATGTGTTACTTAGTCTTTGCCATGTCAAAGCCCACTCTCACACCGTCAAATTTGGTGCTGAGGTCTCCGATGGTCTTGATTGCTGTGTTGCCGGTGAGCGCTGCAGCAGCTTGCACGATGGTGAGCAGCTTCTTTGACTCGAATGTCAACGCCATGCCGTTAGTGGTGGGGGTGACATATCCGGTGAGTGACAGCAGTGTTGCGTTGAGCTGGATAGAACCGGCTTCGGGGTTGAGGACGTAGGTGCCGCTCAAGGGGATGCCGTCTACGCTTGCCTGGAACTTGTTGTCGGCGCTAAAGGTGAAGTAAGTGTTAGAGCTCTTCACGCCTATGCCGCTATAAGCCGACTGCAGTTTTTCTTTTACCTGTCCGGCGGCTACTGCACCTCCGGCTTTAGCAAGCAGGTTCTCGCTGGTGAACGCGCATCCGGGGGCGGCATACTGCCATGTGCCCACGATTTGGCTCTGCGAGATCTTTGTTTGGCCTATCACGAGGTCGAGGAGGCTGTTAACTGTATTCTGACTGCCCAGTGCTCCAAGCACACCGCCCAGCACGTTGCCAATGCCGTTGTTGGTACCACCAGTTGTTCCTCCCAGGCCTGCCATGCTACCGCAGCCGGTAGTCATGATAGCCATGCATGCTAAAATAGGGATGTAAATCTTCTTCATTTTGTTAGATAATTACAATGCAAAGTTAATATTTTTTATTTTAAATTCAAAATCGGTTTGCATTTTATAGACTAATGCGTGCATTTTGTCTACAAATTGCCAATAGGGGATGGTTGTCATTCATATTGCTCCAGCGTGCGGCGCAGTTCGTCTTTGATTTGCGTCTTGAGTTCAGGTGGCGACATCACCTCGACATTGCTGCCCATCGACAGGATTTTCTCTCGCAGGTCATAGGTGATGCGCATCCTGTAAGAGAAGACCGACGTGCCGCCTGCATACACTGTCTCGTGCTGTGAGGCGTGCAGCGGCAGAGCTCGCAGATACTTGGCCTGTACCGAGCTCACGCGCAGTTTTATGAGTTTGGGCTCATTGTTATTGGTAGTGATGCCGTAACAGTCCTTGAAGAACTCGTGTGCGCTGAACTTGGGCGGCAGGTCAAAGTGGTGGTCGGCCACAATGGTGAGCTTCTTCATGCGGTCGAGTGCGTAGGTCTTGATTTTGCCGTCCTTGACGTTGTAGCCTATCACATACCACACCTGCTTGAAAATCTTCACGAAGTAAGGCTCGATGACGATGCCGGTGGAGACTCCGGCGCGGGTGTAGGACTTGTAAGAGAACTTGATGGCCAGGTTTTGCTTGAGTGCATCGATGAGCAGCGACAGATGCTCGCGTGCGCTGGGCACGTTCTCAAGCATGATGCGTGATGCCACGTCCTTGGCTCCCTGTAGCGATGTGCTCAGCGACATGGAGTCGAGCATCCAGTCGAGCAGATACACGCCGTGGGTGCCCGGAATGTCCTCGATGTAGTATTCATAGGTGACGCGGTTGCACATGATGTTGATGTTGAACATCTCCTCAATGCTGTTGCGGTAGGTCATGAAGGTGCGTCGCGGCAGCGGGTTGCCGTCGCTCACGTTGCTCGCTTGCCATTTCTCGTTGATCTGTGCCAGAGTCAGCGCCCCGTAGCGTCGCAGGGTGTCAACAATCCACAGATATTTGTTTATCAGCATAATCTAGATGAGGTTTTCGTTTAAATTATTCAGGGCAAGGTGTGATGCCTTGCCCTGAATGGAGGATTGTCTCATTATTTCTTGCGCAGCAATGCGAGTCCCAGCATTGTGAGGGCGGCATTGAGCAGCAGCAGTTCGAATCCCAGTGTGTACTCATATTGCTTCTCGAGCCACATCTGTACAAAGAAGCTTATCACGGGTGCTGCGATGCACACTGCGGGCACGAACTTGTCGCGCACCTCGGTCTTGCACATCATGCCGTAGACAAAGAGGCCCAGGATGGGGCCGTAAGTGTAGCTTGCCAGGGTGTAAACGGCGCTGATGGCGTCGCTGTTGCTGATGGCATAGAACACGAGTATCACCACGCCCATGCCTGCAGCCATGGCGATGTGCACGAGGCGGCGGGTAGAGGCAAGCTTGGTGTCGTCTTGCTTCTTGTCGGCACCCAGGATGTCAACCGTGAACGATGTGGTGAGCGCGGTGAGTGCTGAGCCGGCAGCCGAGTAGGCCGCTGCCACGAGGCCCAGGATGAACAGGATGCCCACTATAACAGGCATTCCGGGGGCAAATGCCACGGCGCCAAAGAGCTCGTCGCTCTTCTCAGGCATTGTCATGCCGTTGTTGTTGACGTAGAGAGTGAGCAGAGTGCCCAGGATGAGGAACAGTGCGATAACAAAGAACTGAGTGATGCCGCTCACGATGAGGCCCTTCTTGCTCTCGGCTGCGTCCTTGCTGGCAAGGGTGCGCTGCATGAGGTCCTGGTCAAGGCCGGTGGTGGCGATGACCATGAAGATGCCGGCGATGAACTGCTTCCAGAAGTAAGTGCCCTCCTTGGGATTGTCAAAGAAGAACATCTGCGAGTTGTCGCTTGCCGCGATGGCCTTGCACATGTCGCCCAAGCCATAGCCCAGACTGCTGGCAACAAAGACGATGCACAGCACTACCGACATCACGAGGCAGAAGCTCTTGAGCGTGTCAGTCCAGATTACTGTCTTGACACCGCCCTGCAGGGTGTAGAGGAAGATGAGGGCGATGGTGGCTATCACGTTGACCACAAAGGGGATGCCCAGCGGACCGAATACCAGCAACTGCAGGGTAACGCACACTACATAGAAGCGCACCGCAGCACCCAGCATCTTGCTCACAAAGAAGAACCATGCGCCGGTCTTGTGGGTGCCGCCGCCAAATCGCTGCTGCAGGTAGCCGTAGATCGACACCAGGTTGCGCTTGTAGAACATGGGGATGAGCACATAGGCAATGGCAAAGTAGCCTACGATGAAGCCCAGCACCATCTGCAGGTAGCTGTAGCCCTTGGCCACTACCATGCCGGGCACCGACACGAAGGTCACACCCGAGATGGGGGCACCTATCATGGCGATGGCCACGATGAACCACGGAGCCTTGCGGCCACCGGTGAGGGCGTCGTTCTTGTCGCTGCCGCGCGACGCCATCCACGAGATGAGGAATAAAAGACAGAAGTAGCCAACTATGGTGGCCAGTACGATTAATGGAGTACTCATATTGTTAGTTGTTGTTATATGTCAAAGTTATTGATTTTCTTTTTCTCGACCTTGAAAGGCCGAGCACACTGCTTTTTTAGTTAATCCTTGTAAATGAGGTAGGGAGCGCGCTGTTTCTTGAACTTGGCCACGTCGCCAGCCCAGGTGGCTCTGATTTGCTCGTTGGTCTTGCCGTCCTTGATCATCTGCTTGATGTCCTCGCGGCCCATGAGCTTGTCAAAGAAGCCGTTGAAGAACTTGTCGCCCAGGTGGCTCGACTTGTAGGCGTCGATGACATAGCTGAGGTTGATTTGCCCCTTGATGGCATCTTCCTCGCTCATGAGGTGCAGGTCAGTGCCATAGCACAGTTGGTCCATGCAGGGAGGAGTCTTGGCGCCGAAGCGGCTGGTGGGGGTGAACTGGAACTTGTGGTCCTTCATCGCGGGGTGTCCGTAGACCTGGAACGGCCAGTCGGTGCCGCGGCCCAGGCTCACAGGTGTGCCCTCAAAGTAGCATATCGAGGGATAGAGGTATACGCTGAGCATGTTGGGCAGGTTGGGCGACGGAGCGATGGGCAGGCGGTAGCGTGTGCTGCGTGTGTAGTTGTCGCAGGGCACTACGGTGAGGGGCAGCGTCTTGCCGTCCTTGAGCCAGCCTTCGCCCATGGCCATCTTGGCGAGCTCACCCATGGTCATGCCATAGACGGTGCATATGGGGAGAAATCCCACGCCGCTCTTGAGCTTCATGTCCAGGATGGGGCCGTCCACATACATGATGTTGGGGTTGGGGCGGTCCAG
>JAKSLZ010000095.1 GCA_024400935.1 Muribaculaceae bacterium | reverse complement strand
GAGCACAACATCCCCGCTTTCAAGCCCGCTAAGGTGTTCATGGAGCAGGTGAAGAAATAATTTCACAACCACGACGAGATTAATAAACAATTGATATTAACAACAAAAACTAAGTACAATGCCAAACGGAAAGAAGCATAAAAGACACAAAATGTCTACGCACAAGCGTAAAAAAAGACTTAGAAAGAATCGTCACAAGAACAAGAAATAATTGTCGATAAGACGATGATTTCTTTCTCAATTATGTCATAGACACGAAGAACAAACGCCATGAAGGGTGCGACATAATATCGTGCGGTTTCATGAGTTTGTTTTTCGTTTTTATGAGGTCTACACTCTGCGCAAGAGAGCGCAAGAGGAATTAATAATTTTTATTTTCCCATTCTGCGATGAGAAGTGAACTAGTAGTTGACGTAACGCCCACCGACATCTCCACCGCGCTGCTCGAAGACGGCCGGCTGGTGTCGCTGCAAAAGGAAACGCGAGATGCTTCCTATGCCGTGGGCAACCTCTACATTGCCAAGGTGAAGAAACTCATGCCCGGACTCAATGCCGCATTTGTCAATGTGGGTTATGAAAAGGACGCTTTTCTTCATTACCTTGATTTAGGTTCGCAGTTCAACTCGTATGCTCAGTACATTAAGTCGGTCAGAGAAAACACTGACAAGATACCCCCGAGCATCTCTCAACTCAAGTTGAGCCCTGACATGGACAAGCACGGTGCTGTTAATGACGTGCTCTCTCAGGGTATGGAACTCATTGTCCAGGTCGCTAAAGAGCCCATCTCGACCAAGGGACCGAGGCTCACCACCGAGATCTGTTTCACAGGACGTTTCCTTGTCCTCATTCCTTTCAACGACAAGATCTCTGTCTCTCAGAAGATTAAGGACCATGGCGAGAAAACAAGGCTCAGAAGGCTCATTCAGAGCATTAAGCCTAAAAACTTCGGGGTAATCATACGCACATCGGCCGAGAACAAACGCGCCGCTGAACTTAATACAGAACTCAACGTTCTGATAAAATGCTGGGAAGATGCCGTCGCTAAGTTTCAGTTTGCCGAGCCGCCTACGCTGCTCTATGAAGAGGAAAGCCGTGCGGTGGGCGAGATTCGCGACATCTTCAATCCCGACTTTGAGAGCATACATGTCAATGACGCCGAAGTCTTTGACCAGATTCACAACTATGTGAGCCTAATAGCACCCGATCGCAGTGACATCGTTAAGCTGTATAGTGATGACATGCCTATCTTCGACAAATTCAGCATTACAAGGCAAATCAAGTCATCATTTGGCAAGACGGTTTCATTTAAATCGGGAGCATACATAATTATTGAAAGCACTGAAGCCATGCATGTTATCGACGTGAACTCGGGCAACCGTTCTAAGAGCTCAACCGACCAGGAGAGCAACGCTCTCAATGTCAATCTGCTCGCTGCCGAGGAAATAGCACGTCAGTTCAGGCTTAGGGACATGGGCGGTATCATTGTCATTGACTTTATCGACATGGCCAAGGCCGAACATAGACAACAGCTCTATGAACACATGCGTGAGGTGATGCAGAAGGATCGGGCACGGCACAATATCTTGCCGCTTAGCAAGTTTGGACTGATGCAAATCACGCGTCAGCGTGTGCGTCCGGCTCTTGATATCGTCACGGCCGAGACTTGCCCTTCTTGTGGAGGTAAGGGCGAGATCCAGCCATCGCTGCTTTTTACCGACAAGCTCAAGGATAAGATTGACTATCTCGTCAATTCGCTTGGAGTTAAGAATTTCATTATGTATGTACATCCTTATGTTGACGCCTATCTCAAGAAGGGCATGCTATTCAGCGACTACAGCAAGTGGAGACGCGAATATGGACGCAAGTTCAAGATCATGCCTGACCAGTCTCTGGCTTATCTCGAGTATAAGGTCTATGACGACCAGCACAACGAGATAGACACCAAGGAAGAGAAGGACACAAACAGCGCTAGCAGCAAGAAAGAACGCCGCTCGCGCAATAACAAAAACAACGACTGACGTCAACAGTGACACATAAAACACCGGTCGGGCCACATGGGCCTGTGACCGGTGTTTTGTTTTTTGCCCCCCTCAGTCTATGCGGCGCGATGAAGCCTGAAGTGGATGCTGCGTTGCCACTAATTTGTGCTTATAGAGCAGCAATTATCTAGCATTATGGCAGTTTTTTGTTTTTTTTAGCCATGATAGTGAAAAAAATGGGCATTATTGCCGCTTTATTTGGTTTTTTAATTGTAACTTTGTGGGTTGGTAGGACATGCTGTGCACTTGTGTGGTGTGCTACCTGCTTAACGAAGAAAGTAAATTTTGCCGAATTACGGAAAACATGAGCAAAAAGAAAAACAATGTTTCAGTCACTAGCCGCAGTGCTAGGATTGCAAAGAGACTGTGGTGCGCTTTTGGCATCATCTTGGGTATTTTCCTGTTGTTGATCATTCTCATTTATAATGGTGTGATAGGCTACACCCCTGAGGTTGACCAGCTCAAGAATCCCACTGACAAGTTTGCCTCGACAGTTTATACTGCCGGTGGTGAGGAAATGGGCCGTTACTATCGCAGTAAGGGTAACCGTGTGTATGTTGACTTTGACCAGTTGTCTCCGCACTTGCGCAATGCGCTCACCGCTACTGAGGATGTGCGCTTTGATGATCACAGCGGTATCGACATGCGTGCGCTGGGACGTTCTATCGTCAAGCGCATCATCATGGGTAATGCTAGCGCCGGTGGTGGTAGTACAATCACTCAGCAGCTGGCCAAGCAGCTTTATTCGCCTGAGTCAAGCACGCTGCTTGAACGTGCACTCCAGAAACCCATCGAGTGGATTATCGCCGTCAAGCTCGAGCGTTATTTCACTAAGGATGAGATCGTGAAGATGTACTTCAACCAGTTTGACTTCCTCAACAATGCTGTGGGTATCAAGACTGCATCATTTGTATATTTCGGTAAAGACCCCGCATCACTCAACATTCAGGAGGCTGCCACACTGGTGGGCATGTGTAAGAACCCCTCTTACTACAACCCCCTGCGTTACAAGGACCGTGTGCGTGAGCGCCGCAATGTCGTGTTTGAGCAGATGGAAAAGGCCGGTTTCATCTCGGCTGCTGAATGCAATAACCTCAAGCAGCTGCCTTTGACCGTTTATTATCACAAGGTTGACCACAACGACGGTCTTGCTCCCTATTTCCGCGAGGAATTGCGCCGTGTCATGACTGCTGAGAAGCCTGAACGCAAGAACTATCCCTCATGGAACCAGCAGGCATTCTACGACGACTCGTGTGCATGGGCACGCAACCCCTTGTTCGGCTGGTGCCACAAGAACCAGAAACCCGATGGCTCTTATTATGACGTATATTCTGACGGTCTCAAGATTTACACTACCATCGACTCAAGCATGCAGACCTATGCCGAGAATGCCGTGCACGAGCACATGAAGTATCTGCAGGAGCATTTCACTAAGGAGTGCCATGGCTACAAGGACCCTTACAAGGCAAAGCCTGAGTTGAAGGAGAAGCTCATTGATATCGCAATACGTCGCTCTGACCGTTACCAGGCTCTCAAGGCCGAGGGTAAGAGTCATGAAGAGATAATGAAGAACTTCAACGAACCCACTGAGATGCATCTGTTCTCTTATGACGGTTCTTATGACACTCGCATGAGTCCGCTTGACTCACTGCTGTATGCTAAGACTTATCTGCGTTGCGGCATCATGTCAATGGATCCTGTCACTGGTCATGTAAAGGCCTATGTGGGAGGTCCTGACTTCAAGTTCTTCAAGTATGACATGGTTTCAACCGGTCACCGTCAGATTGGTTCTACCGCTAAGCCCTTCGTTTACTCTGAGGCAATTCAAAATGGTGGCCTCACACCCTGTACAGTGCGTCCTGGCGGTCGTCCCAATGTATTCTGGGATGGTAAGCTCTGGAACCCCAAGGGTGGTGGTGGCACTCGCACGCTCAAGCAGGCGCTCACCGCATCTGACAACAGTATCTCGGCAGGTTTCATGAAGGGTACTAAGCCCAACTGGATTGAGGAGCGTGGTGAGTATGTGATGACTCCCGGTGCGCTCATCAAGTGGATGCGCCTCTTCGGTATCACAAGTAATCTGACAGAGAGCCCCACACTGGCACTCGGTGCCTGTGAGATCTCTCTGCGCGAGATGGTAACTGCTTACACAGCCTTTGCCAACGGCGGTATGCGCGTTGACCCCATCTATGTGAGCCGCATTTGCGACAACCATGGCAATATCATTGCCGAGTTCACTCCGCAGCAAACACAGGTGATGAGCGAGGACACTCATTACAAGATGGTCGACATGATGCACAGCGTTGTTGCATCGGGTACCGGTACACGTCTGCACGGTTACTTCAACACTGCTAACACTTGCGGTAAGACAGGTACAACCAATAGCAACAGTGACGCATGGTTCATGGGTTATAACCCCGAGCTCGTGACTGGTGTATGGGTTGGCGGTGAAGAGCGTTACATCCACTTCGGTTACACAGGAATTGGTCAGGGTGCAGCTTCGGCGCTTCCCATCTATGGTCTCTTCCTCAAGCAGGTTTATGCCGACAATAACTTGCCTTACAGCCCCAGTGTTAGCTTCAAGTTCCCCAAGGGCTACAACCCCTGTGAAGGTGAGCTCAGGTATTCTAATCCTGATTATGCTTCTGACGGTACCTATGTTGGCGGCCGTCGTGCAGGTGGCGGAGGTATGCGCTCAGGCGGTGCACCGTCGGCTGTAGGTGCTGGTGCTGCTAGCAATGATGGCGGTGGCAACAGCGGCGGCGGTGGCGGCGGCGACCCCGTGGTTGTTGAAGGTGTATTTGAATAATGTGCCCCATGAATATTAGAAACGTATTTATAACCATATTTTCAGTTTGCGCTCTGGTTGTCGGAGCGCAAACTGTTGATTTTGATGCTAAGATGAGGCAGTATGGCCTGGTGGACGTTACTACCATAAGCCATGGCATTACTGTCAATCTCAAGTATGCCACAACCGACAATTTTGTGCACCGCAACATGTATGGTTCATTTAAGCGTGGCTACCTGCATGTGTCGGCGGCAAAGGCGTTGAGAGTGGCACTTAACCAGCTCAGGCGCATTGACCCCAATTACAATTTCATTATCTATGATGCAGCTCGTCCACTCTCGGTGCAGCACATCATGTTTGATGCGGTTGCGGGAACGCCTAACGAGAAATATGTTGCCAAGCCCACCAACGGCGGCCCACACAACTATGGTATAGCCATAGACATTGCTTTGACTTATCGTGGCCGTCCCGTTGATATGGGTACGCCCTTTGACACATTCTCGACCGATGCTCACATTACCGACGAGGCTACCCTTGTGGCACAGGGACGCATCAGCAAGCAGGCGATGAGAAACCGCCGCTTGTTGAGGTGGGTTTTGGTATCAAATGGATTTGGCACTTATTCGCGCGAGTGGTGGCACTTCACACGCTATGACATGAAGTACACCCGTGCACACACAAGGCTCTTGGATTTTTGATGATTTCTTCTCGGGGATGTCACATTGCTGTGACTAGCCTGAGGTGAGGACAGCGACTTATACGGGGTCGACGTCGTAGTAGAGGCGCACAGCCTTCATGCGACCGTCGGCCTCTATCATTTGCTCATAGATGCTGCGCAATATTTTCTTGACCTTAGACATTGACGCCTGTGTTTCCATCTTGAGTACCACCTGGCGTATGTAGAGATTCTGCACTCGGCCCACCGAAGGTGCTTCAGGGCCCAGCACACGTGTGCCGAACACTTTCCTAAGCATGTTGCTGTAGCGCACGGCCATCTCGCCCACAACGGCATCGTCGCGGTGCTTGAGGTAGATGTTGATGATGCGCGCAAAGGGCGGGTAGCCGTAGCGCTGGCGTTCGGCCAGTTCTTCGGCATAAAACCCCTTGTAGTCATGCTTCTGCACATAGCCTATCACCGGATGGTCGGGCTCGCTGGTCTGTATTATCACCTGGCCTTGCTTGTGCGCGCGTCCGGCGCGTCCAGCCACCTGCTCCATCATGTCAAATGCACGCTCATGCGAGCGGAAATCCGGGAATCTGATCATGGTGTCGGCGTTGAGGATGCCCACGATGCTCACAGCGTCAAAATCGAGGCCCTTGGTGACCATTTGGGTGCCCACGAGTATGTTTGTCTTATGTGACGAGAATTCGTCGATTATGCGGTCATAAGCGCTCTTACTGCGTGTGGTGTCAAGGTCCATGCGCGAAATCTTTTCGCCGGGGAACACGTTCTCGATGTCGTCCTCAATGCGCTCGGTGCCGTAACCATATATCTCGATGCCCGGTTGCCCGCAGGTGGGGCACAGGTTGGGCAGTGTGACAGTGTACCCGCAGTAGTGGCAGGTGAGGCTGCGCGTGTTCTTGTGATAAGTGAGCGACACGTCGCAGTTCTCGCATGTGGGCACCCATGCACATTCTTTGCAGCGCACCATGGGGGCATAGCCGCGGCGGTTCTGGAACAGTATCACCTGCTCGCCGTCGTTGAGCGCATGGCGGCACATCTTGACCAGTTCTAGCGAGAACATCCCTTTCATCTCGTGGCGCTTGCGTGCGGCCTTGGTGTCTATCACGTTAACCCGTGGCATCTTGATGTCGGCATATCGCGTGAGGAGCTCTACGTGGCCATACTGCCCGTTGAGAGCGCGGTGATACACCTCTATTGACGGCGTGGCCGATCCTAACAGTACCTTTGCGCCGTGCATGCTGGCCAGTATCATAGCGGCATTGCGTCCGTTGTAACGTGGTGCCGGGTCTTGCTGCTTGTAACTGCTCTCGTGCTCCTCGTCGACGATGACCACGCCCAGCTTGCTGAAAGGCAGGAACACTGACGATCGCACGCCTATCACCACACACGGTTCATTGCTTAACAGCAGTTTGCGCCATATGTCCACGCGCTCATTGTCGCTGAACTTGGAGTGATAGATGAGCAACCGGTTGCCAAACACCGCTTTGAGGCGCCTTGTCAGCTGCGTCGTGAGGGCAATCTCGGGAACAAGATAGAGAGCCTGCTGGCCAGTGTTAAGGGCATCCTTGATGATGTGCATGTATATCGACGTCTTGCCGCTGGAGGTGACTCCATGGAGCAAGGTGATGGGTTTCTCCTTGAAACAACTGTGAATCTCGCTATAGGCTCTGCTTTGCTCATCGCTCAGTTGTGGAAGGTCGATGAGGGTGTTGTTGAGTGATGCAAAGCGGTTTATCTCCTTTTTATAGGTCGTGAAAATTCCCTTGGCCACTGCTGCGCTCAGCACCGCCGATGTCACGTCGGCACGTTTGAGCAGAGCTTCTTTTGTCACCTCGTCGGGTTTCTTGCTGGTGTTCATCCAGTGCGACAGGTCCAGATAGGCCAGCAACAGTTTTTCCTGCTTGCGGGCCCGTCTCACTTGGTCAAAGAAACTGTTCAGTGTGGCCTCGTCGTTTTGCTCGATGGTGAGCTTGACGCACGTTTCGGTGCGTGGGCGGTAGTTGTCTATTACGCGTTCGCTCACATGTATTGCACCCATGTCAAGCAGCCGGCTCACCACACCCTCCACGTTCTTGAAACCGGTGGCATTGGTGATGTCGGCTATCTGCACGCGCCCACGTTGTGCTGTAAAGTCCAGAATCACTTTCTCGCGGTCGCTGAGCATGCCGGGTGTCTCTTCTTCAAAGTCGGCATTGGGGCTGATAAACGTCTCGCTTTCAACTTTCAAGCCTGACGGTATGGCGGCTTTGTAGACCTCGCCCTGCGTGCACAGGTAATAGTCTGAGAGCCACTCCCAGAACTTGAGTTGGGGATGGCGCACGATGGGGTAGGGGTCGAGCACCGTGATGATGTCTTTCACCTCATATCCTTGCGGCTTGCGGTCGTGCAGCATCACCACAATGGCCGTGTATATCTTCTTGCGGCCAAAGGGCACAAGCACGCGGCTTCCCACTCGCACCTCGATGGTGGGTGGAATGCAATAGGTGTAACTGCCTTGAATTGACAGTGGCAATAATACATCAGCAAACTGTGCCATATCTTGTTTAGATTAAATCTCGTTTTTAACGTTAATCTCGTTGTTGTCGTTATTGTATTTCAACTCATTACCCCCTTCAAACTCAGGGTCAAAGTTATAGTTGATGCCATAAAGCGTTTGGCAATAAATCTCTTTTTCAATTGCAGCGGTCGACTCCCAGCTCACTTTGGCATCGAGCGTTTGCTCAACTTTGCCTTCAAGCATCTCTATGGCGCGCTTGGCCATAGCTTGCGGCAGGTTGTCGTCAAGCGGGACGGTGTTATCTGCACCCACGGCCTCGGCTGTGCCCACCACATCGCTTGCCACAGCGTTTGCACCGCACTTGATAGCCTCGATGGCGGCCAGCGATATGGCCTCGACTGAGCTGGGCAGCACGAGCACGTCGATGCAGTTCATAAACTCTGGCATCTGCTTGGCTGGCACCCGTCCCCACATCTTCACGTCAAGTCCAGTGGTTGAAAACATCTCCCGCACCTCGTCGTGCTGCGGTCCGTCGCCCAGCGTCCAGAATGTCACTTTCCCGTCATAGCCTTTGGCAATGTTGACGAATATTTCGGGAAGTAGCGTTGCGTTTTTTACCGTTTCAAAACGTCCCACAAATGCAACGACCTTGTTGCCTGGGACTAAGCCTTTGCTCTTTCTCAACTGACTGCGCAAGCCTTCATCCATCTTGTAAAACTCATTGCCGGCACCGTTTAGCAGCACCTGGGCAGGGAAACCGTCGGTGAGCCGGCGTGCGCAGTTCTCCAGTCCCTTGCTCACAAAGAAGTTGCAGATGGGTTTGTGCAGTAGTTCGCATGTCACCTTGCGACGTAGCTGGTCGTGGATGGGGTCGGTGTAGATGCTTGCACCGTGCCATGTGATATAAAGCGGAATGTGGTAGCGCTCGGCTGCTATGCTCGCCGCAGTGCCCGCAATGCGGTCGTGGGCGCTAATCAGGTTGTAATCCTTCAACTCCTCGGCGAGCTTTCCCAACCATCGTAAATATATGGGAGGTTGCTTGTGCAGGCACTTGTGTGCCACCGAGTCGATCAAGGCATGCCTGAACCATCGCACATTCACGGTGATGCCGTCAACGATAATGCTGTCGGGGCGGTCATCCACCCTCGGCGTCTTGTGCAGCCAGCGGTTGAGACCGCTGTCATACCCCTGAATCATGTACACGTCGATAGAGTAGGGCGGACGCAGTGCCTGCAAGTGCTTCACACGGTTGATCACCGCGTTAAACACGCCCAGGCGCCTATAGATGTTTCCTTCAAAAACTACCGCTATCCGTTTCATGATTCAGTCCTCTTGTTTCAATCTACAAAGATACTGATTTTTTTCGTAAAAGTTTACATGTTTAATAGTTTAAAAGTTTAAAAGAGGAATCGCCAATAGATCCCGAATGGAAAAAGAAAGAGAGACTGCATTGACACAGTCTCTCTAGCGATTCCATTCAAGTCTCTTGATATGGGTAATTATTTAGATTTTGTATAAAACATTTGAACATAATCGTTATAAAGAACGAGAGTGCTACCTGTTACTTTATATTTAGTCAGTTCTTCGTTGGAAGAATATATGACTCCATCTTTGGCTGTATATTCGATGCTTATTCCTCCATCACGATCACTGCACACGCGTGTAATGGTGTTTGATGTAATTACAAACTTGCATTCTCCGGGTTCGCTGCAGAAGGTTTTCTCATCAGTAGAGATGTTTCTGTCATATTCGTGTATCCATACACCTTCGAGTCCTGTAGCCTTAGGCTCATCATCGCCACAAGATGTGAGGCAAACAAAAAATAAAACCATTAAAAGTAAATTAATACACTTTTTCATAAGCTTTTGATTAAATAGTTAGAAAATATACTGGATTGTTAAGTCATCAAGTATTTTTTAAAAAAAGAGGGTGTATCAAAATTCACAGTTTGGTACACCCTTGCTGTTTTTAAGTGC
>JAKSLZ010000094.1 GCA_024400935.1 Muribaculaceae bacterium | reverse complement strand
CTCCTGGAACTCGGTGTGTATCAGTTTTAGACAGAAGAACAAAAGAACTCACAAGAACATAAATTATTTTTAATTTAGTGGCGGTTCGCTGGTCGCGGTACGGGCTCGCTTCGCTCGGTTCTGTTCTAAATCCCGTTCTAAATTTCGTGCTGGAATTATTGCGGTTGTTCCGTTTAGTTTTTATCGTTTCAATTCTCTAAAACTGCCGATGAGACGGGGAATGTGAAGAACGTGTCGGGGTAGGGCTGGTTCTTGAGGGTGAAGTGCCACCACTCGTCTTTGTAGTAGTTGAAACCGCGTTTCATCATCGCATTGTGCAGAATCTTGCGGTTGCGCTTTTGCTGCTTGGTGATTTTCTTGTAAGCATAGTGCGACACTTCGCCAAAGAAATCAAATGTACCACCCATGTCCACTTCCTCACGGGTGTCGGCATAGACGATGGTCAGGTCCAGGGTGCTGCCCTTGGTGTGGCCCGACTTGAGTGCTATATACTGCGGGAAAAGCGTGCTTTTTACCTCAGTGTAAGGGTAGAAGTCGGCTTTGGTGGAAGTGTCGGGGTCGCTGGTCCAGCGCACGAAGTGGTCAACGGCTCCCTGGGGACGATAGGCGTCATAGATCTTGAGCAGATAGCCTTGCTTGCGCAGATCGCCGGCTACGAGTTTGAGGGCTGCGGCAGCCTCGCGGGTGCACAGTGCAATGGGCTCGAGATACATGTCTACCCGGCTGCCCACGAAGTTGTAGTTAGAATAGTAGCGAGGCTCGATGATCACGTCGGGTATCACGTCGCTTATCATTACAAAGCCGCTGGCATCCTCCACGCTAGTAGAACGAGGACCCACTGCGGTGTTGCCCGGAGTGCGTGCTGAGATGATCTCTGCCGCCTGGGTACAAACTTCCTGTAAATTACTCTTATCCTTGATGTCGCTTGCCATTGCAACCCATAACGTCATGAGTGCAAGTGCTGTTGTGAAAGTACGTTTCATTTTATAAAGTTTTAAATTTGTCGGCAAAGTTATATAAAAAATGGCAAACAGCGTTGTGTTAGCTTTGTGTTTTCATCATTTATTTGTATTTTTGTGTTCTTATCAATTGCAATTATGAATATACTGCGCAAATTCATTTTAATGCTAGCGACCGCGCTGGCAAGTGTGGCAAGTGCCCAAGAATATGACTTGCTGGTTCAGAACTACCTGGCCGAGGGCGACTGGATTGCTGCTAAAGATGTGCTTGACACTCACGGCAATGAACTGTCACCATTAGCATTGCTGTGCACTAAAGCGTTTACTGGCTACATTTTTAACAACAACGAGCAGACGATAGAGGCGGTTTATGATATTATGAATAATCATCAGGACGAACTGGATGCGAGCTCGATATTTAATTTTGTCTACTTGGGTGCTCTCAGTTATGATGCCATGGGCATGCACAAGGAGTGCGCCGAGTATTTGGGGCCTTTCCTGGAGTCGGTAAGGCCTATTGCAGGAATCCCCAAGGAGGTGTATGCCGGCCACGAAAGATTTTATAATCTCAGTTGTGCGCTTGCCCAGTACCCCCGCATGACGGTAGAACGCCATGGCAAAGGCGTTGTTCCGTTTGCGCGTGACACGGTGGGGCCAAAGCGCAACGTGAGCCTACGCATAGAAGCCAAGGTCAATGGTCAGAGCTGCAGCCCGGTGTTTGATACCGGCGCCGCCCAGTGTGTGATGACTCCCGAAGCTGCCGAGCGCTATGGGCTGAAAATCACTGACGGCACACTGATTGCCGATGCCGCTAAAAGCGAAGAGGTGAGATATGCCGTGGCCGACGAACTGGTCATGGGAGACATTACCTACCATAACGTGCTCTTCGCGCTGATGGATTTCAAGGCGGGCCATGCCGAGGCCGAGCAGTATCTTAATTTTGATGTGCTGATAGGACTCAATGTGATGAGCGCTATGGGAGAAATGGTGATGGACTTTGAGCATGACATGATTGCAATGTCTGAGCACCCGACTGCTGCAGGACCGGCTAACCTCATGCGCTCGATAAATTCGCTTACTTATAGTGTGCGCACTTATCACGACGGCGAGCCCATCGATTTCCTTGTTGACACAGGCAATTCTGATTATATGTTCCTTGACGGAGAGTATTATGCCAAGCACAAGGACTGGCTAGCGACCAATGCTGAGATTGTGCCTTACAGGCTGGCTGGATTAAATGGGGTTATATTGAATGACAAATACAAGATCAGGGATTTTAAAATCACAGCCGACGGCAATGAGTTTGCCGTGCCGGAGGTCCTTGTGCCGACATCTGACCAGAATGTATATCTCGAGAGAAACAACATGGGACTTCCCGCAATGGCACTCTGTAAGCGTGTGATTATCAACTTTAGAGATGCCTATATGAAATTTGAAAAATAAAGATTTCCACAATATGGCTAACAAGAAAGAATTGTATAAGCGTGAAAACGAAGCCTTTATGGTAGCGAAGGCTGCTGAGGACGGCGTGCGTGCTCTGGATGGCGGCGTGCTCTATGAGGTGATTAGCGAAGGAACCGGCGAGGGCACAGTGACATTGCGCAGCGTCGTGACCTGTCACTATAAGGGTTCGCTCATCAGCGGCAAGACGTTTGATAACTCATGGGAGCGTGGCTGCCCCGAGGCGTTTCGTGTAAATGAACTCATTGCGGGGTTCACTACCGCACTGTGCCACATGCACAAGGGCGACCACTGGCGTGTCTACATCCCCTGGCAGCAGGGCTATGGCAAGCACAACGATCCCGATATCCCGGGCTATTCCACTCTTGTTTTTGAAATTGAACTGATTACGATACAATGATACACTTTGACTGCGACTATATGGCTGGTGCACACCCCGAGGTGCTTGATGCCATCGTGAGAAACAACCGTGTGCAAACCGCAGGATATGGCTGTGATGACTACTGCGACCGTGCCAAGGCCTTGATACGCGAGGCTTGCGGCACTCCCGATGCTGCGGTCCACTTCATGGTGGGCGGCACGCAGACCAACTCTACCGTGCTCGACTCCATCTTGTGGCGCACCGACGGGGTCATTGCCGCTGAGACTGCCCACATCAACGTGCACGAGAGTGGGGCAGTGGAGCTGTTTGCCCACAAGGTGCTGGCACTGCCCAGCCACGACGGAAAACTCTGCCCAGCTGAGGTGCGCGATTATCTGCACGACTTCTATGCCGACGACACCCACGAGCACATGGTTGCCCCGGGAGCAGTCTACATTTCGTTCCCCACCGAGCTGGGCACGCTCTACTCGCTAGATGAGCTCGAGCAACTGCACGCTGTGTGCAGCGACTACAACATCCCGTTGTATGTCGACGGCGCCCGTTTGGGACATGGCTTGGCAGCCTCGCCCGACGTGACGCTCAAGGATATTGCCCATTTCACCGATGTTTTTTACATAGGCGGCACCAAGATGGGAGCCCTCATGGGCGAGGCTGTGGTGTGCACTAACGACAAACTCTTGCCTCGTTTCTTCACTCTGATGAAGGCTCACGGCGCAGTGTTGGCCAAGGGGCGCCTGCTGGGCATGCAGTATGAGGCATTCTTCAAGGACGGCCTGTATGAGCGCATCGGCCGTCATGCTGTGTCGCTTGCAATGCGCCTGCGCAAGGCATTTGAGGACAAAGGCTACAAGCCGTTCATCGACTCGCCCACTAACCAGCAGTTCTTCACCCTGCCCAACGATGTGATTGACCGCCTGATGCAGGCTGCAACCTTCGAGTACTGGGGCCCGCGCGGCGAAACCGAAAGCCGCGTACGCTTCGTCACCTCGTGGGAAACCACCGAAGCCGACATCGCTACATTAGAGCAATTGTTGTAATCAACATGATAGCAAAAGGCCATTAGTCTTATGAAACAAACGTTTGAAAAAGGACAAGAGCATAATTCCTTGCCCATTGTTATTTACACGTCAGAGGACGGAAACACCCAGTTGAATGTTCAACTACAAGAAGAAACAGTGTGGCTTTCTGTAAAACAGATGTCGTCGTTGTTTGCTAAGGAAGAGTCGAATATTCGTAGGCATATACTAAACGTTTTTAAAGAAGGTGAACTTGAGCGAGAAAGCAACGTGCATTTTTTACACGTTCCTTTTTCTGATAAGCCTGTTCCTTTCTATTCTCTTGACGTTATAATAAGTGTAGGGTACCGAGTAAAAAGTAAACAAGGTGTTCATTTTCGCAAATGGGCAACATCAACCCTCAAGCAATATCTTTTAAAAGGATATGTTGTGGACAAGAGCCGTTTAGATCATTATAATGATTTAAAGGAGGTTATTCGTCTGATGGCTCGCACTTATAGCCTGCAGGAGGATTTGTCGAGCGATGAGGCTGAGGGAATGATAAGTGTCATAGGCGATTACGTCTATGCCCTTGATACGCTTGACCACTATGATTTTCAGGATCTCACGATTGACAAGACCACTAAGGACGAGGCCTTCCATGCCACTTATGACAACGCTATGGATGCCATCAACCGCCTGAAACCTAAGTTTGGCGGCAGCGCATTGTTTGCCAACGAAAAAGACGACTCCTTCAAGAGCTCCATCGGCCAGATTTATCAGACATTTGGCGGTGAAGACCTTTATCCCAGTGTTGAGGAAAAAGCCGCGATGCTGTTGTATCTCGTGGTCAAGAACCACTCGTTCAGCGACGGCAACAAGCGCATTGCCGCCATGCTTTTCCTGTGGTTTATGGAAAACAACAAGGTGCTTTACTCGGCCGACGGACACAAGCGTATTGCCGACAATACCCTCGTTGCCATTACGCTGATGATTGCCGAGAGCCGTCCCGAAGAAAAGGATATTATTGTCAAGGTAGTTGTGAACCTCATTAACCAAAACAATCAATGATGGAACCGATTTTAAACGAACATAACAAGGCTGAGCATCGCCCCAGCCACACTGCCGAGCATCTGCTCAACCAGACGATGGTGCGCATGTTTGGCTGCGAGCGCTCGCGCAATGCCCACATCGAGCGCAAGAAGAGTAAAATAAACTACAATCTGCCAGTGTGCCCCACTACAGAGCAAATAGCCCAGGTGGAGGCCACGATGAACCGCCTCATCGCCGAGGACCTGCCGGTGACCTATGAGTTTGTTACCCGCGATAATATCCCTGCCGGGGTTGTGCTCGACAAACTGCCCGAGGATGCAAGCGAGACACTGCGCATCGTGCGCATCGGCGATTATGACGTCTGCGCCTGCATCGGTGCTCATGTGGATTCAACGGGCGAAATCGGTAGTTTCAAGATTACGAGCACAAGTTACAATGAGGGCTCTTTCCGCATCGTCTTTAAGGTAACTCCAATAACCACGGTTTGAACTCTGATGACCTCAAAACAAACTCTCATAACCAAAGTGCCTAAATTCTTTCGTTGAAATCGTAGTTTTTATTATGGATCAAATAACCACACAGTTTCAGCTCGAGCGGCTCATTAAGGAATGGGGATTCATGCCTTTTTTCAAAAACGGCATCGAGGGCTTCTCTATTCAGGAGCTCACTCCGCCCGAACTTCTCTTTGGCGATGACTTTGAGAATGGTCCCTGGCAATGGAAGGGTCCCATCATTGCCAATTGGGAGAGTGCATACGGGAAATTCTTCGGTAAAAAGGCGGGTTATGTGAGCCTGGAGTGGCTGCCTGACTTTATCAATTGGCGCCGTTCGCTGCTGCCATTGCACAAACAGCACGATGATGCGCAGCACATTCTCGAGGTGCTAGTGGCCAATGAGTCGATGCTGTCAAAGCGGCTGAAGGTGGAGAGTGGTTTCACGCTGAGTCGCCGCAAGAAGTCGTTTAACCCTGACGACCCCACCCAACCCATCGTCAATCGTCGCAACGGCACCACCTTTGACGCCCTCATCGCGCAGCTGCAGATGGGTACATATGTGTGCATAGCCGACTTTGAGTATCAGGTGTCGCGCACGGGCGAGACCTATGGATGGGGAGTGGCCCGTTACTGCACCCCCGAGGCTATGTACCCCGATTTGTTTCCCGTTGAGGACCATGTAGACGGACGCACTCCGCAACAGTCGCGCCAGTTCATCATCAATCATATTGCTGAATTATTTCCCCAAGCAACATTAAAGCAAATAGAGAAACTTATATGAGACGTGCCGACCGTGAAATGAGTGCCGATTGGGCACTTGAGGTGCTCAAGCGAGCACCGTATGTGACCGTCAGTTTTGTCGACGGAGACCAGCCTTATGCCGTGCCATTGTCACTAGCGCATGCTGACGGTGATACGTTATATTTCCATTGTGCCCAAGAGGGTAAAAAACTCGATTTAATCGCACGTAATTCCGCAGTTTTTCTTAGTGCGGTATCACGTTGCAAGCCAGTGGTTGGGCCTCATGACAATAGTTTTACCCTGGAGTTTGCGTCGGCCACAGCCTGCGGCATTGCCTCGGTAGTCACTGATGATGCTGAGAAACTTCGGGCCATGCGTCTCATATGCCAGCGTTTTTTGCCGCGCCACATGGATGCCTTTGACGAGGCTGTGGAGCGCAGCCTGTCGCGCACCACAGTCGTGCGCATCACTCTCACAGCGCCGCCAGTGGGCAAGCGGAAGCAATATGATTCCAGCGGCAACGAGATGAAGTGGAAGCGCATGGAGTAAACAAAGTGCTACTGAAAACTATAGTTTGCTCCTGTTTTAAGATAGAAATTTGCTAATTTGAATAAATATTCCTACCTTTGGTGAAGTTATGGAGAGGACATTGCTTTTATTCTATTTGATTGCTATTAATATTATAGCTTTTATTTTCTATGCGGTGGACAAGAGGAGGGCTCGTAGGCAGCAGTACCGTATCTCTGAGGCGACGCTCATTTCCCTTGTTTCGTTGGGGGGAGGCTTCGGCGCATTGGCTGGCATCTGGTTGCTTCACCACAAGACACGTCACAAGAAATTTACCATTGGCGTTCCCGCTATCATGATGGCTCAGGTAGCATTTGTCTTGTGGCTGATGGCTGATCCATATTGATGATAATTGATTATGACTGAAAAAGAAAAAATGCTTGCCGGAGAGCTGTATCTGGCTTGCGACGAGCAGTTACTCAAAGAATTAAACGAGACCAAAGATTTGATTTGGCAATACAACGCTTTGCGCCCCACTGATTTTGAGGCTCGCAAGGCCAAGTTGTATGAGATACTGGGCCAGTGCGACGATGACACGTTCATCAACCAGCCGTTCTATTGCGACTATGGCAAGCACATCAGGGTGGGCAAGCGTTTCTTTGCCAACTTCAACTTCACTGTTCTTGACGAGGCGATGGTCACCATAGGCGACGATTGCTTCATAGGCCCTAACGTGGGCATTTATACTGCGTGCCACAGCACTGACCCCGTTGAGCGAAATTCGCGCAGGGAGTGGGCTCTCCCCGTCACCATAGGCAATAATGTGTGGATAGGAGGCTCGGTGACCATTTTGGCCGGTGTTACCGTGGGCGACAATGTCACTATAGGAGCCGGTGCAGTCGTGGTAAAAGACGTGCCGTCAAATGTAGTCGTTGCGGGCAATCCTGCACGCATCATCAAGCACTTGTAACAATAGTGATAACAACCATAACCCAAAAAGCGACCCGCAGGTCGCTTTTTGGGTTTCCTTTTTTATTGGATTGTGGTAGCATTGTTTATTATTGCTGTTCGGGGGGGAATACAATCATTTGGAAACAGTATTTAAAGAACACGATTCTAATTGCAGTAAAAGAAGCACTGAAGGCGCGTGCTGTGAGCGTAGCAAACGTAACCCTCTAGAGTGAGGGTTATACGGTGGGGCGGTTCTCTGATGCCCAGAGGACATTACTTGTGGATACCCCAACACGCCTAACGAAGTGACGTGTTGGTTTCACTCTACGCGGCCGGTGTCGGTGTCAAAGTTGAGGTAGACCCTCTGGCCGGCTTTGCCTGCCACGCGTTCCTGGTCCATTCCATTACCGCGGTATTCTATCTTGCCGTTCAGGGGGACAAACTCGCTGTGCCACCAGTCATGGCCGGGAATCTTGACATACATCCTGACACCGCTGTCGGGGTCGGCATCGCGGGCAAGTTCAGGCGAATAAAATTCACGTGGATACTCAGTGAACTGGCAACCTTCTTCGTTCTCGTCCCATGATGCCTTGGGAGTTGTCGTGCCCATGAGGCGGACGATGGGATTGTTGAGCGTGAGGGTATATTTCATCTCGCCGTTTACAATTTCACAGTTCATGATTACCAGATACCGTCCGGCGCCATACTCCAGCTTAAAGCCATGCTTGCCGTTATCGACGACAGCACACATGTCGCTTGCTTCGTCCACATGCATCTTGGTAAACGAAATCTTGTTGAACCCATTGAGAGGCGATATCTCGGCACCTTTTTCGTTTACATAGAATATACGCCAGAACAATCCCGGCTGACCATATACGGGAATCATTTGCTTGTAATCGGTATCGCCGTCGTTTCTGATATACAATGCATCAGGTATATAGGCGATGTCTGTGCCGTTGAGAACGAAGTTGGTGATTGCATTCACATCGCTGATGTCGACTGTGCCATCAAGGTTCACGTCGGCTGCAAGATAATCGTTAGCCGAGGCTTTGTCAAGTACGATGTTTAGAGCGATATTAACGTCGCTGATGTCAACAACACCATTACCGTCCACGTCACCCACTGCCGATGTCTCGTCCTCGTAGATGTATCTGAAGTGTTTCCAGTTTTCGGCGACGGCATATTTGTCGTAACATCCACGGGGAACATATAATGTAAGCTTTTCATACATCTGCCAGGGTACGGCATTGACGTTTAATGAAGGCGGTGTGGGATTCTTTGAGAAGACACTTTTAAGAGATGTGCATTCCTCAAAAACCTCCGTTTCCACCTTCTGGACATTTTGCGGGATTGTGAGTGACTCCAGCGACGAGCACTTCTTGAATGTGCCGCGTTCTATCACTTTCACCTTGTCGGGGATTGTAATCGATTCCAGCGAAGTGCACCCCGAGAAAGCTCCCGAACCTATTGAACTTACACTACTGGGGAGATCTATTGCCTTAAGACCTTTGCAGAGCGAGAATGCGTAATTACCAATTTTTGTCAATGTACTTGGGAGTGTCACCTCACTCAATGCATGGCAACCTGAAAACATTGCAAAACTGAGGGAGGTAATTCCTTCGGGGATAACAATAGCAGGAAGAGACGTGCAATCGTCAAAAATGGTTTCACCCAGATAGGTTACCGACGCAGGAATGTTTACCGAGGTTAGGCTTTTGCACCTTGCGAATGCCTCCATTCCGATATGGGTAACAGAGTTACCGATGACAACTTTCTTAAGATTCTCGTTCTCAGAAAACGCTCCATTGCCGATGTTGGTCACGTTATTCGGGATGACAACTTCGGTAAAGGCACAACTCCTGAACGCATCAGTGTCAATGGTGATTACTGATTCGGGTATCTTGATCGATTTTATGCCTGTGGCGCCGAGAAAAGAGTACGTGCCCAGATTTGTGATTGTGTTGGGCATAGAAACCGAAGTCACCTCGGTTGCCCAGCTAAACGCACTCATACCGATGCCGGTAACAGGATAAGTCTTTCCTGAATAAGCAACCTCCTCGGGGATAACAATGTCACCTGAATAGGACGTACCGCTAAAGTCGACATTGGTAACGCTCACCGACTGGTTGTTGCTGTTGATGTTGTAGGCAATGCTGTTTACCATGAAATCATAGGCATGTGCTGTTGTAATTACTGCCAAGAGCATGAGGCTTATCAAGATCTGTCGTTTCATAACTATGTGGTTTTAATTTGATATTTCGAGAGAGAATATGTTTTATACTCTTCGGAAATATAGGATTGTTACTATATCGGTGCAAATATACAACAATTTCTTGCAATAATAAAGTAAAAATTTACCCCCCCCATTTTTAACAAAAATTAACAGCTGCTACAATGCAGTGTAACAATATAGGACTATCTCGTGTAAATCTCGCTCTAACTGACAGAAATTAAAAGAAATTTGAAGAAATTTTTTTACTT
>JAKSLZ010000093.1 GCA_024400935.1 Muribaculaceae bacterium | reverse complement strand
CTTTTGCCAGGGATAACGTCCGCTGACAGTCAACCGAAATCAGGAAAATACAGTAACCTGAATGTGTCCCCCGTGCCATCAATGACACGGGGGACACAACTAAATGGTGCGCGCTTGATGTCACAGGCGTTTGCTGGGGGGGATGCTTTTTTGGGGCACAAGGTTTTGTGTTTGGTGGAATTTTTGTATCTTTGTGATACTTAAAAAATCTATGATATGAAAAAATTTTTCTCTATTGTTACTTTTTGCTTGCTGTGTGTGCTCTCGGCAGCAGCACAGCCTAAGTATGTGTTCTACTTCATCGGTGACGGTATGGGTCTCAACCAGATCAATATCACCGAGCTGTATCTGGCTAGCCTTAAGGGTAATATAGGCATCGAGCACCTGGCGTTTGCCGACCTGCCCTATGCTACTTTTGCCAATTCGTTCTCGGCCAGCAGCGACGTCACCGACTCGGCCGCGGCGGGCACTGCGCTGGCTACCGGCAACAAGACTAACAACAGCATGCTGGGTGTGACCCCTGACAACACTCCGGTCAACAGCATCGCCCTGTGGGCCAAGAATAGTGGCAAGAAGGTGGGAATATGCACTAACGTGAACATCGACGACGCCACCCCCGGTGCCTTCTATGCCCATCAGGCCAACCGTGGTTCTTACAACGCCATAGGCCGCCAGCTGGCTGCTTCGGGCTATGACTACTTTGCCGGCTCTGACTTCCGCCACCCTAAGGGCGATGACGGCACCGACCTGCACCAGATATGCGCCGACAACGGCTACACATGGGCCTACGGCTATGAGGAGGGCAAGGCTAAGTGCAAGGAGGCCGACAAGCTCATCATGGTGCAGCGCAAGGACGCTAAGCGCGACATCCCCTACACCATCGACCGCGACGCTAACGACCTGACTATGTCGCAAATTGTGGAGGTGGGCATCAACACGCTCATGAAGAACAACAAGAACGGCTTCTTCTTCATGGTTGAGGGCGGAGCCATCGACCACGCGTGCCACGGCCGCGACGCTGCCACCGTTATCCAGGATGTGCTCGACTTTGACGAGTCGATAAAGGTGGCGCTGGAATTCTACAAGCAACATCCCAAGGAGACCCTCATCGTGGTCACTGCCGACCACGAGACCGGTGGCATGGTGCCCGGCAACGGTCCCTACTCGCTCAACCTCAAAGTGCTGCAATACCAAACCTGCAGCACCGACATGGTGACCGAGAAGCTCAATATCCTCAAGAAGAACCGCATGCGCAAGACCTGGGAGGACATCAAGAGCGTGCTGAGCGAGAGCTACGGCCTCTTCACCGAGGTGCCCGTGTCATGGCGCGACGAGGTGACTCTGTTTGAGGCTTACGAGGCTGCCTTCAACGGCGACGCCAAGGAGGAGAACTGGTACAGCGTGAACTCGGCTCTGGCCACCAAGGCGCGCGACATCCTCAACAAGACCGCCGGCGTGTCATGGGCCAGCGGCTCGCACTCAGGCGGACACGTGCCCGTGTTTGCCATAGGCGTGGGTGCCGACCAGTTCCACTGCCGCCTGGACAACACCCAGATCCCCGAGGTGACCGCCAGGGTAGCCAAGTACAAGAAATGAAACAAGGGCGCTGCCGGGCCTAGAGCGCAGGCTCATGGCACCACACGCCACCGCCCACCCCCCCAAAAAAATTCACCCCCGTGCTTTGAACTTGATGTTCAGGGCACGGGGGTGAATCTGTATATTAAACCCAGAAAGTTCATTAGGAGCAAATGGCAATATTTCACTTCTCACAGGCATGATTTGGGCTATCTTTCGCTCACATAGCCCCCCTATGCTCGTTCAATATAGCGCAAATCCTGACACAATGATAATCTAAAATCTTATCCATGCCCTAATGCACTTTCTGGGTTAAAACCTTCTGGTTACTGGGCGTTCATCACGCGGAAGAAGTTGCCGCCCCATATCTTGGCGATGTCCTCGTCGCTGTAGCCGCGCTCGATGAGGCGCATGGTGATGTTGATCATGTCATTGTCGCCCTCCAGACCGGGAACTCCGCCACCGCCGTCAAAGTCGGTGCCTATGCCCACGTGGTCTATGCCGGCCACCTTCACCATATAGTCGATGTGGTCCATGAAGTCTTCGATGGTAGCCTTGCCCTCCTTGAGCAGGAACCCCTCGTATGACACCGTCTGCACCACACCGCCATGCTTAGCCAGTGCGCGCAGCTGGTCGTCGGTGAGGTTGCGGTCGTGGTCGCACAGCGCACGTGCACCCGAGTGCGAGCACACCACGGGCTTGCTGCTCAGCTTCAGCACCTCCCAGAAGGTGCCCTCGCTGCAGTGCGACAGGTCCACCATGATGCCCAGGCGGTTCATCTCCTTCACGACCTTGCGGCCAAAGGGGGTGAGGCCCTTGTTGCCGTCCACGGTGTAGGTCGACGAGTTGCACAGCTGGTTGTCGCGGGTGTGGGTCAGGGTGATGTATTTGACACCGCGCCTAGCCAGTTCCTCGATGCGGCTCAGGTCATGGCCCACGCCCAGGCCGTTCTCCACGCCCAGGAACACCGCCTTCTTGCCCTGCGCTTTGAGCGCCGCAGCCTCCTTGTCGCTGCGCGCCAGCCCCACCAGCGTGCTGTTCTTAGCTATCTCGCTGTTAGTGGCGTCGATGAGCTGCAGCGTGCGCGCCCACGCACCGTCAAAGGTGGCATCGTTGAGCGGACGCGGCACATAGGTCTTCTTGCCGTCCTTCACCACCGAGGTGTCGCTCCACACCCATGCGGCAAAGAACTGCGAGTCGATGTAGCCCTCCTGCATCTTGGGCAGGTTGACGCACGTGTTGCTACGGGTTATCAGATCCTTGCCATCGCGCACAAAGCTCAGCGGGGCATCGGTGTGGCTGTCGACCGAGAGAATGCGTGCGTGCAGCTCGCGGGCATGCCTGAACAGACATGCCTCGCCCAGGAAGAAGTCAAATATCTTGTTCATGTCCGCATCCTCGCCGCGAAATCCCTCGGGGTGCCACTGCACGCCCAGGATGCGGTGCAAGGGGTAGAAGTCAATGGCTTCCACCACGCCGTCGCTGCTTGCCGCGTCGCAGTGGGCACCCGGCGCCAGCGCTTTCACCGCCTGATGATGGGCACTGTTGACGCCCAGCGACTCCTTACCCACGATCTTGTGCAGCAGGCTGCCCGGCTCCACCTTCACGTCATGCACGCGGCTGGCACCAGCAGTGACACGGTGAGTGATGCTCTGGTCCTTGACCTGCGAGGGAATGTCCTGGATGAGACTGCCCCCCAGCGCCACGTTGAGCATCTGGCAGCCGCGGCACACGCCCAGCATGGGCACGTTGCGGTTATAGGCCAAGCGTATGAGCTTGAGCTCGTTGACGTCGCGCAGCGTGTCCACCGTGCCCAGCTTCTTGTGGGCCGATTCGCCGAAGAACGACGGGTCAACGTCCACGCCGCCAATGAGCACCAGGCCGTCCAGTTCCTTGATCACCTCGGCCAGATACTCAGTGGTAGTGTCCACCGGGATAATCACCGGCATACCGCCGGCACGCTTCACCGCATTGTAGTAGTTCTGCCCCACCACGCTAGTGCCAGTGCCCGCCGAGGCCGTGAGCCCGATGAGCGGTCGGCGCTGCGTCGTGGGCACCAGCGAAGCCGCATCGGCCCTGTCATTCATCTGCTTGAGGGCCTGCGACATCTGCTGTCCGCCGCACACAGCCACAGTTGCCACCACAATGGCAACCAGTAAAAATATCTTCTTCATAGATAAGTCCAATTCAAAATTTAAGAGAGCACAAAGTTACAACTTTTTTCTGACACTACCGAAGCCGGCACCCCGATATCTCCACCCCAAGGGATTATCTCGCGCAGAACCCGCGGAACTCGCGGACTTTTTTTAGTCCGAAAAAACATTAGATAGCTATACCTCCCCCACCCCATTCATGAATGCCTCCTAAATTTTTTAACAACAGATTCCACCGATTATCCCGATTTTTTTGTAACTTTACGCAGTCAATGAAACGGCATGAAAAAATCCCACGACTACATCGCGGGATTAAGATTTCTCTTCGGCTTATAGCCTTGTTGTGAAAAGTCTTTCACTTTTGTATCTTGATGCAAAGGTACACAAATATTTTGAAAAAACAAAAAAACACATATATATGGCACAAAAAATTTTAGGATTTGACCTGGGAACTAGTTCTATCGGAACTGCATTGAGAAACCCCGACATTGAAGGTTCATTTATCGAGCAACTTGAATATTTCTCTTCAGATATTTTCAAGGCAGGTGCAAGCAAGGACAAGAGCGGAGCTCCTGCTTCTTTCGCCGCTGAACGCACGAAGCACGTGCAAACTCGTCGTTTAAACGACACCCGGCGACGCAGGTTATGGGCCACACTAGAGGTTCTTGTTGAGCATGATTTGTGTCCTTTGTCACAAGAAGGCCTTCATGCATGGAAAACATACAATAAGGCCGAAGGATTATATCGCAAATATCCTAAGGAAGAAGCTTTTGAACAATGGATACACCTTGACTTTAACGGTGATGGTGTTAGTGATTACTCAAGCCCATATCAGTTGCGAAGCGAATTGATGGAACGTCAATTTGATTTTACAAAAAAGACTGAACGCCACCGTTTGGGGCGAGCTCTTTACCATATTGCACAACGCCGAGGTTTCAAGAGCAGTAAAGGCGAAACCATCGCCGAGCAAGAAAAAGAAACGGCAAAAAAAACTTCTGCAATTGAAGCAATTGATGTCAGCGTCGAGATGAAAAAATCTGAGACCAAACTCTCTGGCATGATAACCGAATTCATGTCAGAACATGGACTCAAGACCGTAGGACAAGCATTTGCCATGCTGGAGAAAGCAGGAGAACGATTAAGAAATAACCCCAAATACAAAGCAGTGCGCTCACAATACATGCAAGAAATTGAAGAAATCTTTAATTTTCAACAAGGTCTTGACGAGAAAGGCGAATTGCACGAGCGCATTATTAGTACCAAAAAAGGCATTGGCACAATTTTCTTTAAAAACCCTCTCAAGTCCCAAAAGGGCAATGTAGGGAACTGCACCCTTGAGCCCAATAAAACCCGCTGCGCAATCAGTCATCCTTCATTCGAGAAATTCAGGGCATGGTCATTGCTTAATAATATAAAGGTAAAAATGAGCATTGACGGAGATTGGCAGGAACTGCCACTAGATGTAAAGAAAAAGATATATGATGATTTCTTTACTTCGCGCGTCAAAACTGATTTCAAGTTCAAAGAACTAAGAGGTAAAATAGAAGCGATGATGGGAATGCACTTTGACAGCGACCCTAAGCACCGTACAATCAACTACAAGGACACCCAATCAGTATCTGGATGCCCTGTCACCGCACGTCTTAAGAATCTTCTAGGCGATGACTGGGAAACTATAGAGATCAAAGGCGACAAGACACGCACAGCACACGGTAACAATCACGGATTAGAACAGCACCAGGTCACATACACTGCTCTTGATCTATGGAACGTATGTTTTAATGTTGACGACCCCGAAGAACTGGACGAGTTTGCCGACAAGCGCCTGCATTGGGACGACGACAAGAAGTCTCAGCTAAAGCGTTTATGGGCCAGCATGTCACAAGGTTACGCCATGCTGAGTCTTAAAGCCATAAACAACATTAACCACATGCTTGAGCAAGGACTTCTATATCCTGATGCGGTGATGCTAGCTAAAGTACCAGAAATAGCAGGTATATCCAGCACCAACATTGCCCCAATTCTCAGACAATACAACAAAATGAAGCCTAGAGTGCGCAAAGAACGTCTCACAACGTCTATTGCCAATAGTCTTATAGCTACATACAAGAGTTTAAGTTACGAGGAAAAATTTGCACACAAAGATTCTAAATACACCCTTCAGGACAGCGACTTCCTGGACATAGAACGCCACGTTATTGACATCGTGGGCAACAACACCTGGGCTAACATGGACGCCGACGAGCAGACCGAGATTTTTGACAGAGTAACACAACTGTATCAGCAATTCTTTGCCAGCGACAAACGAGACTACTACAAGATTCCCAAAATTGAGACCGCGTTCAAGGAGGCAATGGCAATCGCTTTTCCACAAGTTGACCCCCAAAAGTGGGACAAACTTTATCACCACTCGCAAATCACTCCTTATCAACCTGTCAAGAACATGAGCGAGGAACGCAGTGAGTGGCGACTGGGCAGTCCCAACCTTGGCTCAATCAAGAACCCTGTTGCATTGCGAGTCCTCAATGTGCTCAAACGCAAAGTCAACTCAATGCTTGACGCAGGAATGATTGCGCCTGATGACACCCGCATTGTGGTGGAGACAACCCGCATGCTCAACGATGCCAACATGAGATGGGCCATTGAACAATACCAGCGTCTGCGCGAGGAAGAGAACAAGGAGATAAAAAAACGGCTTGAGGAAATGTTTCCTAAGCGCAACATTAGCGATAGCGATATCGACATGGCACGTTATGGACTTGAACAAACCGATAACGAGCTAATGGAGTTCAAGAGCAACCATAGTTTTAGCAAACTCGTAAAAAAATACAAGCTGTGGATGGAACAGGGCTTCACATGCTTCTATACAGGTAAGCTTATTTCATTCTCTGCATTGTTCAACGAGGGAGAAGTAGACATAGAACACACCATACCACGCAGCAAGTCGTTTGACAACTCAGATGCCAACCTCACCCTGTGTGATGCACACTACAATCGCGCCATCAAGAAAAACAGAATACCCACCGAACTCCCCAACTATGACAAACCTGCAAGGATTGACGATATAGAATACAATGCAATAAAACCCAATCTTGACAACTGGAAGGAAAAGATTGATCACTTGCAGGCCAATGTAGACTTCTGGAAATCACAGTCGCGCAAGGCACAAACTAAGGACCGCAAGGACCACTGCATACGTCAACGCCACTTGTGGCAAATGGAGATGGAATACTGGCGCAATAAACTTGAGCGATTCACAACCACCGAAATCAAACAGGGATTCCGCAACAGCCAACTTGTGGATACCGGTGTTATTGCCCGTCATGCTGTCTTGTACCTCAAATCTGTGTTCACCAACGTTGAAGTACAGAAAGGCGAAGTGACCGCTTGTTTCCGCAAGATGCTCGGCATCCAGGAGATGGATACAAAGAAAGACCGAGACCTGCACTCACACCATGCCATAGATGCTGCCACTCTCACTGCCATTCCCATCGCGGCAAAACGTGACCGCATGCTCGAACTATACTTCAGACTATGCGAAGCCCGTGACGGAGGTCATGACTATAGTTTAGAACAACGAGCATTGGAACAGGAACGCCGTAGTTGCCACCTTAATGGAGACATTGCTGCAGTGGCTAAACACATTGAGGACAACATACTCGTGAACCATCACAGCAAAGACCGCGCCCTCACTTCATGCCGACGCAGGGCACGTGTGAGAGGCAAAGTCATAACAGTTATCGACCGAAACGGCAACAAAAAAGAAATGTGGAAAGCAGGAGATAGTATCAGAGGCCGATTACATCAAGAGTCGTTTTATGCAGCGATAACACAAAATATGCAAGGCGTAGAGGCCAACTCAATCAAGCAAAACGATATAAAATATGCAATTAGGCGTCCACTTAAATTCAAAGCTTCTCCAAGCGACTCAGGTTTTTCATCATGGGACGATTTAGAAAAAAACATCGTGGACAAATCCCTTTTTGGTATTATCAGGAATCAATACGGCACAGATTGTAGTTTTAAAGAGGCTTGTAACAACGATTTCTTTATGATGGACAACAAAGGGAATAAGGTAAATAAAATCCGTCATGTAAGATGTTTTGCTTCATTAACATCTCCATTACCAATCAAGACACAGCAATATACTTCTACAAAATGGTATAAACAAGAATATTATGCAGGCATGGGCGACTTACATTCTATTTGTCAATATACTCATCTTGACAAATGCTCATATACTGTTTATTCTTTGCTTGAAGTAGCCTTAAGGAAGAAAGAAGGCATTTCTCCAATACCTCTCAAGAGAATCATCAAGAATTTAGAATATACACTTTCTGCTGTCATAAAAACAGGAGACATGATGTTACTTTACAACGAAGATATTGACGAATTATACACAAATGATATTTCTTTTTTAAGCCAACGATTATATAAAGTCGTAGGTTTCGAAAGTGATGGACGCATTACGTTATCACGCCATCTAATAGCATTTAAAGAAAAAGGGAATAAAATAAAAGATTTTATTAATCTTCCATCTACAATCAGATGCAGTGCATCTAAATTGAAATTTCTTTTACAAGGAAGAGACTTTATAATACAAAATGGAAAAATCCAGTTTATAAATGATTAAGCGCACATTATATTTTGGCAACCCTGCCTACCTGAGCATGCGCAACGGGCAGTTGCTACTGCGGCTGCCCGAGGTGGAATGCGCTGATTTTTTCTCAGAGAAGTTCAAGCGCGAGGCTGCACGCACGTTTCCCATCGAGGACCTGGGCGTGGTGGTGCTCGACGACAAGCGCATCACCATAACGCACGGTGCGCTGCAATGCCTCATGGAAAACAACGTAGCGGTGATAACTTGCGACAACTCGCACATGCCCACAGGGTTGCTACTCACACTCGACGGGCACACGCTACAGAGCGAGCGTGCCCGCGATCAGGTGGCATGCTCACGACCATTGCAAAAGCAACTGTGGCAACAGACCGTGCAGGCCAAAATCGCCAACCAGGCGGCAGCGCTCAAGCAGTGTGTGCCGCAATGCGAAACCGGCAATATGCTTGCCTGGGTGCAACAGGTGCGCAGCGATGATGCCGCCAATCTTGAAGGCCGCGCCGCTGCCTACTACTGGCGCAACTTTTTCCCCGAATGCCCCGGTTTTGTGCGGCATCACGAGCTAGACGGCCCCAACGAGTTGCTGAACTATGGCTATGCGCTGGTGCGTGCTGTGGTGGCCCGTAGCCTTGTGGGTGCAGGTTTACTGCCCACCTTAGGCATACATCACCATAACAAATATAATGCCTATTGCCTTGCCGACGACATCATGGAACCTTACCGCCCCGTGGTGGACATCGCTGTTAAAAAACTGGTGCAGCAGTATGGTCCCGAGTGCGGCATCATGGCCGAAACCAAGCAGGCATTGCTGTCTATTGTCACGACCGAAGTGTCGATTGCAGGTCATCGCAGTCCCCTGATGGTGGCAGTGGAGACCACAACAGCATCACTGCGCAAGTGCTATGCCGGCGAGGCAAGGAAGATAGTGTATCCCGAGCTGTAAAAAAACTGGATGGACCGCTTTAGTGAATATCGCGTTATGTGGGTTATGGTTTTTTTTGACTTGCCTACCGAGACCAAGCTCGAGCGCAAAATCGCAGCAAAGTTTCGTAAAGACATAATGGGTGACGGCTTCACTATGTTTCAGTTTTCGATTTATATACGCCACTGTGCCAGTGCCGAGAATGCACGCGTCCATATCAATCGAGTGAAAAATTATCTTCCGTCGTCAGGAAAAGTCGGGATTTTATGTGTTACCGACAAACAATTTGGCTCAATGGAGCTGTTTTTCGGCAAAAAAGAGAAACCACCCGAGTATGGTGGTCAGCAACTCGAACTGTTTTAGAAATAAAGAAATCCTTCCTAAGATTGGGAAGGATTTCTTTATTGCAACACTTTTTGATTTCTAAAAACCTTTATAAACCACTGATGTTCTGTAATATACAGACATTAGGTTGTGTTGCAAGTACAAAGATACAAAATTTGAAAGCAATTCACAACTGTGTTGCACAGCGTCACGAAGTTGGCGTTGTTGTGTTGCAAGTACAAAGATACAAAATTTGAAAGCAATTCACAACCACTGGGGCCACACTCGTTGACTTCCGCAGGTTGTGTTGCAAGTACAAAGATACAAAATTTGAAAGCAATTCACAACTACGGCAATTTCATCGCATCGGTGCTCGAGTTGTGTTGCAAGTACAAAGATACAAAATTTGAAAGCAATTCACAACCCTGTTCTACTCGATGAAGCAACACGAGGCGTTGTGTTGCAAGTACAAAGATACAAAATTTGAAAGCAATTCACAACACATGTAGGACTCGATGTTGAACTCCTCCTGTTGTGTTGCAAGTACAAAGATACAAAATTTGAAAGCAATTCACAAC
>JAKSLZ010000092.1 GCA_024400935.1 Muribaculaceae bacterium | reverse complement strand
CTGCTACACCAGCAGTATCGAGAGTACCGCGAACGATGTGGTAGCGTACACCAGGAAGGTCCTTTACACGACCACCGCGCACCATAACGATTGAGTGCTCCTGGAGGTTGTGGCCCTCACCGGGGATGTAACTGTTGACTTCCTTACCGTTAGTCAATCTAACACGAGCTACTTTACGCATCGCAGAATTAGGTTTCTTGGGAGTGGTTGTGTAAACACGAACGCACACACCGCGACGCTGCGGGCAAGAATCCAACGCGGGCGATTTGCTGGCGCTTTCAAGCGCAGTACGACCTTTTCTTACTAATTGCTGAATTGTTGGCATCTTAGTTCTGTTTTACTTTAGTTTTTAATTATAAATTAATTGTTAAAATTGTATTCACATTTCAAGGCCCCACACAACGATATCATTCATTAAATCAACCGATTAACGAACGATAGCATCGCATTTAGCCACAAAAACATTGCAAAGTTACACATTAATTCCCTAACAACCAAATGTTTTTGCTCTTTTTTTCAATACCATGTTACACTTTTTTTCATCATGCTTGCGGCAGAGAGAAAACTCGAGTCAAAATTATGGCCTGTGGAGGAATTTAACGAATTAGCATAATTTTAAAAAGGTTTAATATCTTTTAACAGCATCCCCTCTTTATCTTTGGCGCTCAAGAGCATCTCAGTGGGGCTGATGCGCCAGTCTATACCCAACTCAGGGTCGTCAAAGCTAAGCGTAGCCTCGCTGTGAGGCGCATAGACGTTATCTACCTTATACTGGAACTGCGCAACATCGCTCAGCACCACGAAGCCGTGAGCAAAGCCGCGGGGAATAAACAACTGGCGGCCATTGTCGGCACTGAGCTCTACCGCCACATGCTGGCCATAAGTGGGACTGCCGCCGCGCAGGTCAACCGCAACATCCAGCACCGTGCCCTGGCTCACTCGCACCAGCTTGGCCTGGCTGAACTCCCCTTTCTGGAAATGAAGTCCACGCAGCACGCCACGGCTCGAAAAAGACTCGTTGTCCTGGATAAACTGCACAGGGCCCACATGAGCCTGGAACTGGTCCAGCTTAAACACCTCGCTGAAGTATCCGCGAGAATCACCAAACCTGACGGGTTCAATCACCCACACTCCTTTTATCTTCTGTTCTATGAAATTCATTATACCTTATTATATATTTATAGGTACAAAGTTAATATTTTTTATCCACTTATATGTGATATTCCCGCAATAAATCCTAACTTTGCATCACTTTTATAACAATACACCATAATATAGGCATGAATATCATCCTGTTTGACGACAATGAGGTGCGCAGGCATCTGCTGCCACTCACTTACACCCGACCCACTGCGCTGCTGCGCATAGGCATCTCCACGATAGAGCAAAAGTGGCGTGCAATGCTGGGCGAGGACCACACTTACAGCTATCTCACAGCAAACCATCTCAAGGTCAAGTTCCCGCTCAAAGCACGTTCCAGCAACCTCATGGTGGCCGGCCACGTGGTACCCACAGCAGCTCTGGCGGCACAGGTGCTGGCACTCAAACACGGCGAGGCGTTGATGAGCGAAGGCAACCTCATCGCATTCAACGGCTCGGCGCCCGACTTTGACGCAAAGAATTACGTCAGCACAGTAGAGGCCTGCACAAAGCCCATCATACTGCACAAGCCATATGACATCTTCATGAACAACGGCATGGTAATCGAGCAGGACTTTGTCCGCATCACTGCCGCTCGCAAGTCAGCGCCGCTGCCCACCACCTGCACGGTGATAGGCGACGCAGCACGCATCTTTGTAGAGGAAGGTGCTACCGTAGACGGAGCGTTCCTCAACACCCGCGGCGGTTCCATCTACATAGGCAACGATGTCGAGATCATGGAAGGCGCATGCGTGCGCGGTCCGTTTGCGGCTTGCCATGACGCCAAGGTGCGCATGGGCGGCAAGGTATATGGCGGCACCACGCTGGGCCCGCACTGCAAGGTGGGCGGCGAGGTCGAGAGCACAGTGATGATAGGCTACAGCAACAAGGCACACGACGGTTTCCTGGGCGATGCCGTGATAGGCGAATGGTGCAACATAGGCGGAGGCACTACAGCCTCTAACCTCAAGAACGACTACAGCGAGATCAAGCTGTGGGACTATGTGGAGCGTCGCTTTGTGCGCACCGGGCTTCAGTTTTGCGGCCTCATCATGGGCGACCACAGCAAGACCGGCGTCAACTGCATGATCAACACCGCCACCGTGCTGGGCGTGGGTGTCAACATCCACGGCAGCGGTTTTCCGCGACCGTTTGTCGCATCATTCCAGGAGGGCAGCAGCAACGCCGGCTTCAAGGATGTGCCCCTTAAGACTTTCTATGCCATTGCCGAGCGCGTGATGGCACGACGCGGCATGGAGCTCACACAGGCCGACCGCGACATCTTTGAATCAATCTACAACATCAGCGACCGATATAAATAATATAATGTATAGCATCAACGACACATTGCAATCCATCAAGCGAAGTCCTGTGGGAGCACTGGTGTGCAACCTGCTCCTGGTGTATATTCTTTTCACCGTCACACGCATCATCTTTGTGTGCTGCAACACTGCACTCTACAGCGACCACATCACTGCCGGCTACATGCTCAGCATGCTTGCGGCCGGACTCAGATTTGACACCACGGCCATACTGTATCTCAACTGCTGGATGCTGCTTGCATTCCTGCTGCCCCTGCACGTCAAGGAACGAGCAGGATTCTACAGGGTGATGCGATGGATCTTTGTCGTCGTCAACTTCATAGGCATCAGCGCCAACCTGTGCGACTGTGCCTACTTCCCGTTTACAGGCCGCCGCACCACCTGGAGCGTGCTGCAGGAGTTTGGCGGCGAGGGCAACATGGCCACCATCCTGCTCCACGAGTCGGTTTCTTACTGGTATCTGTTCATAGTTGGGGCAGCGATGTGCTGGGTGTTGTGGAAATGCTTCGTCAGTCCTGACGAGAGATGGCACGAGCGCTTCAAAGCCAAATGGCGCTATTATCTGGCCCAGGCCGCAGCTCTTGCCGTGGCCGCAGTGCTCACACTGGGCGGCATGCGTGGCGGATTCACCACTGCGGTGCGTCCCATCACCATCTCTAACGCCAACCAGTATGTCACCCATGCCGTAGATGCCGGCATCGTGCTCAACACCCCCTTCAGCATCATGCGCACCATGGGCAAGAAGGCCTTTGTGGAGCGCGACTACATGACGATGGAAGAAGCCGCCAAGGTTTATTCTCCCGTCCACATGCCTGCCGACACCGCGCAGTTCCGTCCCATGAACGTGGTTGTGCTCATCCTGGAAAGCTTCGGCAAGCAAGCCTCGGCCCGCGGGTTCATGCCCACTATCGACTCCCTGGCAGTGAAGGGGCGTTCGTTTGAATACAGCTATGCCAACGGCCGCAAGAGCATCGACGGCATGCCCTCGGTGCTGGCGTCGATACCATCATTTGTAGAGCCTTTCTTCCTCACTCCCGCGTCGCTCAACGACCTGTCGGGCCTCGCCGGCGAGTTGTCCAAGAACAAAGGCTACACCAGCGCATTCTTCCACGGAGCCGAGAACGGTTCGATGGGCTTCCAGGCCTTTGCGCGCTCATCGGGCTTCCAGCAATACTATGGCCGCACCGAGTATAACCAAGACCCTCGCTATCACGGAGATGACGACTTCGACGGCACATGGGCCATCTGGGACGAGGAATTCCTGCAATACTACTGCGACAAGATGAGCGAGATGAAGCAGCCGTTCATGACCTCGGTGTTCACCGCTTCGTCACACTCGCCCTACCGCATGCCCGACCGCTACAAGGGCAAGTTCAAGGAAGGCCCACACCCGCTATATGCATGCATCAGCTACAGCGACCAGGCCGTGAAACGTTTCTTTGAGAAAGCCAGCAAGCAGCCGTGGTTCAACAACACCATCTTTGTAATCACTGCCGACCACGCCACAGCGGCCGACGATCCCGAGTATATCACTGACCTGGGGCATTACAAGGTGCCAGTCATCTTCTACGTCCCGTCAATGCCCGAGCTCAGCGGCAGCGACTCGACACGCATAGTGAGCCAAATCGACATCATGCCCACCGTGCTGGGACTGCTGGGCTATGACCGCAGTTATGTGGCGTTCGGACAGGACGCGCTCAAGTCGGCACCCGAGTCAACCTATGCCATCAACTACCTGCCCGGCAGCAACTGGTTCCAGTATCTCGAGGGCGACTGGATGTTGCAGTTCGACGGCGACCAGGTTGTGCATGCCTATCGCTTCAAGGAAGACACCTTGCAAAAGCGCGACCTGTGCGGCAAGCATCCTGCCAATGTAGAAAAACGCATGAAAAGCATCATCCAGCAATACATGTACCGCATGAACCACAACGACATGATCATCAGATAGGATAACCTCCCGAGAAAGGTGCTGCGCAAGTGCTTCATGGGAGCGACTATACATCAATACTCCTTTTTTGTATAGTCCCCGCGAGCCCTGCGAGAAGAAACTACTCAGCAATGATAAGATCTCGCGCAGAACTCGCGGAATAACTGGAAGAAATTTCTCAAAATCAGAAGAAATTATTTCACCACCTAATATTATCCCGCTTTTATCTGCGTTGTCTGCGAGTTCTGCGCAAGATAATCCCCATTGGTGTATAGTTACCAGCGCGAAATCAAATTGTTAATTATCGTTAAGCGGGGAGGTAAAATTCTTTATAACCGACTATATCTTACTATATTTGCAAGATAGAAAATAATTGCTCGAATTTATTAACCCAAAAAATCACAATATGAAGAAAATTTTATCACTAATCATTATTGCCGTGACATTCTTGCAAGCAAATGCAGCCTTAAGCCTCGGCGACGTATTTGACTACGGAGACATCAAGTGTGAAGTAGTAATTGGTTATGTCAATGTCATCGGCCTCAGTGACGAAGCAGCCTCTAAACCCGGTGACATAGATATCACCATTCCCGGTGTTATCACTTACAACGGTCAGACTTTTGCCGTTTCAAATATTGTAGACAACGCGTTTAAGGATAAAAAACAGATTCTTACTGTAGACATTCAGTATGGAGTCCAAAAAATCGGAGCCAGTGCGTTTGAGAATTGCACATGGATACAAAGGCTCTATATCCCCAGCTCGGTGAATGACATTTGGCATTGGGCTTTCAGGAATTGCGAGAGACTCAAATATGTGCGTTGCGCTATTGCCGACCCCACCTCTAATAAGGTCAACATCAACAATGCAGCCTTCCCCGACAACAAGGACATGTACCTGAGTGTGGCTCGTACCAATCCCGATGCAGTGAATTTATATAAAAATCATGGTGCTTTCAGCCAATTCAAAAACATTATTTTGGGCTCCTACTTTGTGCATGACTTCTATAAACATGATGATTATGGTAAATGCCCTTATGCAATGTGCGTGACCAAGCACCCTACCGGCAACACTCCCGGTGAAGTCACTATAACCTATGTGGGCAGTTACACGGATTTTACCGACTTTGAACCAGAAGGCGTATTCTCTGACGGATTGCATACTTTTAGAGTCACTGCCATAGCCGACAACGCAAACATTTACAACTATAACCCCGACAGTTTTGATTACGATCCCAACTATTCAAGAATAGGCGATATTACATCGGTTGATTTGTCAAAATGCCCCTACATGAAGAGAATAGGCAATAACGCGTTCAACAAAAGCACTAACCTGACGTCGGTAACGCTTAACGAGGGCTTAGAGAGCATCGGTGAAATGGCATTTGGCTATACTGGCATCACCTCAATCGACCTCCCCTCTACAGCCAACGATGTTAACTACTCGTTTGGATTTTTCTGTAACAATTTCAAGACCATCTACGTGGCAAGAGACAACAAGACCTACAGCAGTCTCAACGGCATGATGTACTCTAAGGACAAGACAACCCTGCTGTGCTGCCCCTGGGGTACCACCGGTACACTGGATGAGCGCAAGTTTGCATCAGAGCTCAAGACTCTCGCCAGCTACTGCTTTGCAGGTAATATCGAGAAACTGTATATCCCCTTCGGCGTGACAAGCATCCAGCCATACGCCTTCGGCGGACATTGCACTAAGCTTACAACAGTGAAGATTCCCAGCTCGGCAAAACTTGAAAAGGACTTCACAATGAGGAGCAACACCACGCTCACCGACTTGTATATCAACTACCCTGTTCCTCCCACAGTAGCGAGCGACTTCTTCGGCAAGGTTGCTAACAAGGCCCACCTCTATGTACCCCAAGAAGCCATCACAGCCTACCAGCAGGCTCCCGTGTGGAAAGAGTGGACACAGGTGCTCCCCGGTGCCTACGACCTGATAGATCCCTGCCTGCTGACAAGAAGATTTGCTAATGGCACTACCCAGTATAGCGATTCTTATTTCACAGTTACCAGCCAGGCTCCCAAGACAGTAAACGGCAAGAAATATGACGGCTGTGCACGCTATGTGAGCCAGGCTGTTGCAAGTTCAATGAGCATGGCACGACTGCGCATCCCCGAGTATGTGTCGCACAACGGCAAGAATTATGCTGTCACCAGCGTGGGACGATATGCCACCTCACAAGCATCAATCAAGCCTGCAAGCAATAGCTTCGAAGTTGACATGAGCCTGAATGTGGATACCATCATGCAAGGCGCATTCATGAACCAGGCTAACCTCACTAAGGTTACCATGAGCCCCACCGTTAAGGTTGTTGAGCCCTTCGCATTCTTCAACAGCAATAAAGCGATACAGGTTTACGTGAACAACCCCGTGCCTCCCACTGCACCCGTCACAGCATTCTCAACCGATGCCTATGCTAACGGTGCGCTCTTTGTTCCTGTAGGCACTTACAATGCATATAGCAAAGCAACTTGCTGGAAGGAGTTTGCACACATCCTCGACGACATCACCGGCCCCGCCAAGGGTGACGTGAACGGTGACGGCGTGATCGACATCAGCGACGTGAACATCCTGCTCAACATCGTCCTGGGCAAAGACACCGCAAGCAAGTATGACGGTCGTGCCGACGTGACAGGCGACGGCAGCGTAGACATCAGCGACGTGAACAGCTGCCTCAACATCGTCCTGGGCAAAGGCGAAGCTAAAGGATAATATCAAACAATTAAAATATTTCAGAAAATTATGAAAAGAAGAATCAGTGCATTATTGACCCTCTTGTTAGTGATGGGAGCGTCTTTGTCTTGGGCACAAAGCCAAGACTTCGAAATCAGCCTGTTGACTGCAACTCCCGAACTGCCAACTGGTGTCAAGCAGATTACATATAATCCTGATCACATGACATATTATCATCAGGACAATCACGGCTGGTGCTGGTATGCTATTGAGTTCGCAGTTGATACCGAAGTAGAAATCACCGTCGGTGGCTGCAACTATCAGAACGGTTATTATGCCTACCTCACTGATGGTGAAGGCACAAAGATTGCCGACATCATCAACGACGAGTGCGAAGGCTCTTTCTCTTATAGGTATAATGGTGAGCCCCAAACACTACGCCTCTACTGCGGCCAATACTGCCCCTTTATCAAGGTGGATGCTAACCCCATGTCGGGAATAAACGATGTTCACATCAGCACACCTGCTACATCGACATGCTACGACCTCAACGGCCGAATTCTCAAGGACCCCCAGCCCGGCGTTAACATCATCAACGGCAAGAAAGTCATTGTAAAGTAAATACCCACACCCCACGATAAAAGCACGAGGCTCCGCAACAGTTGCGGGGCCTCGGTTTTTTTTAAATACCATAGATAACCATGATAAAATAATACTATCCCGGCTATAAAAGCTATAAAGGCTATAAAGGCTATAAAGGCTATAAAGGCTATAAAGGCTATAAAAATTTACGGGCAATAACCGCCGAGCCTCGCTTGCCGTGAACGATGCGGGCAAAGAGTTTCTTGATCATGGGCGAGGTCCACAGCTTCCACTTCAGCGTGTTGCCGCACAGCTTGTGCAGGTTGTGATAGGCAGTGCGGCACAGCTCCACCGACAGCTCGCGCTTGCCCTCGCGCTCATAGTGCGCAGCCAGGACCATGCGCTTGAAGTTGAGCAGCCGCAGCATGCGTTGCTTGTCGCTGTAGGTCGACTGGGCAAGTTCGTCCTCCACCACATCCATCACATTCTCCCATTGGCCAGCCTTGGCGGCAAATCCGTTGCCGGTGATGCTGGCCTCGCCGCTGTGGTTCACCACCACCCTGTCGTTAGCCATATAGGCCATGCGCGGGCGGTTGAGCAGCATGCGCACGCCCAGTTCCCAGTCGTTCCACACAGGCAGCGACGCGTTCCACTCGCCCACGGCGTGGAAAAACTCGGCCCGCACCATATAGCGCTGAGTGGCCAGCTGGCTGTGGAGCATCTGCACCGCCATGATGTCATCGGTGTGGAACGGCAACTGACGTGTAGCCCCGTCGGCATATCGAAGCGTGGCTCCGGTAGAGACCACATCTACCTCTCCCCCATCCTGCTCAATGGCTTCGGCATAGTCACGGATGAGGTCAGGATGCATCTCGTCGTCGCTGTCAAAGAACACCAGCCAGTCGCCCGAAGCGCATTGCGCACCACGGTTGCGCGCTGCTCCGGCGGTGTGCTGCGACTCCACCACGACCATCACGTCTAGGTCAGGCCCGGCGTGCTCGCGATTCCAGCGCTCCAGCACGTCGAGAGTGTCGTCGCTGCTGTCGTTGTCCACAAGCACCACCTGCAGCGGCCGGTAGCTCTGCTTGAGCACCGAGTCAAGGGTGCGCTCCACGATGTGGGCACGGTTATAAACCGGTATGATGATAGATATTGAATGCATAATTTGGTGTAAAAGTACTACATTTTTTGCGAGTGTGCAAAAAATGGCGTAAATTTGCACTAATATGAAGGTACTATTTGTGGGCGACGCAAGCAACCTGCACAACTGCCTGGCTCAGGAGTTGAGGCGCATGGGGAATGACGCGGTGGTGGCATCTAACGGTTCGACGTGGATGGACACACGCCGCGACATCAACTTGCTGCGCCGTCCCGGCAAGCTGGGTGCCGTGCGCTATGTCATTGACATTGTGAAGGCTCTGCCCAGGATGCGCGGCTATGACGTCGTCCAGATTGCCGGCCAGATATTCCTTGACCTCAAGCCCGCCAAGGTGCGCCGCGTGCTCGACTACCTCAAGCGGCACAACCGCTGCGTGGTGCTGTCGGCCCTGGCTACCGACCGCGTCTACTATGACGCCTGCCACGACGGCCACACCTACCGCTACAGCGATTACCGCCTGGGCAACGAGCCCTCGCCCTACGTGCAGTCGGCCGAGTACCAGGCCCAGCAACAGGACAACTGGGGCAAACCCTTCATGAAGGAATACAGCGACCATGTGGTCAAGACCATCGACGGCGCCACGGCATGCCTGTGGGAGTATTATGTTGCCTACAAGCCCCTGTTAGGCGACCGCGTGGCCCACACCGGCATCCCCATCGACGTGGAGTCGCTCACACCGCGTGAGCTCGACGATGTGCCCGGCAAGGTGCGCTTCTTCATAGGCATACAGCCCGACCGCACCGTCATCAAGGGCACCGACCGCATGCACGAGGCACTGCAGCGCGTGTGCCAGGCTCGCCCCGACGAGTGCGAGATGGTGGTGGCGCGCAGCGTCCCCTATGCGCAGTATGTGGAGATGATGCGCTCCAGCCATGTGCTGCTCGACCAGCTCTACAGCTACACCCCCGCTACCAATGCCCTACTGGCAATGGCGCAGGGACTTGTGGCAGTGAGCGGTGCCGAGCCCGAGTACTACGAGCTGATAGGCGAAACCGAGAACCAGCCCGTCATCAACGTCAACCCGCTCGTTGACGGCGACATCGAGGCCAAACTCAACTGGATAATAGACAACAAGCACCTGCTGCCGCAGATGAGCCGCCGCAGCCGCGAGTTTGTGGAGAAACACAACTCCGCCGCCGTCGTGGCACAGCGCCACCTCGACTTCTGGCAACAGCTAACAACACAAAAATGAGGGTATGTAATAACGAGAGAATCGACGGCGCGCTGTAAGCGCAATGTAGCTATCAGCCCAGGGCAACGCCCTGGGTAACAGGTGGAAAAATCAACTCGCCCTGTAAGGGCAAAAGCATTGATATCCAACAAAAATGCAATATGACACACCCTCATTTTTACACCATCAAAAGTTACTATGTTTGCAGTCGCAAGCGACTGTTGGTAAATAATAG
>JAKSLZ010000091.1 GCA_024400935.1 Muribaculaceae bacterium | reverse complement strand
GTTCGGAGTATAACTCAGACTGAACTCCATGAGAATTGCATGTACAAAGGTAAAAAAGAAAAAAAACGCACATGAACCTACATCCAAATCTCAGGCACTTAAAAACAGTAAGGGTGTACCAAACTGTGAATTTTGATACACCCTCTTAATTTGTTTTGTGCCTCTGTGTCTCAGTGGGAGACTTTAGGCTCTGCAAGTGGTTTCAAGATTATTTCTTGAGAACGATGCTCTCGAGAAGCTTCTTCACGTCGGGATCATCAAGGCCCTTGGTGGGAACTTTGATGTCAACACAACCTACGCCGCCCTTGAGAGGAGCGATGAGGCGATCGTATGAACCATTACCCTCGTCCAGATGATAAACGTCATACTTGATGCCTGCAAATGTAGCGCTTGATTTCTTTGATTTACCACCAAACTGATCCATAGCCTCTTTGCCATTCTTCTCTGCTGAAGCGCTCTCAAAGCTGAATGAAGCGATTTGGATGTCGAAACCAAAGTTTGTCTGGATCTCCTTGCGCAATTCTTCTTCGTTGGCGGGCTTGATAATGATGCTGCTGTAGCCACCATCAGTCTTGCTCTTGATTACCCAACCCTCGGGGATATCAACCTTGAGGTTTTCATAGTCAAGTGTAAGAGGACCAGCCTCAACTTCTTCTTTCTTCTCCTCCTCGGGAGCAGCTGCTTCTTCGCCAGCAACCTCTTCTGTATTAGCAGATGTGTTTTCAGCATCTGTGCCACTAGTGTTAGCGTCGCCACCGCAGCTTGCAAATGAAACGATAGTCATGATTGCAAGTGCTTTAAAAAAATTCTTTTTCATTTTGTTAAGTTTTAAGTTAGTAATTAAAAATTATTTGTTAACCTGGAAACGGTTAAATCCATCTTTGAGATGTGCAACAACCTGGTTTGCGGCTGCGAGGCCTGCGTTGATATTGGCTTCGGCAGTCTGAGCACCCATCTTCTTGGGGGTGAACATCACGCGATCGCCAAACTTCTCCTCATACTCAGCTGCTGCATCGGGCTTAACGTCGGCAACGTAGCGCAGATCGGTGCGAGCCTCGAGTGCTTCGGCAAGGCTTGCCTCGTCAATTACTTCCTTGCGGGCAGCATTGATGAGCACGCCGTTCTTGGGCATGAGTTCAACCAGTGCCTTGTTTACAGAGCCGCGAGTCTCGTTGGTTGCGGGAATGTGGAGGCTCACATACTGGTTGTTCTTGTAAAGGTCTTCGAGGCTGTGAACGGGAGTGATGCCGTCAGCCTCCATTACCTCGTCCTTAACCCAGGGGTCAAGGGCGCTGACCTTCATGCCGAAGCCCTTAGCGATGCGGGCAACGTTGCGTCCCACAGCTCCATAGGCGTGGATGCCCAGTGTCTTGCCCAGCAGCTCGGTGCCCGATGTGCCGTTGTAGCGGTTGCGGATGAGTGTAACCACCATACCCATAACAAGCTCAGCCACAGCATTGGCATTCTGGCCGGGAGTGTTCATCACGCACACGCCGTGAGCGGTAGCCTCGGCAAGGTCGATGTTATCATAACCTGCACCGGCGCGAACCACAACCTTGAGTTCCTTGGCTGCGTCAAATACTTCCTTGTCGACCTTGTCGCTGCGCACGATGAGACCGGCTGCGTCAACAACAGCTGCAAGCATGTCGGCCTTAGTACCTTTCTCCACGAGAACAAGCTCGTGGCCTGCGTTCTCGACAACTTCCTTGATGCCCTGGACTGCTACGGGAGCAAAGGGCTTCTCAGTTGCAACTAATATCTTCATAATATAATAAGGTATTACTTGTTTTCAAATTCTTTCATAGCCTCAACGAGCACCTTAACGCTCTCGAGGGGGAGTGCGTTGTAAGTAGAAGCACGGAAACCACCCACGCTGCGGTGGCCCTTGATGCCCACGATACCCTTGGTTGATGCGAAGTCGATGAAGTCCTTCTCGAGTTCCTTGTACTCGGGCTTCATGACGAAGCAGATGTTCATTACCGAGCGGTCCTCGGCAGCGGCTGTGCCCACAAACATCTTGCTTGAGTCGATTGCGTCATAGAGGTAAGCCGCCTTCTCCTCGTCCATCTTCTGGAGAGCCTTCACGCCACCTAGTTCCTTGTACCACTTGAGGGTCTGCAGAGCTGCATAGACGGGGAACACGGGAGGAGTGTTGAACATAGAACCCTTGTCAACGTGGGTCTTGTAGTTGAGCATTGTGGGGATAACGCGGTCAACCTTGCCCAGGATGTCTTCCTTAACGATAACAAATGTCACACCTGCAGGGGCAATGTTCTTCTGTGCGCCGCCATAGATGAGGGCATACTTAGACACGTCGACGGGGCGTGAGAAGATGTCGCTTGACATGTCGGCTACCAGAGGCACGTTAACGTCGTAGTCCTCGCGTATCTCTGTACCATAGATAGTATTGTTAGTTGTGATGTGGAAGTAGTCGGCATCACTGGGAATTTCATAACCCTTGGGGATGAATGTGTAGTTAGCGTCCTTAGAAGAACCTACGCAGGCAACTTCACCGAAGAGTTTAGCCTCTTTCATAGCCTTGTTAGCCCATGTGCCTGTGTCGAGGTAAGCCGCCTTCTTGTTGAGCAGGTTGTAAGGAACCATGCAGAACTGAGTGCTTGCACCTCCGCCCAGGAAAATCACGCGATAGCCTGCGGGGATGTCGAGCAGTTCCTTGAATAGCTGTTCGGCCTCGTCCATCACGGCAACGAATTCCTTGCTGCGGTGTGAGATTTCAAGAATTGACAGACCAGTGCCTGCAAAGTCACGAATAGCCTCTACGCTCTTGTCGAGTGTAAACTGGCTCAGGATTGATGGTCCTGCATAGAAATTGTGTTTCTTCATAACCAAACTTTTAATATTATATATTATAATGTGTAATCAAGTCTCGTTGCACAGCCTGTCGCAGTGACGGTTTTTACTATGCAATACAAAAGTAATGCTTTTATTTTAAATGGGAAAATATAGATAATATAAAAATGTTAATCGCCCTATCTTTGTGTTATTGTCAAACATTACTGTTTTTGCCCTGAACTCTGCCCAAATGCCTCTTGTTTGGGACTTTGATAATGCTTTTTGATACAAATGGTTTGCTAAAGTATTATTTTTGAAAATTACATATTTGGCATTTTGCTATTACGTAATCAAAAAAAATGCTTATTTGGATAAAATTCTTGCCCAAAAATAGTGTCTAATTTAAAAAAATACTATAAATTTGTCACGAAATCAATAAGCGGTTTCAATTTTTAAGAAGAAATTTAAAAATCCTCTATTTAAAACGATACAATTATCATGAACGTTAATCAAATTTTGGCCAATCTTGAGGCTAAGCACCCTGGCGAGAACGAATACTTGCAGGCAGTGCGCGAGGTTCTGCTCACAGTGCAGGACGAGTACAACAAACATCCTGAATTTGAAAAAGCTAAGATTATCGAGCGCATGGTTGAGCCCGACCGCATCTTCACATTCCGTGTAACTTGGGTCGACGACAACGGTGAGGTACAGACCAACATCGGCTACCGCATCCAGTTCAATAATGCTATCGGTCCGTATAAGGGTGGTCTTCGTTTCCACGCTTCAGTAACTCCCTCTATCTTGAAGTTCCTCGGTTTTGAGCAGACTTTCAAGAACGCTCTTACAACTCTCCCCATGGGTGGTGCTAAGGGTGGTTCAGACTTCAGCCCCAAGGGCAAGAGCGATGCTGAAATCATGCGTTTCTGCCAGGCCTTCATGATTGAGCTGTGGCGCAACATCGGTCCCGACATGGATGTTCCCGCTGGTGACATCGGCGTTGGTGGTCGTGAGGTAGGTTACCTCTATGGTATGTACAAGAAACTCACTCGTGAGTGCACAGGTACTCTCACAGGTAAGGGCTTCGAGTTTGGCGGTTCACGCATCCGTCCCGAGGCAACCGGTTTCGGTGCTTGCTACTATGTAGAGAACATGCTTAAGGACCTCGGCACTACATTCGAGGGCAAGACTGTTGCTATCTCTGGCTTCGGTAACGTTGCTTGGGGTGCAGTGACTAAGGCTACTCAGCTTGGCGCTAAGGTTGTTACTATCTCAGGTCCCGACGGTTATGTTTACGATCCTGATGGCATCAACACTCCCGAGAAGATTGACTATATGCTTGAGCTTCGTTCAAGCGGCAACGACGTTGTTGCTCCTTATGCTGAGAAGTTCCCCAACGCCCAGTTCTTTGCTGGCCGCAAGCCTTGGGAACAGAAGGTTGACATCTGCATGCCTTGCGCAACTCAGAACGAGGTTCGCCTCGCTGACGCTGAGATGATGCGTGACAACAAGGTTATGCTTGTTGCAGAGGTTTCTAACATGGGCTGCCACGAGGAGGCTATCCACCTGTTCCTCGAGAACAAGATGGTTTATGCTCCCGGCAAGGCTGTTAACGCTGGTGGTGTTGCTGTTTCAGGTCTTGAGATGACTCAGAACGCACAGCACATCTACTGGAGTGAGGCTGAGGTTGACGAGAAGCTCCACACCATCATGAACGACATCTACGCACAGTGCTGCGAGTATGGCAAGGAAGCTGACGGCTACATGAACTACATGAAGGGCGCTAACATCGCCGGCTTCATGAAGGTGGCTAAGGCTATGATGGGCCAGGGCATCATTTGATGAATTTAAAGATATAGTGGCGGATGTCGCTGATGACTATCCGCCACTTGATTGCTTAACTATTTTATACCGAAGGCAGGTTGTCGACTACATCGACTACCTGCCTTTCTTTATGTGATGTACCCAAGATGCTAGTTGGCCGCTGACCGAGATTAAAAAAGTAACCGCTTGCTACGACCGTGCGTAACAAGCGGTTTTGGTTTCTTGAAGCGGATGGAGTTTAGAACATGTCTTTCTCTTTAGCTGCGTTGCGGAATGCAAGTTTCTGCTCCATGTACTCTTGTGTTGCGATCAAGGTGGGCTTGGGCAGTTTTTCGTAGTAACGAGAAATTTCTATTTGCTCGCGGTTCTCCGAAATCTCCTCCAGATTGTCGTTCATTGATGCGAACTCCTGAAGTTTCTTCTCCAGGTCGCTTTTCATTTCTGAGGCAATCTGATTAGCACGTTTGCTAATCACACACACGGTTTCATAGATGTTGCCAGTTTGCTCGGCCATCTCAATGAGGTCGTGAACTGTTGTGGTGAGAGGTGCGTTAGTCTTTTTGTAATCCATTGTTCGTCTTTATATATTTGCGTTATTATTTTCCGTTGATAAATTTGTTGGCTACCTTGAAGATGTTGTCGGCTTCCTTGCGGTCTTTGCTGTCGGGGAAGTCGTTGATGAACGAATAGTACTCGTCGATGACGGTGCGCATGCGCTCTTCTTTCTTCTCCTCAACGCTCTCGATTGCCTCGCGGTAGCGTGCCTTCAATACCAGCATTTCGAGCTGCTCCTTGTATTTGCTATAGGGGTACTCCTTGATGGCATTCTTTGCAGTAATTACTGCACTCTCATAGTTGTTGCCCATGTAGTTGCCTAGGTTGTAGTATAACTGAGCATTTTCAAGCTCTTTGAACACAAGCTTGTCTTGCAGTTCAAAGATTGCATTCTGGGCTATTGACACCTTGTCGCTCTTGGGGAAGAAGTCGATAAATGCCTGCAATTCTTCAATGCCTTTAACGGTCTCGGTCTGGTCCAGCTGCGAGTCGGGCGAATCAAGGTAGTATCCGTAGCCCGAGTAGAATCGTGCCAGCTCGGCATATTGTCCTCTGGGGTAGTGCTGATAATAATTCTTGAAGTATGAGCCCGAATTGAGATAATCCTTGTTCTCATAGTAGCTCAAGCCCAGCAGATACAGAGACTCCTCGGCCTTGTCGGTACCCTTAAACACGGTTACGATGTTCTCGAGTATAGTGTAAGCCTGGGTATAGCGCTTCTCTTCAAACGCTTTCTTGGCATACTCATACTTATAATTGTAGTCGTTACTCTTCAATACCTTGTTGTATTCTCCGCATGAAGAAAGCATCAGGGTGGTGCCTATGACTAGTAATAATTTCTTTTTCATATGCTACATTAGTAGTTTCAACTTGCAAAGTTAATCATAATTCCACACATAACAAATCATTGACGCCAAATTTTAGGTTTTTCAACATTTAATTATTGATATTTTAGATTATCAATGCTTTTTTCTTGAATTAATTTCATTAAATGTGTAACTTTGCATGTAAATATGAAGAACTCTGCTCGCTTGATTGAACTTTTGGCTCCGGCTCGCAATGCCGAGGTGGCGATTGAGGCCATTAACCATGGTGCCGATGCTGTTTATATGGGACCGTCGCAATTTGGCGCTAGGGCTTTGGCCGGCAACTCGGTGGAAGATTTTGCGCGTGTGTGCGACTATGCCCATCGGTTTGGCGCTAGGGTTTATGCCACAGTCAACACTATTGTCTATGACGAAGAGCTCAAGCTGGTGGAGGCGATAGTTAAGCAATTGTATGACGCCCAAGTCGATGCGCTAATTGTGCAGGACATGGCGTTGCTCAGACTCGATTTGCCTCCCATTGCACTGCATGCGAGCACACAGTGCGACATACGCACTCCCGATAAAGCTCGATTCCTGGAGCAGTTGGGTTTCTCGCAGTTAGTCATGGCCCGAGAGTTGTCGCTGACTGAGATTCAAGATATCCGTCAAGCAGTGAAGGTTCCGCTCGAGGCCTTTGTGCACGGGGCTCTGTGTGTTAGCTATAGTGGCAGATGCGCTCTCAGCCAGGCTGTTAAAGGACGTAGTGCTAATCGTGGCCAATGTGCACAGATGTGTCGTCTTCCTTATGACCTTGAGGACGAAAATGGCAATAAGATTGTAGAGGGTAAGCACTTGCTGTCGTTGAGAGATTTGAATCAGACTGACCGTGTTGCCCAGATGCTGCAGGCTGGTGTGTCTTCGTTTAAGATAGAGGGCAGGCTCAAGGATGTGGCTTATGTGAAGAACGTGGTGGCACATTACCGTAGGATTCTTGACGAGAACATTGCGGCAAGCGACGGGCTGTATAAGAGATTGTCTAGCGGTGAGGCGCAAGTGGATTTTATGCCTGATCCCGAGCGCTCTTTTAACCGCTCGTTTACACATTATTTTATTGACGGCAAGTCTCATGCAGGCAGGATGGCCTCGATTCACACTCCCAAGTCTATGGGACAGCCGGTGGCTACTGTAGCCAGGTCACGTGGTCGCAATCTTGATGTCAAGGCAAGTCGCCAGCTCGTTAATGGTGACGGCTTGAGTTATTTTGATGACAATAATCAGTTTTGCGGCATTAGGGTAAATGTGGCGCAAGGCAATAGGCTCACACTTCGAGAGCCTGTGTTCATCAAGCCTGGGACGCAACTATATCGCACGGCCGACAAGGCGTTTGACGACAAGCTGGCTCGCCCTTCGGCTCATCGGGTTATAGCAGTGGATGCCACTCTATATGAAGCGAGTGGGGCAGTGGTGTTGCGTCTTGATGACGAACGAGGCAATTCTGTTACACATTCTATAAAGGTGGATTCGGTAGATGAAGCTCGCTCGTCGCAAGAGGCTCGTCAGCGTGATGTTCTATCTAAACTGGGCGACACTATCTATCGTTTGCGCTCATGCAATACCATGATTGCCAGCAAGTTTGTGCCGGTTTCTGTGTTGGCTCAGTTGCGCCGAGAGACTATCAGTCTGCTTGACAGGGCTAATGCCGTTAGGCATCAGCGCGAATTGCGTCGTCGAGAACAACCGTCAGCACAAGCACCGTCGGTGTCGCTCTGTCATTCCGATAATGTGGCAAATCATTTGGCGGCTCAGGTCTATAAGGACCATGGAGTGCAGGAGATAGAACCGGCTGTTGAAGTCTCTGACGCTCAGTGGAGCAATGGCAGGGGGTGTCTCAGTCCCGTGCTTATGCACACACGCTATTGTATTCGCCGCGAACTAGGCGCTTGCCGCAAAGAGAAGGGTGCAAAAAAACTGCCGCACAGATTGTTCCTGCGCAGCAGTAATGTCTTGCTTGAGGTACATTGCGATTGTTCAGCCTGCGAGATGAAGATAACCTTCCCACAAGGTGACTGACTCTAATCGCGTTCTCAAATCACCATCTTACGGTCTTTTTGTTTCTGGATATCAGAATTCCACGAGAGTCTTGCGTAGCCGGCCTTCCGTCTATTGTGAAAACGGGGTCATTAGCCTCTGTGCGGTCTACGGGCAGATCGGCCTGGTCTGTAACTACCTGGTGAGTGCTGGTCTCATATTCCTGTTGCGCTGCTTCTAATGCGGCCATGAAATTAGGGTTAGACAGCAGGCGGGTGACTGTTGCGCCTGAGACGAGGAATCCGGCTTCAACATCGCTGCGCCAGCTAGTGCCGGCTATAACGTTGCTCATCGCCAGCTGGTAAGCCACATTCAGTACAGAGTCCTGTTTTACCGGATCAAGCGAAATGAGTATTGTAGCAACAGTCCAAGCTCGAGCTGCGTGTGCCGAAGGATATGATCCTACGTTTGCCATCTCGTCTTGACTCTCAAATGTGTATGCTTTTTCTTTGAAAAACTCGTAAGGATGGGGTCTGTTGTAATATTCCTGTGCTTTGACGCATCCGGTGTTTGTTACGTCAAACGCCATTTTGAGCAAGTTGTAGGTTGCCGGGTTTTTCTCCTCGCTCAGGTCGTGACCCATTGCGGGGGCAAACTCGCCCAAAAGGACGTCAAAGTCATTGCTTGTGTCAAACCTTGCTTTTGTTCCGCGTTCTGTGTTGCGAAGCCCCAGGCCCCAAACGTATTGGTCCAAGTCGTGGGCAAATTCTGGTGAAGAAGTCTCCGTCGATGGGGGAGCGGGGAGGTATGTCACGGGGTTGGGCATGTGGTTACTGTCATAGTAGTTCTCTGCGTCATAGTCAGGAGCTGAAATGCCCAGCGAGTCAGAAAGCAGTTTGGTTATTTCGCTGCGGCCCGCTGCCAGTTGGGTCTTGAACAGGGGCATGGCCATCATGTGGCCAATGCAGGCAGTACCTATGGTGCGTGCGTCGTCCACATCACTCTGCCAGTGTGCACCACACCACACACGGCTTTGGCCGAAGTCATAAGCTCGCTTTATCAATGCGTCCTGAAAGTGAGGGGCGCAGGCTGCTATAAGCAGAGTGCAGTCCCAGCCTACGATAGAGTGAGACGACGGGTAAGAGTATGTGCGCTTTAATGTGGTGAGAGTTTCAACAGGACTGGTGGAATAGTCATTCGACGCAGGTTGCTCATTGTACATCACGCAAGGGCGTTTGCGCAAGTAGTAGTTCTTCTTGTTAGTGCCATATCCTGCTGACGAAAAACAGTTTACAAGCATTCTCCAAGCGTTAGTTGCATTTGAAGCGGTAATAGTCACCCCCATGATCTCTGAATATTTGGGGGGCAGAAACTCAACGCCCCAGTTGGCGTCCGAAGTGACTAGAGCTCTGAATTTTGTGTCCTTGGTCATATCTTTGCCGTCAAAGTAGTGCTTTGTGTCAACTGAAAAACGGCTTTCAAAATATGTAGGTGGTCCCGGGAGAAATTTTGTAGGATCGGGGGCTTCATATTGTGTGAAATACTGAGCTGTCATTGACAGTGACAGAGCAGCAAAGCAAAAAGAAGCAAGTATTTTCCTGAAATTCATATTTTATAAGGTTCAATTTATTTTGCAAATATAGTAAAAACTTTCCATGAAATACGTTTTGTTAGTAAAAATAGTTGACAAAAACATAAAAAAACAAGAAAATTACACATTATATTATATATATTAGGTTGTTCAATGCATTTCCCACTATATTATTTTCGTTTTCGCTATCCTGTTCGTTTCAACCAGTGACAGCAAGAAGGCTGCGTCTTGGCATGGAGCCTCACGTTTAAACGCTAGGGTAGGGCATCACGTTACTTTCCTTGTTTACATCCTGGTCCACCAGTGTCCTCACTATCCTCACTATCCTCACTATCCTCACTATCCTCACTATCCTCACTTATCCTCACTCATCCTCACTCATCCTCACTCATCCTCACTCATCCTCCTTTATCCTCCCTCGTCCTCGGCCGTCCTCCGTCCCCCCCCTCAATGTTTTTTTCGTGCCTTCTTCTAATGCGGCCACCCTGTTTTACTACCGAAAGCGGTAGTAAAACGCAAAAAAACGCGTTTTTTTCAAAAAAAGTCCCCCGAAATTTTGCCGGTTAAAAAAAAAGCAGTAATTTTGCATCGCTTTTGCGCCTCACGGGGCGCGGGGCGACAATGAAGAGATCATTGAAATGCTTTGCAACAACTAAGTACAAGGAGACGAGTAATGAAGTTACAGTCTCCGTCAAGATTCTTGACAGGTACACCTGATATAGCAGCCATCATGCCGGGAAGGGACACGGGGTCGTTTCTTACAAAAATTTCTGAAAAGAAAAGAAGACAAGATAACAACAACGAAGAGTTTGATCCT
>JAKSLZ010000090.1 GCA_024400935.1 Muribaculaceae bacterium | reverse complement strand
ACAATGGTCGCGCCGACGTGACTGGTGACGGCTCTGTTGACGTGAGCGACATCAACACTTGTCTCAACATTATCCTCGGCAGTTAAGTCAAGAATAAAATACTGACTGCGGGTTGCATCTTCATCGAGATGCAACCCGCAGTAGTTGTATAGGGATTGTAATGATTGACTTTTACTTTGCTTGCTCGGCAAAGCGCTTTGCTTGCTCGGCGATGAGAGCCTCGTCCTCGAAGTAGTCGATGCGCATTGCGTGGCGCACTTCCTCAAGGGTCTTAGCACCCACGCGGCGTGCCTCGGCAGTGCCTCGTTTCAGGATTTCGTAAACGCCAGGGATGTCCTTCTCATATTCCTTGCGACGCTGGCGCATGGGCTCCAGGCGGTCGTTGAGCACGTTCAAGAGGAACTTCTTGCAAGTGCCGTCGCCCAGGCCGCCACGCTGGTAGTGCGCCTTGAGCTCGTCGAGGTTCTTGTAGTCGGGCAGGAACTTCTCAAAGTCGCTGTCGTTGCAGAATGCGTCCAGATAAGTGAACACGGTGTTCTGGTAGCTCACTTCGTTACCCTCGGCATCGGTGTAGGTGCCCTGGAGGTGTCCGGGGTCTTCGATGTTGAGGTGCAGGGGATCAGTGAACATGCTGTTGACCTTCTTCTTGAGCTCCTTGGGAGTGTCGCTCAGGTAGATGCAGTTGCCTAATGACTTAGACATCTTGGCCTTGCCGTCGGTACCGGGCAGACGCAGACATGCTGCGTTGTCGGGAAGCAGGATGCTGGGCTCAACGAGGGTCTCGCCATAGATGTAGTTGAAGCGGCGCACGATCTCGTTAGTAAGCTCGAGCATGGGCTTCTGGTCCTCGCCCACTGGCACTGTGGTAGCCTTGAACAGGGTGATGTCGGCAGCCTGCGAGATGGGGTAGCAGAAGAAACCGGTGGGTGTTCCGCCCTCAAACTTGCGCTGTTCGAGCTCGGTCTTGACGGTGGGGTTGCGTTGCAGGCGCTGCACGCTCACGAGGTTCATGTAGTAGAACGCCAGCTCGGTGAGCTCGGGTACAGCACTCTGTACAAAGATGTTGCACTTCTCGGGGTCGAGACCAGCCGAGAGGTAGTCGAGAGCCACCTCGATGACGTTTTGGCGTATCTTCTCGGGATTGTCGGCGTTGTCGGTCAGAGCCTGTGCGTCGGCAATCATGATGAATATCTTGTCAAATTCGCCTGAGTTCTGCAACTCAACGCGGCGGCGCAGTGAGCCCACGTAGTGTCCGATGTGGAGCTTGCCGGTGGGGCGGTCGCCAGTAAGAATGATTTTTTCCATATATTATTGTCTAAATTTTTGTTCCGAACTGCAAAGTTACTACATTTTTACGAAGTACGAAAACTAAAAAAACGAAAGACGAATAACTAAAGAAAAAAAAGAATGATTATCGAAAAAAACGAGGCTGTGCATCATTGATATATTTATATGTCAAAAAATCTGCTATTTAGATAAAATTGCAATCATAATGCCAATAAAATGCCCAAAAGTTTGGATAAATGAAAGTAAATATATAATTTTGCAGTGCATTTTGATATTGTAAAACAAAGAATACTGACAAAATACTTTACAGATATGTGTGGAATAGTAGGAATATTCGGAAAAGAAGTGGGCACCAGCGAGCGCCGCAAAGAGATATTGAAGATGTCGCACAAGATACGTCACCGCGGTCCCGACTGGTCGGGCATCTACTGCGGGGCAAACGCCATCATGAGCCATGAGCGACTGTCGATCATTGACCCCCAGTCGGGAGGACAACCCCTCAAGAATGCCGCTGGCGACATCATCCTCACCGTCAATGGCGAGATTTACAACCACAAGAGCATACGCGAGGAGTTTGAGGGCAGTTATGAGTTCATGACCGGCAGCGACTGCGAGTCAATCATCCCTCTATATGAGAAATATGGGGAGGATTTCCTTGACAAACTGAGTGGCATCTATGCCTTTGCCCTCTATGATGTCAAGAAGGATTTCTTCATGATTGCTCGCGATCCCATTGGTGTGATTCCGTTGTATATGGGCACCGACAACGAGGGCAATACCTATTTTTGCTCCGAACTCAAGGGCCTTGAAGGCGTGTGTACAACGATAACACCCTTCCTCCCGGGGTATGTCTACACCAGTAATGACGATGAGCCCCGGCGGTGGTACAACCGCGACTGGACCGACTTTGCCGCTGTCAAGGACAATGTGACCGATATCGCGGCACTGCGTGCTGCGCTTGTCGATGCTGTGCGTCGCCAGCTCATGAGTGATGTGCCCTATGGAGTGCTGCTGAGCGGTGGACTCGACTCATCGGTAATCTCGGCAATCGCTGCCCGTCTTGCCCCCAACCGTGTTGAGGAAGACGGCAAGCAACCTGCATGGTGGCCCCGCCTGCACTCATTTGCCGTGGGACTGAAGGGAGCTCCCGACCTGGCTGCTGCCCGCAAGGTTGCCGACCACATAGGCACTGTTCACCACGAAATCAACTACACGGTGCAGGAGGGCATTGATGCCCTGCGCGACGTGATATACCACATCGAGACCTACGATGTGACTACAGTGCGTGCGTCTACACCCATGTATCTGCTGTCGCGTGTCATCAAGTCGATGGGAATCAAGATGGTTCTCTCGGGCGAGGGTGCCGATGAGATATTCGGCGGTTATCTTTATTTCCACAAGGCCCCGTCGGCACAGGCATTCCATGAGGAAACAGTGAGAAAACTGAGCAAACTGCACCTCTATGACTGCCTGCGCGCCAACAAGTCGCTCAGTGCTTGGGGAGTGGAAGGACGTGTCCCCTTCCTTGACACCGAGTTCCTTGATGTTGCCATGCGTCTCAACCCCGCCGACAAGATGGTCACCGCCGAGCATCCCATAGAGAAATGGGTGCTACGCAAGGCATTTGAGGACATGCTGCCCGAGAGCATTGCGTGGAGGCAAAAGGAACAGTTCAGCGACGGAGTGGGCTATAGCTGGATCGATTCGCTCAAGATGCTTGCCGAGCAACAGGTCACTGACGCGATGATGAAGCGTGCATCGCAGCGTTTCCCCATCAATACACCCATGAACAAGGAAGAATACTTCTACCGCAGCATCTTTGAGGAGTTGTTCCCGTCGCAAACGGCAGCCCAGTGCGTTCCCTCGGTACCGTCGGTGGCTTGCAGCACCGCCGAAGCCCTTGCCTGGGACGAATCGTTCAAGAACATGAACGATCCCTCTGGCCGTGCGATAAAGGGCGTGCACAACCTTGCATACAAGAGTTGACCCACCAAATAAACACGCATCACAAATAGATGAGACTGTGCCCATAAAACTCTGTTATGGCACAGTCTCATTAAATTTCCCTATGTTGGCGGGTATGGTTGGGTTTCTCGCCGCTAAAGGGGGTGATTGCTCGGTTGTGGATTATTGTCGGTTTCACACGTTGCCATGCTCTTCCACTTGTAGTAGCCGGCGATGGCCATCACGGTGTAGAACCCGTAGAGGATACCCGAGAATGGTATCTGCTTGTAGATGTAGAGCACGGTGCACAGTGCGTCGACCACGAGCCAGAAGAGCCATTGCTCCACGTGCTTCTGTGCCAGCGACCACAGCGCCACGATGCTCATGGCTGTGGTGAAGGCGTCATAGCCAGGCACGGTGCTGTCGGTGAACTTGAGCAGGAATGCATATATGGCTACCCACACTACTGCCACGGCGGCTATCATGCCGGCCATGGTGCGGCGGCTGGCGTGGGTGATGGGGCGTTCCTTCTTGCCCTTGGCCTTGCCCCAGTGCCACACGGCAAAACCGTAGACAGCGGCAAGCACGTAGTAGAACTCCATGCCGAAGTCGGCATACAGGCCGCGTGCCAGATAGGTGTAGCCATGCACGATGGGCATGACGACGCTTGCCAGCCATAGCCAGATGCTTGCCTTGTACTCCAGCCACAGGTAAACGAGACCTAGCACAAAACCGGCAAGGTCGCAAGCCTTGACAAAGTCAAAGGTCGTGAAATAATCAACGATATATTCTATCATATGTTTATAAAGTTCTCTAGACTATCTAGAATTTCTAGACAATCTAGAGAATATTTGCTTTTAGAAGCGGAGGGTGAGGTGGGCGAGGACGTTGGTGCCTGCCATGGGGTAGAAGCGGGGATCGCTCACGAGCTGCATGGGATTCTTCTTGTCGCCGTCCTTGTAGAGAGCGCAGGTCATTGAGTAACCGTTGTTCTCATACTTCTCGTTGAAGAGGTTGTAGACGCTCACGCCCGCTGTGATTGAACGGATGTGGGGCAGCTTGAAGGTGTAAGCCAGGTGCAGGTTGTTCACGAAGTAGGGGTCGAGCGAGTCTTCCTTGTTCTCGAAGTTGTCGAGATACTGGCGGCTCACATACTGTGACTGCAGTGATGCCTCAAAGCCCTTGTAGTTGAAGACGATGTTGCTGTTGGCCAGCAGTGAGGGTGAGAATGCGATGGTTGTCTTGCCGCACTCTACAGCGCTCTGTGTCCACATGTCGTCCCACTGGTCGGTGTAGTCGCTCACATAGCCCACATAGTTCTTGATCTTGTTCTCGCTCAGTGTAGCGTTTACGTCCCAGCGCAACCAATCGAAGATCTTGACGCCTGCAGTGAGCTCAACGCCCATGCGGTAGCTGTCGGGCACGTTCTCGGCCATGGCTTCGCCTATCTCGTTGAGCTTGCCGTTGAGCACCAGCTGGTCCTTGTAGTTCATGTAGTAGAAGTTGGCACCGGCGTGGAAACGCTCGCTGTTGAACTCATAACCGAACTCCCAGTCATAGAGTTTCTCGGCACGGGGGTGCTCCAGGAACAGACCGTCGGTGTAGTTGTTGCGGGTGGGTTCTTTCTGTGCCACAGCAAACGAAGCATACACGCGCTGGTTCTTATTGATGCGGTAGTTGAGACCTGCCTTGGGGTTGAAGAAGTCAAACTTCTCGTCGATGTTGAGAGTCTGCAGGTGCTCGGGTGAAGCTGTCCAGTCCCACTTGTCGTTGTCGCCCTTGATGGTGTAGCCTATGTGGCGGTACTGCAGGTCAACGTAAGCGCTCAGGCCCTGCCAGATGTCGTAGTTGGCCTTGGCATACACGTTGAAGTCGTTCTTCTTGCCTGTGTTGCGGTAGTACTCGTGGGCGGGGTCGAGGACAGAAGTGTAGTTTTCAACCCACAGCACGCGACCATAGTGGTCGTTGTTGTAGAGGTTGTAGCCTCCGCCCAGGGTAGCGTGCAGGCGCTCACCTGTGTATTTGAGCGAGAACACGGCGCCGCCAAAGTCACTCTCAACGGCTTTCTTGCGCACCAGGCTGGCTTTCTTTTGTGTGCCTTCAGGGGTAACAACTGGCTGAAGTAGATATTCTTTCAATGTGCGGGCATTCTTGTATTCCTGGTAATAACCGTTGCCGTCAGTGTAATGGAGGGCAAAGTTGAGTTTCCACAGCGGGTTGAATGTCTGGTCGAGGATCAACTGGTAGTGAATCTGCTGGTAGATGTCCTTCTGGTCGTCATAGAAACCGGTCACCTTGCCGTTGTGCTTGATTTCGCCATTGGGGTTATAGGTGCGGTTGTTCACCAGGTCGTCGCGGCTGATGCCGTCCCAAGCGTGGTAAGTGTCTTCCTTGCCGCCGAAGGTGATGAAACGCAGCGCTGTGCCGGCGTTGAAATATCCAAGCTGAGCGTAGTAAGACAGCAGCTTTGACGAAGCGCGGTCGCGGTAGCCGTCGCTGCCTATGTGCGACAAGCGTGCGTCCATAGCCCAGTGGTCGCCCATGAGGCCTGTACCCACCTTGATGGTCTCCTTGTTAGTGTTGAACGAGCCGTAGCTGCCCGATACCTCGCCATAGGCGGTGTTAGAGAAACGCTGGGTGAGCATGTTGACGCTTGCACCGAACGCACCCGAGCCATTGGTCGAGGTGCCCACGCCGCGCTGCACCTGGATGTCCTGCAGCGACGAGGCGAAGTCGGGGGTGTTGACCCAGTAGATTGAGTGGCTCTCAGCATCGTTCATGGGGATGTCGTTGACGGTGATGTTGATGCGTGTTGCATCGGTACCGCGCACGCGCATGCTGCTGTAGCCCACGCCTGCACCGGCGTCACTGGTAGTGAGCACCGAGGGGGTGTTGGCCAGCAGGAACGGGATGTCCTTGCCGTGGTTGGCCTGATCAATCTGTTGTTTACTGAAATTTGTGAACGCAACGGGAGTGTTGCTTGACGCACGTGTGGCCAGAACCTCAACCTCGCTGAGTGCCACAGTGTCGGTCACTGCGGGCTGTGCCACAGCAACCATGCCGACGCCGGTGAGGGCGACAGCAAGAATCTGTTTTTTCTTCATGTAAAATAAAATAAGTTTAGTTCTCTACGCCGGTATGACCCGGATCAGATTCTATGGGTATGATCTCAGCCATCGCTGTGCGACGGCACCCCCAAACTCATTGAATCGTGGTGCAAAGGTACTGCTTTTTCTTGAAAGAAGCAAATGCCCGTTACGATTGCACTTACAGGCAAAACTCATCTTTTTTACACAATTGACGCCTAAGCTTGTGTTTTTTTATTAATTTTGTGACAGGTAATCATACATTGAGAAATGAGAAGCAGACTTTACACATATATTATAATAGCAGTCTCGGCTGTGCTTGTGGCCTGCAGTGGCGGTTCTGGCAAGGACTCGGTGCGGGGCGATGGGTCAAGCTCTGAGCAAGATGAGAGACGCACGGGGATGCAATGCAGTGTGTGCGACGGTGAAGGCGTGGTGATAGAGACCTGCGCCGAGTGTGGTGGCACAGGAGGCCACGAATGTGACGAATGCAACGGACGGGGTGGCACTGACTGCAATTACTGCAGGGGTGAGGGGTCGTCAATGTGCATGCTGTGCAGCGGCACCGGCCGCAAGCTGTGTTACAACTGCAATGGCTCGGGGCACTCAACGTGTTCGGCTTGCATGGGCAGCGGAAGAGACTATGCCGGAAACATTTGCTATGCGTGCGCAGGCGGCGGACAGTCGAACTGTGGCTATTGCTACGGCTCTGGCTATATCAAGTGCAGGGACTGTGGCGGCAGTGCACGCCAGCAATGCACTTTTTGCCAGGGCAAGGGTAAGGACGAGTGTGCCAAATGTGAAGGCGAGGGTCAGTTGAACTGTGTGCCGTGTAATGGCAGTGGCAAGGTAACACTAAAATGTCATGAGTGTGGCGGCAAGGGGGTTGTCACTGACGACTAACTTGCCCAAACCATATATACCAACAGCCGTTTAACTACTCTGTGTCAGTTAAACGGCTGTTTTTGTTACATTACGAGTTCCTTGGCCAGGTAGAACACCACCGGCACGAGCAGGGCAGGGAGGTAGTTTAGCGTCTTGCACTCCTTGATGTTGAGGATTGAGAGTCCCGAGGAGATGATGAGTATGCCGCCCACGATGCACATCTCGTTGAGCAGCGGCCCCTGCATGATGGCGGCTCCCTTGGTGAAATAGGCAATGGCATAGATGCTGCCCTGCCATGCGAATACCACCAGTCCGGCAAGCGCCATGCCGAATCCGTAGGCCGAGGCAAAGACTGCCGATGTGACAAGGTCAAGCGTAGAATTAGTGAACAGGAACGTGTTGTCGCCCTGCAGCGCTGAGAGGATGGGACCCACGATTGAGAACGTGCCTATGCAGTAGAGCAGGCACGACGCGGTGAGGCCTTCCATGAGTTTGCTCATGCCCTTGCGCTCGGCCCAGCTGTCGACGCGTCCCTTGAGGTCCAGGCCGTAGCCTATGACACCGCCAATGGCCATGCTCAGGATGAACAGCACGGGGAACTCGCTCTTGGGCATGTTCTGCATGAAGGTGTTGGCTCCTATAGCGAGCGACACCAGGCCCATGGCGTTGAACAGGGCAGTGCGGTATTTCTCGGAGATGCCTTTCTTGAGCAGCGTGCCCACAGTAGCTCCGATGACGATGCATGTGGCGTTAGTAATTGTTCCTATCATATTGCTTGAATTAATGTCGTGTAGTAAAAGAACTGCAAATTTAGTTCTTTTTGATGAAATATTCTAACAAATTCTTGTTAATATGTTTTTTTTTGTAACTTTGCGCTTGGATAAATGATAATGTGTTATGAAAAGACTGTTTACGATAATACTGGTTTTTGCGGTTTTTGCCACAGCTGCCATTAGCTCTAAGGCTGAATCGCAGGAGGTGAAGGGTGACAAACGTAAGGATGTAACCGAGTTTTGCAAGCCTGCTCCCATAGGAGATACTATCTTCACTGCTGCTGTCATCGACAGCATTAAACCCATGAAAAAATGGTCAAAGTGGGTGGGGCTGTATATCGCAGGGAATGGTCCCAAACGCCAATGTGTCATAACCGACAAGACGAGTTACAAGGTGGGCGATACGTTCACCGGTAAGGTGTGGACATTGCGCCGTATGAAGGTTAAATATACTTGTATGATGGACTCGCCATTGAGCATCACCCTGGGCGATGAAGAATTACTATTCTCTCAAGGTAGTAAAACAATTTATTATCTTGATTACTGAATACCCAAGCTCTGGGGGAAAGTAAAACAAAAACGCTTGGCGACCATGTCGTCAAGCGTCTTGCTGTGGGTGATGACGGATTCGAACCGCCGACCCTCTGCTTGTAAGGCAGATGCTCTGAACCAGCTGAGCTAATCACCCTTGCTTCTCAAAAGCGATGCAAAATTACTGCTAATTTTTGAACTGTGCAAATTTTTACTGGAAATTTTTGCTTTTTTGTGCGATTTTTTCTGTTTTGATATGTTTTTGTGACTAGTGAGGCAGTTTTTGTAGGGAAATTTTCTTACATTTGCAGTTGATATAATGAAAGGAATAATAGTATTATAAATAATGGAGAAAGTTATGAAATTAAGTTGTGTGTCGCGAATGTTTGTGCTGGTGATGACGGTTGCATTGATGGGTGTGTCGCAAGTGTGGGCTGCAGGGCAACAAGAGGTTAATGCTAAAGACAAGGACTTGATGGAGAAGGCAATCTATTTCATGGACAACGGCATGCCCTATGAGAGCATTGACTTGCTTACATCGCTTTGCAAAAAATATCCTACAAACAAAACCATCATGCACGAGCTGGTTCTGGCCAACGTGATTGTGCAGGACTATGCTGAAGGCTACAAGTGGGCTAAGGAACTTATAAAGCTCGAGGACGCTGACGAGGAGAACTATAGCTTGGCCGGTAGCGCCATGGACTACTATGGCAAGCACGACGAGGCCATCAGTGTGTATGACGAGGGTCTCAAGAAGTTTCCCAAATCAGGCCGGTTATTGCTAGAAAAAGGCAATATGTGCTATAGCCAGAAGGATTATGACGGAGCTGTAAGTTATTATGAGCAAGCCCTTGAGATTGATCCAGCCTATGATGCGTCTTATTATCGTCTGGCGCGTCTGTTCGGCATCAGCACTGATCCTGTGTGGGCTATCATGTATGCTCAGGGTTATCTGTTCACAGGTAAGGACCGCGACCGCCGAAATGAGATGTCGCGCCTCATCTACCTGCTGTATCACGACAATGTGACACGCAAGGGCGGAAAGGTAGAGGCTACGTTTGCACAGCACTACAGCATGTCAGAGTATCTGCTTGAAGATTGTGACATCCCTTATGAATTAGCATTTAATGCCTTGCACGAGAGTTGTGCCAAGGAGGTGATGACTGCCGACACCCTGTCGCTGCCCGAGATGATCAAACTGCATGAGCGCTACGTGATGGGTGCCGATACTGTCGTCCACGACTACTATGATGTGCCCGTGCTGCAGGTTGAGCGTGCGGCATTGCGTGCCGGCAAGCTCCATGGCTGCGTGATGTGGCAGATGGGTGAAGCTGTATTTGCCTATGGCAAACCTGATGACTTCACCGAGAAAGACTTTGTCGAGGCTGATGACTTTGTGGAGTGGTACAACAATGAGTATGAACCTAAAATTACACAACGTGGCGTGTCGCATGAGCATGTCACCCTGACGGCAATGATGCCCGTGCCTCGCATGGCTGACTTGAAGGATGTGAAGGACTGCCGTGCTCATCGCGATGAAATCAAGGCGGTGGCACAGTGGATGATGAATGCACCGTGCGACACTACAAGCGCACTGTACTCTAAGTCTCGCACAGCACTGTTCTGGTGGGTGATGAACACTGATGAGATTTCGTTGTCGATAGGAACCAACCCCCTTGTGCTCGATTTGAACATATTCCCATATTATATTGCGGCAGCCATCAACTACTGCCAGGATAACAAGAAAAAGCAGCTCGATATCAACGGATATGTCGAGGTGATGCAGCGTGTGGTGGCTTATGTGCGCCAGCACGAGTCGTCATTTACCATTAATGACGATGTGAGGCGTTTGCTTGACATGGACAACGATGCGCTTGTTTCGCATCTTAAGGACGAGTTCGGTGCTTTGCAGCAGCGCAAATGAACCAGTGTGTACAGGTTGGGCGCGAAGGATAAGATATGACATCTTTTTGTGATTATTTGTCACTGAAAACCACAGCATGCGAAATAAAACGAACCTTAAAAGATGTTAAGTTTAAAGATTATAAGTTTTGGTAAAGGTTTAATGTTGAGGTTTTTACACTGTAATTTACTTTTAAATTGAAAGAAAATATTTGCATATGATAAAAATATTGCATAATTTTGCACTATCATTTTTTCCTAGGGCACATAATTAAATAATGTGAAGGAGATGTCGCCGCTGTGAAGCGTCGCCATCTCCTGACTTCGTCAATGCGCCACCCAAATCAGGATTCAATGCTTGGCAGGTCGAAG
>JAKSLZ010000009.1 GCA_024400935.1 Muribaculaceae bacterium | reverse complement strand
CACCCTTGAGGCGAACCTCCTTGCCGGGAGTCATGCGGAAGAATTTCTTGGGAGCGTCTTCCATGAAGTCCTCACGCTCGATGTAAATCTCGCGGGTGAAAGGCATCTGGTGCTTGCCTTCCTCGGGCTTCTCGGGGTTGTTGTCCATCTCAAGCATCTCAACCTTGCCCTCGGGGTAGTTAGTGAGTACCACCTTGACAGGGTCGAGGACAGCGCTCACGCGGTTAGCGTTCTTGTTGAGGTCCTCGCGAATAGCGTGCTCGAGCAGGCTGATGTCGTTCAATGCCTCAAACTTCGTGTAACCGATGGCATTGAGGAAGTTCTTGATAGATTGGGGAGTGAAACCACGACGGCGCAGACCGCAGATAGTGGGCATGCGGGGATCGTCCCAACCAGCCACGAGGCCTTCCTTAACCAGCTGCAGCAGCTTGCGCTTGCTCATCACCGTGTAAGTGAGGTTGAGGCGGTTGAACTCAATCTGGCGGGGGCAGTATTCCTCCACCTTGTCGCCAGCGAGCAGCTTAACGAAGTACTCATACAGCGGACGGTGAGGCACGAACTCCAGGGTGCAGATACTGTGGGTAACACCCTCGAAATAGTCGCTCTGGCCGTGGGCGAAGTCATACATGGGGTAAACTTTCCACTTCTCGCCGGTGCGCCAGTGGGGAGTCTTGATGATGCGGTACATGATGGGGTCGCGGAAGTGCATGTTGCTTGACGCCATGTCGATCTTGGCACGCAGCACGCGGCTGCCCTCGTCAAACTCGCCTGCGTTCATCCTCTGGAACAGATCCAGATTCTCCTCAACGCTGCGGTCGCGGTAGGGACTGTGAGTACCGGGAGTGGTGGGAGTACCCTTCTGCTTGGCAATCTCCTCGCTGGTCTGGTCGTCGACATAGGCCATGCCGCGCTTGATAAGGTCGATGGCAAAGTCATACAGCTTCTCAAAGTAGTCGCTGGCATAGTACAGGCGGTCGCCCCAGTCATAGCCCAGCCAGTGGATATCGCGCATGATAGACTCAACATACTCGGTATCCTCCTTCTGGGGATTGGTATCGTCAAAGCGCAGGTTGCAGGTGCCGCCCATCATCTCGGCAACGCCAAAGTCCATGCAGATGGCCTTAGCGTGGCCAATGTGCAGGTAGCCGTTGGGCTCGGGTGGGAAACGGGTGTTAAGGCGTCCGCCGTTCTTACCCGCTGCCAGGTCATCGGCAACCAGTTGCTGAACAAAATTCAGTTGTTTCTTCTCCTCCACAGGAGCATTGTTTACATTTTCTGCCATATTATATATGTGTTAGTGTTTCTTTTTCAAACTGCAAAGTTAGTGATTTTTAACCACAGATTAAACAGAAAGAATAGATTTTTTTGTTTTGGTCAGCATCTTTTTGAATAGAAAAATTGCGAAAGCAAGAGATTTCTGGTGTTTTTTTATAAAAATTGGGAATGTGTGGAGAGTTTCGTGAAAAAATTGTATCTTTGTAGTTTGAAAACATAAACGTAGATGGAGAACAGGAAACTAGTGAGTCTGCTGGCCGACAAACTGGGCCGTAGCAGCAAGGATGTGAGCAAGTTGCTCGAGGCGTTCACTGAGGTTGTTGGCAACCGCTGTGGCGAGCTCGACAGTATCTCTATTCCTAGTTTTGGCACGTTTGAGGCCAAGAAGAAAAATGAACGTGTCGTTGTCAACCCCGGCAACGGCAAGCGCATGCTTGTGCCGCCCAAGGTGGTGCTGTCGTTCAAGATCAGTAATGTCCTTAAAGGTAAACTCAAATAATTGTCAAGGCCATGAACAGCAAGATTACTTTTCCTGAACTGATTGAATTGATAGCCGAGTCGACCAACACGTCGAAACGCATGAGCGAGCTGTTTCTTAAGGAACTGTTTGCCACTGTGTCACAGGCTCTTATTGATGGCGAGAGTGTGCGCATCAAGAACTTGGGACAATTTAAGCTGGAGACGGTGAAGCCTCGCAAGAGTGTGAGCGTCAACACCGGCAAGGTGGTCGAGATTCCATCACACAACCGTCTTGTTTTTGTGCCTGCCAAGGTGTTGTCCGACAAGATTAATGAGCCTTTTGCCCACTTTGACACCGTTGTGCTTGACGATGCTGTTACTGACGAGATGCTGGCGGCTGTGTCGGGCGATGTTGCCGATGATGAAGTGACTGTTGTAGCGCCTGTCGCTGCACCGCTGATGACTCCTCCTGTCGCTCAAGAGGAGGTCGAGGCCGAAGAACCTGCTGGCAACGAGGAGGTCGCAGATGCGCCCGTCGATGAGGAACCTGTGGTGCAGGGTCCTCCGCCTTTTATGCCTTTCAAGAGTGAGCCCGAGGTGACTCCTCCTGTTGTGGAACCCGAGGAGGAGCAAATAGAAATACCACAGATTCCCAGTCCCGAAGAACTTGAAGAAGATGAACCCGAGCAGCAGGAAGAACTGGCCGAAATGCCTGTGGAAGAGCCTGAAGAAGAACAGCCCGAGGCTGAGCCGACACCCGAAGTCGATGACGAGGAACCCGCTGAAGAACCCGTCGAGGAACCTGCTGAGGTGGAGGACGATGACGAACCTGTGGGCGAACCGGTATATGAGAATGAGCCTTATGCGGCTGGTCCGTCAATTGTTGAGATTGAGCGAGAGAAACGTGACATCGCTCATCGCTCGCTTGTTAAGGGGTTGCTCTTTGGCGCCGGTGCTATGCTTGCCGTGGTTCTCATTGCGCTGGGCGCTTACTGGCTGGGTGCGAGACAATGCAGCCATGAGGGAGGAGATGCTGCGGCACCTGCTGGCGAAAATGCTGCGGCACCTGCTGTTGCCCCGGCAGGTCCTGACACTATCATTTATGCCGATGATGAATCGCAAAATGCTGGCATGGAGACTGCTGTGAGCGGTGACGTGCAAGAAGCAGATCAGGTGAGTGAACCTGAGCCCGAACCCAAGGAACACAAGGTCGTGACCGACGTGTGCACCGAGGATATGCCGCTTACTAGACTTGCCAAGAAGCACTATGGCAAGAACGACTTCTGGGTTTATATCTATGAGGAAAACAAGAAGATCATCGATAACCCCAACCGCATCAAGTCAGGTACGGTGGTGGTGATTCCGCCAGCCGAGAAGTATGGCATAGATGCCGACGACTCGCACAGCGTGTCAAAGGCTGAGAAGAAGTCCAAGGAACTGTTCACCCATTTTGCTAACGAGGAGTTGCGCTCGTCGCACCATGACTAAATATACCCGGTACACTGTAGCGACGCGACAACTCAAGTGTGCCGACAATTTAAAGGAAAATGTCATAGTGGATAACGCTCAGTAGGATCCTGAGTGTGTGCCATGGCATGGGATGCAGTCTCGAAGGGAACTTCGGCCTGCCCCCCATGCCATGGCACACATTGTGGCTTATCCCCCAACTGTTATCCACTATGATGAAAATGCGGCTGCGCCTAATAAAATACAAAAAATCATTGATCTGGTTTTTCCTCTAAGTTGGTGATTAATGACGACAAAGTCGTCACATTGCATCGTAACCGATTAGCTGTCAATTTCTAAGGGGGCGCACAACATGCGGAATATATCCCATTCCTTTGGTTATGGTATAGACAATTAAAAGGAAAATGTCATAGTAGATAACGCTCAGTAGGATACTGAGTGTGGGCCATGGCATGGGATGCAGTCTCGAAGGGAACTTCGGCCTGCCCCCCATGCCATGGCCCACATTGTGGCTTACCCCCAACTGTTATCCACTATGATGAAAATGCGGCTACACCTAATAAAATACAAAAAATCATTGATCTGGTTTTTCCTGGTTGGTGTCACGTCGTGACCAAGGGTGTCGCAAAAAGCCTAAAGCAACGTTTGTCCCGGTCTCGTACCTGTGTTGTTAGACGATTCACTTCCTGTGCTTTACCAGCTGTAGATGCCAAGGATTCTGAGGACTTTTTGTGCATTTTCGTTGCCCTGAGCAGCAGCCTTTTTAAACCAACTGCTGGCGGTGCTTTCGCTTTTGGAAACACCATTACCGAAGTAATAGCAGTAGCCAAGGTTGTTTTGCGCATTTGCATCTCCTTGCTCGGCTGCGAGCCGGTACCATTTTACCGCCTCGGTGTAAGACTGTGTCACCCCCTCACCGTTGTAATAGCACACGCCAAGGTTGAGTTGCGCGTCGGCAATTCCTTGCTCTGCGGCGAGGCGGAACCACTTCACCGCTTCTGTGTAAGACTTTGTCATCCCCTCGCCGTTGTAGTAGCATAAGGCAAGGTTAAATTGTGCTGCGGCATGTCCTTGCTCAGCAGCGAGGCGGAACCACTTCACCGCTTCTGTGTAAGACTTTGTCATCCCCTCGCCGTTGTAGTAGCATAAGGCAAGGTTAAATTGTGCTGCGGCATGTCCTTGCTCAGCAGCGAGGCGGTACCACTTCACTGCCTCGGTGGAAGACTGTGTCACTCCCTCGCCGTTGTAGTAGCTGTTACCAAGGTTGTATTGTGCTTCGGCATCTCCTTGCTCAGCGGCGAGTTGGTACCACTTCACCGCCTCGGTGGAAGACTGTGTCACCCCTTCGCCGTGGTTATAGCAACAACCAAGGTTGCATTGCGCTTGGGCAATTCCTTGCTCTGCGGCGAGACGGTACCACTTCACAGCCTCTGTGTAAGACTTTGTCACCCCCTCGCCGTTGTAGTAGCTGTTACCAAGGTTGTATTGCGCTTCGGCAAGTCCTTGCTCAGCGGCGAACCGGTACCACTTCACTGCCTTGGTGTAAGACTGTGTCACCCCCTCGCCGTTTTCATAGCACACGCCAAGGTTGAGTTGCGCATTGGCATCTCCTTGCTCTGCGGCGAGGCGGAACCACTTCACCGCCTCTGTATAAGACTTTGTCACTACTTCGCCGTAGTAATAGCAACAACCAAGGTTGTATTGCGCTTCGGCAAGTCCTTGCTCAGCAGCGAGACGGTACCACTTCACTGCCTCGGTGTAAGACTGTGTCACCCCTTTGCCGTTTTCATAGCACAAGGCAAGGCTGAATTGCGCGTCGGCATATCCTTGCTCAGTGGCGAGGCGGAACCACTTCACCGCCTCGGTGGAAGACTGTGTCACCCCCTCGCCGTTGTAATAGCAACAACCAAGGTTGTATTGCGCTTCGGCAAGTCCTTGCTCGGCGGCGAGGCGGCACCACTTCACCGCCTCGGTGAAATCTTGGTCTGTGCCTTTGCCGGAATGGTAACAGCAGCCCAAGTAGAATTGTGAATCTACGTCTCCAGAATTAGCCTCGCGGGTTAATGCTGTGACTGCTTGCTTGTATAAGCTGTTTGCCCGGGTGAAGTTTTTACTCACGCCATTACCTTCGTCATAGCAAAGGCCTAAATAATATAGGCCTATTCCGTCTCTTTGGTTGGCTGCTTTGGTGAACCATTTCACTGCCTCGGAATCATTTTCTTTTACCCCGTCCGTGCCATAATAATAGCATAAGCCTACTTTGGCTTGGGCGCGGGCTTTACCGGCTTTGGCTTGGCGCACTAGGGCTGCATCGTTGGGGAGTTTCACTGTTGTTGTGGTAGTGGTTGATTTGCCTGATCTGCTTGATGATGAGCCACGGCGCTGTGCGTTAGCGCTGCCGGTGCTGCACACAAGTGCAACGAGGAGTATGAGACAGAGTTTTTTCATCGTTGTAATGTGAGTGACATGATTTGTATGTTTTTGCAAAGTTACTACATAGCCTCCACCCAGCCAAATAATATTACGTTTTCTTGTGTGTTGATAATCCGCTTGAGGGGGATTTTGCTCTACTGAATCATTGCCGCAGGTAGCGCTGCCGGCGGTGATTTTTTTACTCCGTGACAGATATTTAAAGTTTTTTTAACTTGACTACCGCAATACTTTAACATAGTTAACTTAAAATACATATCATTAACGAAAAAACTATAGCACAATTAACGGCAAATTGATAATTTTGCACCATAAAATAAAATAGGAAATTATAGAAACACTATGAGCGAAACTGTTAATATCAGAGAGCTGAATGATTTGATTGCTAGTAAAAGCAATTTTGTGAATATGATCAAGCAGGGTATGGACCAGACTATCGTGGGCCAGAAACACCTTGTTGAGTCGCTTCTTATCGCACTGCTGGCCAACGGCCACGTGCTGCTTGAAGGCGTGCCCGGTCTTGCCAAGACCCTTGCTATAAAAACCCTCTCGTCGCTCATCGACGGGCAGTTCAGCCGCATCCAGTTTACTCCCGACTTGCTTCCTGCCGACGTTGTGGGCACTATGGTCTACAGCATCAAGAAGGAGAGCTTTGAGGTGAAGAAGGGTCCGGTGTTTGCTAACTTTGTGCTGGCCGATGAGATCAACCGCGCTCCCGCCAAGGTGCAGAGCGCATTGCTTGAGGCAATGCAGGAGCGTCAGGTAACAATAGGCGAGAAGACGTTTAAACTTGACGACCCCTTCCTGGTGCTTGCTACCCAGAACCCCATTGAGCAAGAGGGTACCTACCCGCTGCCCGAGGCACAGGTAGACCGTTTCTTGATGAAGGTCGTGATAGGTTATCCCAGCAAGGCCGAGGAGGCAAGCATCATCAAGATGAACATCTCGCCTGAGCAGAAGACTGTTGTCCCCATGGTGACACCGCGCGACATCGTTGAGACTCGCGAGATAGTCCAGAAGATATATGTGGACGAGAAGATAGAGCGCTACATCGTCGACATCGTGTTTGCTACACGTTACCCCGGCGAGTATGGCCTGAAGGACCTCAAGGACATGATAAGCTTCGGTGCATCACCCCGTGCGTCAATCAGCATGGCCCTTGCTGCCCGCGCTTATGCATTCCTCAAAGGCCGCGGCTATGTAATCCCCGAGGACGTGCGTGCCGTGTGCCATGACGTGATGCGTCACCGCATTGGCTTGTCGTATGAGGCCGAGGCCAGCAACATCGGCGCCGACGAGATTATCAGTGAAATACTTGACAAGATTGCAGTGCCCTGATCCTGCGTGTGATGGAACGAAACGAATTGCTTCAGAAAGTCCGCAACATCGAAATCAAGGCTAAGGGACTTTCGCAAAACATATTTGCCGGCGAGTACCACTCGGCCTTCAAGGGCCGCGGTATGACCTTCAGCGAGGTGCGCGAGTACAACTATGGTGACGACGTGCGCGACATCGACTGGAACGTTACCGCACGCTACAACAAGCCCTACGTGAAGGTGTATGAAGAGGAGCGTGAACTCACCGTGATGCTCATGGTTGACCTGTCAGGCAGTAAGGACTTTGGCGCTATGGGAGTTGCCAAGCGTGAGATGATGGCCGAGATAGCGGCTACGCTGGCGTTCTCGGCTATCCAGAACAACGATAAGGTGGGGCTCATCTTCTTTACTGACAAGATAGAGAAGTTCATCCCTCCCAAGAAAGGGCGCAAGCACATACTGCTGCTCATCAGCCAGCTGCTCAGTTTTGAACCCACGAGCAACGGCACCGACATCAACCATGCGCTGGAATACATGACCAGTGCTCTCAAGAAGAGGTGCACCACATTCCTGGTGAGCGACTTCATTGACAGCGGCGACTACTTCAAGTCGATGTCGATAGCCAACCACAAGCACGACCTGATAGCCATTCAGGTGTATGACCACCGCGAGGCACAGTTGCCCGATGTGGGCCTGATGAAGGTGCTCGATGCCGAGCGCGGCACAACACGCTGGGTTAACACCAGCAGCAGCAAGGTGCGCAAGGCTTACAGCAAGTGGTGGTATGACCGCCAGCAGGCTATGCAGGACGTGGTGATGCGCTGCAACGTGGATATGGCCAGTGTGGCCACTCATGAGGACTATGTGAAGTCGCTCATGGCATTGTTTAAGAAAAGAGGATAAAACATGAAGATTATCAACAAGATAATATTTGCATTGACACTGCTGGCGGTGTGTAGCCAGGCCGCATGGGCCGGCAACACCACCATCACCGCGCGTCTTGACTCGGCAACGTTGCTCATGGGCAAGACCACGGCAATGCACATCGAGATTGTGCAGGATAAGGGCACGGTGGGCTTCTTCCCCTGGGAAAACAGCGACACCATCAGCTCTATGGTGGAGATTGCCGCCAAGAATGTGGCCGACACCACCGACCTGGGTAACGGCCGCATCCAGATAAACCGCGACATCATCCTGCAGTCGTTTGACTCGGGCATGTATGTGATCACTCCGCTGCCCTATGTGGTGAACAAAGACACCGTGCGCACTCCCAAACTTGCCCTCAAGGTTGTGCCCGTGATGGTTGACAGCCTCCAGAGCATCCATGACTATAAGCCGGTGATTGATGTGCCGTTTGAGGTGTTTGACTGGGTACCCGACTTCATTGCCGACTACTGGTGGATATACCTCATACTCATGATTCTGGCCTCGGCCGGCCTGTACTACTATTTCTTCTGGTACAAGAAGGGCCGCAAGCTGGGCATGTCGCGCCGCAAGCGCCTGCCGCCCTATGAGGAGGCTATGGTGAACCTTAAGAACCTCAAGAACGAGAACTTGTGGCAGAACGGCCGTGAGAAGGAGTACTTCACAGGCCTTACCGACATCCTGCGAGTCTATATCGACCGCCGCTTCAAAATTAACGCGATGGAGATGACCTCGTCGCAGATTATCGACACGCTCAAGAAAAACAAGGAGACGCTGGCTGTAAAAGAGCAGCTGAGCATGATACTTGAGGTGGCCGACATGGTGAAATTTGCCAATGTGCGTCCGCTGGCCGATGACAATGAGCTCGCTTACAAGCATGCTATGGACTTTGTGGAATTGACTAAGCCTGTTGAAGAGGCTGCCGAAAAACAAGGAGAGGAGGGCCAGGAATGATTTCTAATCTCTCACATCCGGCAATGCTGTGGCTGTTCCTGCTCTACATCCCGCTGATAGCGTGGTATGTGTACAGTGGACGCTCGGCCCAGCCCGCAATGCGCATGTCAACGACCGAGCCGTTTGACTCGTTGCCCACATCGTGGAAGGCCCACATGAGGCATGTCCTCTTTGGCGTCAAGCTGGCTATGCTGGGCTGCCTCATCATCATTTTGTGCCGCCCTCAGAGCCATGAGAGCTGGGCAACCAGCGACGTGGAGGGAACCGACATTGTGCTCACCCTGGACCTCTCGGCCAGTATGCTTGCCAAGGATTTCTCGCCTAACCGCCTGGAGGCAGCCAAGGACGTGGCCGTGCAGTTTGTGAGCGGCCGTGAGAATGACAACATAGGTCTTGTGATATTTGCTTCGGAGAGCTTTACACAGGTGCCCATGACAATGGACAACACTATACTGGTCAACGCCATCCAGCAGGTACAGATAGGTATGCTTGAAGACGGCACCGCGATAGGCGACGGCATCGCCACAGCCATTAACCGCATCAAGGACGGCAAGGCAAAGTCTAAGAGCCTCATCCTGCTCACCGACGGTTCAAACAACTGCGGTGTAGTGGCTCCGGTGACTGCGGCGCAGGTGGCCAAGAAGTATGGCATTAAGATTTACACAATAGGTGTGGGCAGCAACGGCAGTGCACCTTACCCTGTGAGCAGCTATGGAGGCAGCATCCAGTATCAAAACATGCCCGTAGTGATCGATGAGGCAACGTTGCGCTCGATAGCTTCGACAACAGGCGGCAAGTATTTCAGGGCAACCAACAAGGGCGTGCTCAAGCAGATATTTGCCGAGATCGACAAGCTGGAGAAAACCCACATGGACGTGCAGCGCTTCTCGCACACCGAGGACCATTATCAGCCCTGGGCACTGGCCTTGATGGCGTTGCTGGTGCTGTATCTAGTGTGTGAATACACAGTCATGCGTCGCATCCCCTGATGAGATGTCATGGCACATTTATGAATTTTAGACTTGACAGTTTATATATAATATATGTTTAGTTTTGCTAATCCAGAATACTTGTACCTGCTGCTGCTCATCCCGGCAGTGGTGTTGGTGTTCATGTGGTCGCGCATGAGGCGCAAGCGCAATCTCAATATATTTGGTCGCGAGCAGGTCATTGCCGACCTCATGCCCGACGTGTCACCTTATAAGCCGTGGGTAAAGCTCGGCCTAGAGCTGTTGCTGCTCACTATGGTCATCATCATCCTGGCACGTCCGCGTGCGGGAGCAGGCAAGGCCACCGGCAAGGTGCACGGCATCGAGGTTGTAGTGGCTATTGACGTTTCTAACTCAATGAATGCCAGCACGTCAGATAATGAGCAGGATATCTCGCGCCTGCAACGTTCAAAACTCATCCTAGAGAAACTCATTGACCGTCTTGAAAACGACAAGGTGGGCCTGGTGGTATTTGCCGGCAAAGCCCAAATGCAGATGCCGCTCACCGGCGACGCTTCGTCGGCCAAGTTGTTCCTCAACGGCATCAACACCAATATGATAGCGTCGCAGGGCACAGCCATAGGTTCGGCTATCGACTTGTCGATGAATATGTTCTCACAGAACAAAAATGCGCAGAAGGCTATCATCATCATTACTGACGGCGAAAACTTTGAGGACGATGCCGTGGATGCTGCCAAGCGTGCCCAGAAGAAAGGCGTGCAGGTAGACGTGATGGGCGTGGGCTCGGCACAGGGTGCTCCCATCCCCATGGGCAATGGCGAGTTTTTGACAGACGACGAGGGCAAGACTGTGGTCACCGCCCTTAACGAGAAGATGGGTCAAGATATTGCCGGTGCGGGCAAGGGAGCCTATGTGAGCGGTAATGCCAATGACGCGGTAGAGACCCTCTATGACACACTCGACAAGCTGGCAAAGAGCGATATCTCAACCTATTCTTACACACAGCATGACGAGCAGTTCCCCGTGTTTGCATGGATAGCCGTGCTACTGCTTATAGGACTCATCGTCTTGCTGGAGCGCAAGAACCCGTGGTTAGAAAAATATAACTTCTTTACTAAAGACAAGCAGAAATGAAACACCTGAGCATTAAGATATTGTTCCTGGTGAGTGCGCTTGTGATGGCCATGAGCGTGCCGGCTACAGCACAGGACACATCTAACAAGAAGGAACGCAACTACATACGCAGTGGCAACCGCCTCTTCAAGGAGAAGCGTTATGCCGAGGCCGAGGTGGAATACAACAAGGCGCTGCAGGCCAATCCCATCTCGCAAATCGCTACTTTTAACCTCGCTACCACGTTGCTCAAGCAGGGCAACGGCACTGCGTCTAAAGATGATAAGAATAATCCTGTGGCTCGTGCCGAGGGGATGCTGCAGACTCTGGCTAAGAGCATTGCCGACCGCAATTTGCTCAACAAGGTTCATTACGACCTGGGTAACATCGCCTTTGGCCGCGAGGACTATGACCAGGCTATCGAGCACTACAAGGATGCCTTGAGATGCAACCCTGAGGACAACGACGCACGTGACAACCTGCGTCTGGCTCAGCTCAAGAAGAAAGAGCAAGACCAAAACAAGGATAATAAGGACAACAAAGATAATAAGGACAATAAGGACAACAAGGACCAGAATCAGGACCAAGACAAGCAAGATCAGGATAAGCAGAACCAGGATAAGCAGAATCAAGATCAGCAGAACCAAGATCAGCAAAATCAGGATAAACAGAACCAAGATCAGCAGAATCAGGATAAGCAGAACCAGGACAAACAGGATCCTAAGCAGGGGCAGAACCAACAGGGCCAGAACCAGCAGGGTGGTGTGAGTCAACAAGGTGCTGAACAGATTCTCAAGACGATGCAAAACCAGGAGAACGAGACGCAACGCAGGATACAGGCCCGACAGGCGCAGATGCAGCGTGGCGAACGTGCATCGACGAGTCACAAGTGGTGACGCTTACTGGTTGTGTAACAGAGAAGTGAAACTTGATATCATATGAATATAATAAAAAGAACAACCATACTGCTGGCGGTGCTGTTAGTGACATGGACGGCACAAGCCGTTTCATTCACGGCGCATGCGCCCAGCAAGGTAGAGGAGGGCGCAACATTCCAAATTGAGTTTGTGCTTAAAAATGGTGAGGGGCAGGGATTTGCTCCGCCCAGTGTATCGTGGGCCAAGCTGATATATGGCCCGGCAGTGTCTGAGAGTTTCAGTCAGTCGTGGAGCAGTTCGGGCGGTTCGTCCAGCTCGTCGTCGGTGGGTTATACCATGACCTACAGGGCTACCTCCAAGGGTAAGTTTACCGTGGGACCGGCGTCTATCACCGTGGGCGGCAAGGTGCTGAAGTCTAACTCGGTTTCGATTGAGGTGATCTCGGCTGGCAAGATGCCCAGCGAGGAGGAGCAATGGCAGCGCCAGCAGCAGCAACTGCAACAACAGCAGATGAGGCAGATGGAAGAAGATCGACAGAAGGAAGAGAACTTCAACGATCCGCTGTCGCTTGACGCCAGCAAGAACGTGGGCAGCAATGACCTGTTTGTGCGCATCGACATCAACAAGCCGCGTGTGTATGAGCAGCAGGCAGTGGTGTGCACCATCAAGCTCTACACCAAGTATCCCATCTCGCAGTTCCAGGTGACCAAGCAGCCCGCATTTGAGGGATTCCTCATTGAAGAAGTGCAGATGAAGCCCAGTCTCAACCTTGACGAGACACTCAACGGACAGCACTACAAGGTGGCGTTGCTGCAAAAGTATATCCTGTATCCGCAGCAGAGTGGCAAGCTCACCATCACCTCGGGTGAATATAACATCGAGGCCGTGCAGTATGAGAACTTCAGTACACCCATCGGAACCATTTCGCGTCCCGTTCCCCGCTCACTGCATGTGCAGTCTAACCAGCAGGTGCTCAACGCACTGCCGTTGCCCGAGCCTCGTCCTGCCACATTCACGGGCGCTGTGGGCCAGTTTACTGTAAGGACTGCGGTGACTCCCGACTTGAAGACTTACAAGACATCGCAACTCAGCTACATCATCGAGGGTACAGGTAACATCAAGTATATCAAGGCTCCCACCATCGAGTTCCCCAAGGAGTTTGACGTGTATGATCCCAAGACCGAGGTACAGGTAGCCCCTGTGAGCAATGACGTGAGCGGTGCAGTGAACATCAACTACACGTTCATCCCGCAGTACACGGGCGAATTTACTATACCGGCAAGTGTGTTTACTTATTTCAATCCCGAGACCGGTAAATATGAGAACATTGACATTCCCGCCACGACTGTCAAGGTGGGCAAGGGTCAGGGCTCTCCGTCTAACCACTACCGCATGAAGAACTTGGACATTCGCAACATCAACAAGGGTGACATCAGTCTGAGCCGCTCACAGGACTTTATGGTCGACGGTGCTTCTTACTGGATGTACTACCTGTTGCCGTTGCTCGTCATGGTTGCGCTGATGGTTTACTACCGCAAGCAACTCAAGTTGCGTGCCGATGTGGGCCTGATGAAGACCAAGCGTGCCAACAAGGTGGCTCAGCGTCGCCTCAAGCGTGCCCGTGCACACATGAAGGCCGGCAAGCGCACCGAGTTCTATGCCGAGCTCCTCACTGCCATGTGGGGATATCTGAGCGACAAGCTGGGCATCCCTGTATCAGAGCTCACTAAGGAGAATATTGACGCCGAATTAAGCGACTATGGAGTGGAGGACGACTTGCGCAAGGCTACGCTCGACCTACTGGCACAGTGCGAGTTTGCCCAGTATGCTCCCGAGCTTGCCGGCGATGACATGGGCAAGGTGATGGACGAGGCTGCCGACCTGATAGGCAATCTTGAGAATGTTAAACCCGCTAAAAAACAGAAGTCATGATGAAGAATAAACTGTATATGGTGCTTGCGTTTGTCATGATGACCGCAATGAGCGCTTGGGCTGCCGACAGCCTGGTTGAACAGGCCAACAAGGCTTATTCCGGAGAGAACTACCAGAAGGCGCTCGAGCTCTATCTCAAGGCTGAGAAGACACAGGGCACAGCCTCGGCGTTGTGCTATAACATAGGTAACACTTATTACCGCCTTAAACAAACCCCCAAGGCAGTGCTCTACTATGAGCGTGCCTTGCTGCTCGACCCGGGCAATGGCGACGCTCGCTTCAATCTGGAATTTGTGCGAGAGAAGGCTGCCATCAACGAGGATACCGGCTCAAACTATTTCTCGGCGCGCATGCTGGGACTGGTGAGCAGTCTGTCGAGCAACACGTGGGCTGTAATGGGCATAGTGTCGTTCCTGTTGCTTCTCACAGCCATAGGTGCATACGTTTTTGCCGAGAATGTCACAGTGCGCAAGACGGGTTTCTTTGGCGGCATCACGCTGTTTGTTGTGTGTGTGATAGCCAATGTGTGTGCATTCTATATGCACGGCAAGGCAGTGAACCGCAATGACGCCATAGTGATGATCGGCACCGTCAAGGCCAGCACGGCCCCCCGCGTGGCTAAGGACAAGAGCGAGGTGGCATTTGAGGCTGGCGAGGGTCACAAGGTCACTATCACTGACTCGGTGATGTCGCAGGGTGTCAAGTGGTATGACGTGGAGACTCCCGGCGGCCAGCACGGCTGGATTGTGAACAAGAACATCGAGAGGATCTAAGCTTATGCTCGAATACCTGCAGACACTGGATACACAATGGTTGCTTGCCATCAACGGCATGCACAGTGACTACATGGACTCGTTCATGTGGATGCTGTCTAAGACCTATTCATGGGCTCTGATTGTGCTCGTTGTCCTGGGTGTGGGCCTGAAACAGGGCCGCAGACATGGACTGATGCTGGTGCTTGCCATAGCGCTCGCAGTGCTGTGTGCCGACCAGCTGTCGTCAGGACTCATCAAGAACGCTGTAGAGCGCCTTCGCCCCACCCATGAGCCTAGTCTGGAAGGCTTGGTTCACCTGGTGCGTGACTACCGGGGAGGCATGTATGGCTTTGTCTCAAGCCATGCCGCCAACTCGTTTGCCGTGGCAGTGCTTGTGGGAGGCATGTTCAGACACAAGGCCGCTTTGGGGGCATTGCTGGCTTGGGCTTGCGTGCAGTGCTACAGCCGCATGTATCTGGGCGTGCATTACCCTGGAGACATTCTGGGTGGTGCCGTTGTGGGCATAGTAAGCGGAGTGGCTGTGTACCAGCTGTGGCGCTATATGGCTCGTCGCTGGATGGGAGCCGATACGCTGACCTACAGCGACAGGGCCTCGCTTGCCATTGCCGCAGCTGTGTGCCTCAGTGTAGCGCTGCTGGCTATTGTGGCCGCATTTTGAAAATAATTAAATAATATTAGATATGGCTAGAACAATCACATTCAACAAACTGAGAGAAATCAAGAACCAGCTTCCTGAGGGTTCAGTGCACGCTATCGCCGAGAAACTTGGCATCGAGGTGCAGTCAGTAAGAAATTACTTTGGCGGCACCGACTATGACGCTGGCACCGGCATGGGTATCCATGTAGAGCCCGGTCCCGACGGCGGATTTGTAACCCTTGAGGATACAACTATCCTCGACATGGCACTCGAGATTCTTGCCGGTCAGGGCAAGTAATAACCCGGCAGGATGTTCTCTATTGCCACAGTATATTCCCGTAAACTATATATAGAAATTGAAAGGAACGGTTTTAAAGAAAGGCGTTTGCCGATTTTTTAGGAGTTTGGGGGAACTGCCACGTTTTTTTTCACGGCCTAAAGATCCCAAACTGATAATGACGCTGCTCGTCAAGAACGAGGGTGATATCCTCGAGGAGAACTTGCAGTTTCATCATTCTATGGGTGTTGATGCCTTCATTGTCACCGACAACAATTCTACCGACAACACACCTGCCATCATCGAAAAATACAGGCAAAAGGGGTGGATAATTGAGGTCATTAACGAGACATCCACTGGCTATGAGCAGAAGCTGTGGGTTGACCGCATGGTGATGCTGGCCAAGGACAAGTATAAGGCTGACTGGGTCATCAACTGTGATGCCGACGAGTTCTGGTACACTCCGCTGGGGTCGCTCAAGCAGGAATGCATTGAGGCAAGAGGAAACGTGCTGCTTACCATCATGCGTGTGATGTATCCGTCACCTGACTCGTCATGGAAGAATTGGGAAGAAAGTGTGCGTGCAATTCCCCCTGAAATGCAAGCCGAACTGGGTCTCTCGAGCTACACCATCTTTGGACGACATCGTTCGAAGGTGGCCCACCGCACTGCAGGCTACCTGCACATCTCCATGGGCAACCACAAGGTAGCCATGTTTCCGCGTCGCCGGGTCATGAGCGGCATCGTTATCTATCACTACATCTGGAGGGGATATGACCACTTTGTCAAGAAAGTGGTAAACGGAGGCAAGGAACTGGAAAAGCATTCAAGCAAGCACGGTGGCACCCACTGGCGTTACCTGTATGAGAGGTACAAGCAGGGATGCATTGATGAGGAGTATCGCAAGGTGTTTGCCATTGATCACCTCGACAAGCTGCGTTCACAGGGCTATCTTGTCAAGGATGCCGGTGTGATTGCCGATTTCTTTAGTTCGTTGTAATATACTCGCAGTCAATGGAATGAATGCATAGTCAGTCTGCATTCGGGAAGCGGTGGTCGGCTGAAAGCCGATACGCAGAACCTTGGTTTTGCACATAACCCTGTCCTAACTGAGCATGGGCGAAGACAGGGCAGGGGAAAAATGATTACTGTCTTGCGGCTGTAGGCCGCCACTTTGATTTTTAAGGTAGCGGTCTACAACCGCATGTTTCAGAGCATTGTTAACCCCCACCGCCGAACGTAGTGGCGGTGGGGGTTATGTGCCCAAAGCCTAGCTTTGTGCGTGTCGGCTTTCAGCCTCTCATCGTACCTGTCTTGAGAGGTTATAGACTAAGGTCCCCAAGTTCCGCGAGTTCACCAAGAAAAAAAACAGGACCTAGATCTGCGCAAGATAGTCCTATTGCTGATTCATTTTTCCGGTAAGTGGATTCAATGAATAAGTTAGGATGCGCATTAACTTGCTGTATAGCAATGCGCATCCTTTGGGTATTTCTATGTTATTTTTGTCTTGAAGTCTCTGTGCCTCTGTGACACTGTGGGGGAGGATGTCACTTGAGGGCGGCGGCATAGTCGCGCCACTTCTGGATGAGTGCTGCCATGTCGTCGGGCAGTTCGCTGTCAAAGTCCATCTGCTTGCCTGTTGCGGGATGAACGAAGCCCAGAGTCTTAGCATGCAGTGCCTGACGCGGGCACAGTGCGAAGCAGTTGTGGATGTATTGTCCGTACTTGGCGGTGCGCAGTCCGCGCAGTATCTCGTTGCCACCGTAGCGCTCGTCGTTGAACAGCGGATGTCCTATGTGCTTCATGTGCACGCGTATCTGGTGTGTGCGACCGGTCTCGAGCTGGCAGCGCACCACAGCCACGTGGGCAAGGTTCTCGAGTGTGTGATAGTGGGTCACGGCGTGCTTGCCCATGTCACCGTCGGGGAATACGCACATCTGCAGACGGTCGCGCAGGCTGCGGCCTATGTTGCCAGTTACGGTGCCGTCTTGTTCTTTCATCTCGCCCCACACCACGGCTATGTACTGTCGCTTGGTGGTCTTGTTGAAGAACTGGGCTCCCAGCGCTGTCTTGGCACGCGGAGTCTTAGCCACGACGAGCAGACCCGATGTGTCCTTGTCGATGCGGTGCACGAGTCCCATGCGGGGGTCGGTGACGTCATAGTCGGGGTTGTCCTTGAAATGCCATGCCAGAGCGTTTACCAGGGTGCCGTCATAGTTGCCGTGTCCGGGGTGCACACACATGCCGGCAGGCTTGTTGACAACGAGCAGCTCGTCGTCTTCATAGACAATGTTGAGCGGTATGTCCTGAGCTATGATCTCGTTCTCATAGCGCGGACGGTCCATGACCACGCTGATGATGTCGCCGGGGTGCACGCGGTAGTTGCTTTTGACAGGGCGTCCGTTGACGCGTATGCACTGAGCTTCGGCGGCATTCTGTATGCGGTTGCGCGACGTGCCCTTGATGCGCTCCACCAGGTACTTGTCGATGCGCAGCAGCACGTGTCCTTTTTCTACTTCATAGCGGTAGTGCTCCCAGTAGTCGCGTCCGTTCTCAGAGAAGTCCGGGTCGCTGAAGTCAAGCTGTATGGGAGCTCCCTCGGCGATTTGATCCATATCGTCGAGCAGGTTGTTGTCGATGTCGTTGTTCATTGTGTGGCTAACGCTCTAGTGTTGTGATTAGCAGTAATTACTCTTGCTGGTTGAAAGTACCGTTAGCCCTCTGTTCGTTCTGGATTGAGTCCATAGTAGCAGAGTCAAGAGGATTGTAGGGGTTGGTGTCCTCAATGCTACCGTCGCCCACACGCAGGCGCACGGGCACGTTGATCGCTACACCAGTGCCGGGAGCCACGTTGCGTCCGTTAACGAGTACCTGTACGATGAGGTCCTTATAGGGTGACTCGATGGTGTCGATTTCGATGGTCTTGAATCCCATTGCTTGCAGCTGTGCGAGTGCCTGCAGGCGTGACATGTCTTGCAGCTTGGGCAGTGACACGATGCGCGGATGCTGTGCGTTGACGTTGAGGTAAACGGGACGTATTGCCTTGATGTAGCTGCCGGCCTTGGGCTCCTGGTCGGTGATCACGCCGGGCTTGAAGCTCTCGTTGAAGCTGGTTGAGTCAGCAATTTCCCATTTCAGTCCTTCTGACTCAAGTTTGCTGATGGCCTTTTCCAGTGGCATGTTGCGCACCTCGGGCACTAGTTTCTCCTGTCCGTGAGATGTGAACACATCAATGAATAACAATGTGATGAACACAAATATTACTGATACAACTGCGATGAGTGTAAGGTTGACAAGATATGGATGCTTGTCGCGGAATGGAATCTGTTGTGACATTATTTTTCTTTTTCTATTTCAATCTGCAAAGTTAGTGAAAGTGCCCCGCACTTCAAAATGAATTGTGCATTTTTTTAATGTTTCATGATTTATTTTTTATAAAAATGTCTTTGTGCTGTATGACTCACGCTTTATGTACCTTGAAAATTTGGGGAATAGCATTTTTTTTCGTACCTTTGAACTTTAAATTTTGTTACTTGTTAGAAATAGTATGAAAAAAGAAGAAATCATGACTCCTGTGGAGTTTACCGATATTTGTCCCATTGCCGACAAGGATTTTCACAACGAGATGTCAATACTTGTTGAAGAGCCTGCCTTTCAGAAGATTCTGAGCATGATAGCTCCTCAATACACGTTCTCAAAACTTAGGAAAATATTGCTTGCGCTCAATTCCAAGCACGAGTTCCAGTCAACCGTGATGAAGATGGTCATCGACGGCATGCTTGAGAAAACCACGTCGGGGCTCACATGGAGCGGTACCGACTTCATGGACGCCGCTACTCCTTACACGTTTATCACTAACCACCGCGACATCGTGCTCGATGCAACGCAACTGGGCTATATACTCATCGCCAACGGCCGAGAGTCGTGCGAGGTGGCCATAGGCAATAACCTGCTCATCTATGACTGGATCAAGAAGCTGGTGCGCCTCAACCGCAGCTTTATCGTGAAACGCAACCTTGGCAAGATACAGACCCTCAACGCCGCAGTGCAGCTGTCGAGCTATATCCACTTTGCCGTGACACAAAAGAACAGCTCAGTGTGGATTGCCCAGCGTGAGGGACGCTGCAAGGACAGCAACGACCGCACTCAGGAGAGCCTGCTCAAGATGCTCACTTATGGCAACCGCGACAAGAGCATCGTGGAGAGCCTGAAGGAACTCAACATCGCGCCCATAGCGCTGTGCTATGAGTATGACCCCAACGACTATCTCAAGGCCCGTGAGTTCCTGCTCAAGAGCAAGAACCCCAACTGGAAGAAGTCGCCTGAGGACGACCTCATCAGCATGCAGACCGGCATCATGGGCTTCAAGGGTCAGGTGCATTACAGCTTTACCCCCTGCATCAACGAGGAACTTGACAAGATTCCTGCCGACCTCGACAAGATGCTCACTGTGAGCCGCATATGCAATATTATCGACCATGCAATCCACGAGAACTACAAGATCTTCAAGACTAACTACATTGCTCACGACATTCTCTTTGACAACAAGGAGTTTGCCGACAAGTACACCGAGGAGGAGAAGGACGAGTTCATCAAGTACCTGGGCAGCCAGATTGACAAGATCAAGGACATCAAGCTCACTGACTTTGACCGCTACTTCCTCTACAGCAAGATGCTGCAGATGTACAGCAATCCCCTCACTAACCAGCTCGAGGCAATGAAGTAAACATGATCACCGGCTGTTCTGGGACCTCTGGAACAGCCGGGACTATAAGTGGGCATGTAAATATAGGATTTGATAATACTCGCTATCAGTAGAAACAATGAGAATTTTTTGGTTACCATTTGTGGCGTTCATCCTGCTGGGATTTGTCATTGACTGGATCATAGGCCGCAAGTTGAAAAAGAGCGGGCTGCGCTGGGGGCACGTGCTGGCTGGATTAAACCACACTGTCTCGATTGCCGCGGTAGTGATGCTTGTGATGGCATTGTGGTCGCAGCCTCAAGACAAGGCAGAGTTTGCATCCCACTTTGCCACAACCGCAGGCTGTCTGCTTGTATTTCTCATCGTCAATGTTCCCAAATTCTTGTGGGCTATTTTCTATGGGTTGGGTAGTATCAGGTTCCTTAGAAAAGACTTTAAAATATTATTAAAGGCTGCAGGTGCTGGGCTTGCTGTAGTGTCGCTTGTAACGTTGCTCGTGGGCTCAATTGTAACCCCATACAAGAGCAATGTCACCCGCGTTGATCTCAATTACAGCAACTTGCCTGCGCAGTTTGACGGCTACCGCATTGTCCACATCAGCGATGCACACCTCGGCAACTTTGACGACACCGTGTTTGTGTCGCAGTGTGTCGACAGCATCAATGCCCTAGCCCCTGACGTAGTGTGCTTCACCGGCGACCTGGTGAGCATGACCGTTGAAGAGGCCAAGCCGTTTGCTAATGTGCTCAAGCGCATCAAGGCTCGTGACGGAGTGTATTCGATACTGGGCAACCATGACTATGCCGAGTATATGCGCATGCTCACCCCTGAACAGAAGGCAGCCGATGTCAAGGAATTGTGTGACTTGCAGTGCGGCATCGGGTGGACATTGCTCGACAACACATCAGCAACCGTGAAGCGTGGCAACGACAGTATAGCCATTGTGGGAACAGCCAACTATGGTGATCCCCCGTTCCCTGTTTATGGCGACTATGCAAAGGCTACTGCGGGCCTTGACGGTGTGTTCAAGGTGCACATGCAGCACAATCCCTACATGTGGCGCAAGGCGTTGGTGGGCAAGGAAGACGCACCGCTCACTCTTTCGGGACACACCCATGCCATGCAGTTTGTCATAAACCTCTTTGGCAACAGATGGTCACCGTCAAGCTGGCGTTATCCCGAGTGGGGTGGACTGTATGAAGAAGGCGATCAGGCACTCTATGTCAACACGGGTTTGGGCATGGTGGGACCGCCTCTGCGTGTAGGCGTTCCTCCTGAGATAACCCTAATCACCCTCCACCACAAGAATTAACCGGGTCTACAATATTAATAAAGTTCACGTTTTCGTAAAAAAATAGACTATGTCCAAGATTTCATCTATCATATCTCAAGAACTGCATTTACCTGTCAATCAGGTCGACAACACCGTTAGCCTCCTTGACGACGGTTGCACGGTGCCCTTCATAAGCCGTTACCGCAAGGAAGCTACCGGCGGACTGGACGACTTGGCCATCCAGTCGATAGACATGCGCCTCAACTACTACAAGGAGCTTGAGAAACGCCGTGCCACCATCCTCAAGACAATCGAAGCGCAGGACAAGCTCACCCCTGAGCTGGCCAGCCGCATCAATAACTGCTGGGACGCCACTACGCTCGAGGATATATACCTGCCGTTTAAGCCCAAGCGACAGACTCGTGCCGAGGCAGCCCGCAAGCGCGGATTGGAACCGCTGGCACGCATCATCATGTCGCAACATGGCGATGACATAGGACAGCGTGCGGCCAAGTTTGTGACTGACGAGGTCAAGACCGCCGACGATGCTATCAAGGGCGCTCAGGACATCATTGCAGAGTGGGTGAGCGAGAACGAGAAGGTGCGCAACTCGGTGCGCCGTTCGTTCCGTTATGACGCTATGCTCACTTCGCACTTTGTCAAAGGCAAGGAGATAGAGGGACGCAACTATGAGAATTACTATGAGTTCTCGCAGCCACTCAAGCGAGTGTCGTCGCACCAGCTGCTGGCCATACGTCGCGGTGAGAAAGAGGGATACTTGAAGGTGGGTATAGGCATAAACGACGACCGTGCCCTGGACAATATTTCGCGCATAGTGGTCAAAGGACGCACTGAGGCGTCACAACTGGTTGACGAGGCGGCCGAGGACAGCTTCAAGCGTCTCATCAAGCCATCGATCGAGACCGAATATGCCACCGCAGCCAAGGCCAAGGCCGATGAGCAGGCAATCGATACATTTGCCATGAACGTGCGCCAGCTGCTCTTCGCCCCGCCACTGGGCCACAAGCGTGTGCTTGCCGTGGACCCCGGATTCCGCACCGGATGCAAGGTGGTGGCACTAGACGAGCAGGGTAACTTGCTGCACCACGATGTGATGTATCCCACAGCGCCGGCCAACGACACCGAGGGCGCTACCGCTCTGATCTTGGACCTTGTGAACAAATATGACATCCACGACATAGCTCTGGGCAACGGCACCGCGAGCCGCGAGACCGAGCGTTTCCTCAAGCGTGTCAACTATGGCAACCGCCATGTCAACGTGCATGTGGTGAGCGAGAACGGAGCGTCAATCTACTCGGCCTCTAAGATAGCCCGTGACGAGTTCCCCGACAAGGATGTGACAGTGCGCGGAGCGGTGTCGATAGGACGCCGTCTCATTGACCCGCTGGCTGAGCTGGTAAAGATTGATCCCAAGTCGATAGGAGTGGGGCAGTACCAGCATGACGTGGACCAGACCCGCCTCAAGGAAGCCCTTAACTACACCGTTGAGAGTTGTGTCAACAGCGTGGGAGTGAACATCAACACTGCCAGCAAGGAACTGCTTACCTATGTGGCCGGACTTGGTCCCGCCATTGCACAGAACATTGTGAACTATCGTGCTGAGAATGGAGACTTCAAGACTCGACGCGACATCCTCAAGGTGCCCAAGCTAGGAGCCAAGACCTTCACACAGGCTGCCGGATTCCTGCGTGTGCCTGAGAGCGACAATCCGCTCGACAATTCGGCCGTTCACCCCGAGCGATATGCCCTCGTGGAGAAGATGGCACGCGACTGCGGTTGTACAGTGCAGCAGCTCATCAAGGAAAAGGAGATGCGCGAGAAGATTGACTTGAAGAAATATGTGTCGGGCGAGGTGGGAATGCCCACGCTTGTCGACATCATGCACGAGCTGGAGAAGCCTGGCCGTGATCCCCGCGAGCAGGTGAGCGTTGTGGAGTTTGACGACAACGTTAACAAAATAGAAGACCTGCGCGAGGGTATGGAGCTCAACGGCATTGTGACTAACGTGACACAGTTTGGAGCCTTTGTAGACATCGGTGTGCACAAGGAAGGACTGGTGCACGTGTCGCAACTGGCCCACAAGCGAGTGGAGAACCCCGCCAAGGTGGTTCGCGTCAACCAGCATGTGCGCGTGCGTGTGCTCTCGGTGGATGTGGAGCGCCAGCGCATTTCGTTAACGATGAAGCTGTGAAAGTAACCTGTTTGGGACATAGCGGATTTGCCATTGAAACAGATGGCGCTACACTCGTCTTTGACTATTACATCGACGAGCATAATGTGCTGCCTTCCATACTGGAACGTGCATCAAGGCTATATGTGTTCGTCTCACATAGCCACCGCGACCATCTCAACCACGACATCTTTGGGTGGCAGGGGCGGTATCGTGTGGAGCGGTTTGTCATTGCCAATGAGTGCAGGCGCAAGTTAGGGCGCTCGCTCAATCTCGATGAATACCCGTTCACCTTCATCCACCACGATGAGGATTATGTCGACGACATCTTAAAGGTGCACGCATTCAATTCGACCGACGTGGGAGTGTGCTTCATTGTCGACGTAGGTGGCTACCGCATCTTCCATGCAGGAGACTACAACTGCTGGCACTTTGAGCAAGAGCAGGGCGAACAAGGCAAGCGCAAGGCCCTGGGCGACTTCAATGTCATCCTGCGTGCAATAGAGAAATATGTGAATGGACCCTCGGAGGTCTCAGAGAGTTCCGAGGGTTTGAGTGGCAGGACTGTAGACCTGGTGATGTTTCCCGTGATACCCAACATAGGCGGAGACTTTGCCATGGGGGCACGCCTCTTTCTCCAGGCCATTCCCACAGCCCATTTCATCCCCATGCACACATGGGGTCGCGACCGCGAGGCCACCCAGTTCCACCTCTACCAGTCGCCCCACGCCACTAGCTACCATTATCTTAAACCTGGCAATAACTTAGAACTGTAACAAAAAAATAAAAACGATGATAGAAAATTTAAAAAACATAGGCTTGCGGTTTGACCGCTCGTTTACCAAGGGGTTTGTTAAACAGCTGTGTTGGCTGTTGTCTTTTGTTGTCATTGTGTATGTGCTGTTAATGGCAGTGAGCTTCATTCCCGGTTTTTATAGCGGTGACGACAATGGGGTGAGGATGCGTGATGTCCTCTGTGCGCTTGTGGGCTTAAATGGAGGAAATCTCATGTCGTTGACCTTCACTTTTATCTGTTCACTGGCTAAGACGGTGGTGTTCAGTGGCATGTTGATTTCTATATTTACTAATATCTTGAATCGTCGCATTGCCCGTTATACAAATGGTGATACTAACTACAGCGTGAGCAACCATGTTGTGATTTTGGGATTCAATAAGAGTTTGCCGTCACTGCTCAAGGTGGTTAATGCCAAATACCCACATTCTTACATCTTGCTGCTGAGTTCTCGCAAAACGGCCGACGTGAGGTCGTTGATCAAGACAAATGTCAGTGATGAGGTAGAAAAGCGTGTAGTCGTCATGTGCGGCGCTATCAACTCTGAAGAAAAAATCGAACGACTGCACCTTAACAAAAATGTAAAGGAGATCTTCTTGTTGGGCGAGGACGATCAGACCGAGCACGATGCCATAAACATGCAGTGTGTTGAACTAATTGACAGTGCTATGAAGGGTTGTGAGTCTACAGTAGAATGCCATGTGCAGATTAACTCACACACGATGTTCTCGGTGCTGCAGTCAGTGGACTATCAAAGAATGCTTCACAGCAATGTTAAGTTCTTGCCGTTCAACTTCAACGAGATATGGGCTCAAAAGGTACTTGCCACATTCCCCGTGCGTGACGAGGCTGGCGATGGCTTTGAGTATATGTCGCTCGACGGTGATGGCATCACTGCAACAAGCAAGAAGCATGTTCATCTCATCGTGATATCGCTTAACGAGATGGGAAAAGCAATAGCCACTAACGCTGCACATGTGTTGCATTTCCCCAATTATGTAACGGGAGATTTCTCTACATGCTCACACATTACCTTCATTGATCGCAATGCTGTGGAACTGGGCAAGGAATTCCGCAACTGCTACAGGAGCCTTTTTGACTTGGCGAGATGGCGCAGTGTCGACGCATCAGAGTGCAATGACAGGGAAACCGGATGGATTGATCCCATTGCCGACGCCGATGCCGACAGTCCATATAAGCACCTGGGACCGATCAACTTCATGGACATCCAGTGGGAGTTTGTCAAGGGCAATGCTAATGACAGTTCAATCCACGCTTACCTCGAGTCTTGTGCTCTCGATGATAGCGAAATCACAACGATTGTGTTGTGTGGAGACGATTCTAAACGCAATTCTACATTGTGCATGGGCCTGCCCGAGACAATACGCGAGGCGGCACATCAGATCCTTGTGCGTCAAAACGATACTCCCATAACAGTGAAACTGCTGAGCAATGTTCCCGGATATAAGAATATCAGAGCCTTTGGCCGCATGACTGAATGCTATAGAGAGAACCTGATATCTGACAAATATGGCAAACTTGTCAATGCTTGCTACGGTGAATATGTCAATGGAGAACGTCACGAGGTAGACATCAATGACCATCTCAAGGTTCAGGAACTGTGGAACAAATGTGGAATTCTTGACAGGTGGTCAAGCATTTACAGTGCCAACATGCTGTTCTATAAACTGCGCTCCTTTGGGCTGAGAGATGTGAATAACATCACTAAGGAAGACATTAATAAGGTGATTTCGTCAATGCGTGTGCAGGACCTTACTCGTATGGAACACAATCGCTGGAACACTGAAAAACTCTTGCTTGGATTCCGTCCTCTCTATGCTGGAGCTGAAACCGAAATGTGGGATAACGGACACAAGGCTCAAATGAAAAAGGAAAAAAAGCACAAGCTCATTATGCCATTTGAGATGCTGCCGCAGAGCGAGCAAGACAAGGATGATGATGTCAACACTAAGCTGTTCGATATCTACAGGTTGACCCCCCTGGGCCAATAAATGGTGTTTTTTGGCTCAAGTTTGCCCTCGTGCAAATGGCATACTCATACTGATGGTCTGCATATGATTTTGTACATGGATTTTGCAATTTTTAAGGATAAGTATTGTGGAATTGGGCAAATTGAATTAAATTTGCATTGTTAATAATAAAACTTGATAATATGAAAAAGATAATTTTTGTGCTCTTGCTTCTTGTCTGCTCGGTGATGGTGTCACATGCTGAGGTTTATAAGTATAAAACGTCTTCTATAGCGTTGCGTACGACTGACAACTATGGCAACTGGGGCGAATGGTCTGACTGGGAAGACTGCAACGTTTTAGTAGTGTGGAACACCGAGAAAAGTGTAATAAACATCTACAGTGCTACACCACAGGAATTTGATGTTTATGAAGCTGGTGATAAGTTCAAGTCAGATGCTAGCGGAGGAAAAACATGGAGCCTGAAGTGTGTTGATGCTGATGGTGTGAGATGTACTATTCGCCTGCGTGTTCAGAGTGACGGACAGTCTCAGCTGTATGTTGATTACAGTAACATATCATATGTCTATACAATAGAACCACGCAACTAAATGCTTTTGAGCATACATTAAAAACGGTTTTAACACAAATAAAATAACAGGACCGGGAGTGAAGCTGCTTCTGGTCTTGTTGTTTTTTTGGGGGGTATAATTGCTATTTTTCAAGAAGAATCTTGTCATTATATCCTTTTTCAAAAAGCAGGGGAAGCTTCCCCTCGGGAACAGTTACCGCCCTTGCCATCACTGTTCTCGAGGGTTCTCCCTCGAGTCTATCAGTTTTTCTTTTACAGGCACAAAGATAATAAAAAAGGACGGGATGAGGTGAATCTATCCACCACATTCCGCCCTTTTATGTAGCCATTTATTGGAGGTGTTGCGTTAGGTGTTGCTCATTGTTAGGGTGCCGGCAGAGGCATCGATGGTGAGGGGCTTGTTGCGGTCTACGCGGCCGGCTATGATGTCTTTGCTCAGCTGGTTGAGCACGAGGTTCTGGATAGCTCTCTTGACGGGACGCGCTCCAAACTCGGGGTCAAAGCCTGCCTGGGCAAGCATCGCAACAGCACTGGGCGTGAACTCGAGCATGATGCCGTTTTTCTTGAGCATTGATGCCACTCCCTTGAGCTGTATCTCTACAATCTGCTCAATCTCCTTGCTGTTGAGCGGAGAGAACATGAGCACTTCGTCGATGCGGTTGAGAAACTCGGGTCGTATGGTGCGCTTGAGCATGTCCATCACCTCGTTGCGTGTCGACTCGATAACTTCCCCGCGGTTGGCCTCGGTGAGGTGCTCGAAGCGCTCGCGTATGAGCGACGACCCTAGGTTTGAGGTCATGATGACGATGGTGTTCTTGAAGTTCACCGTGCGTCCCTTGTTGTCGGTGAGGCGTCCGTCGTCAAGCACTTGCAGCAGAGTGTTGAACACGTCGGGGTGTGCCTTCTCGATCTCGTCAAAGAGCACCACGCTGTATGGTTTGCGTCGCACAGCCTCGGTGAGCTGGCCGCCCTCGTCATAGCCCACATAGCCCGGAGGCGAACCGATGAGTCGTGTCACCGAGAACTTCTCCTGATACTCGCTCATGTCGATGCGCGTCATCATGTTTTCGTCGTTGAACATATAGTCGGCCAGAGCCTTGGCAAGTTCGGTCTTGCCCACGCCCGTTGTGCCCAGGAAGATGAACGAACCTATGGGACGACGAGGGTCGTTGAGGCCGGCTCGGCTGCGGCGCACGGCATCGCTGATGGCGCGTATGGCCTCGTCCTGGCCTATCACTCGCTTGTGCAGTTCCTCTTCCAGATGCAGCAGTTTCTCCTTTTCGCTCTGTAGCATCCTGGTCACGGGGATGCCAGTCCAGCGCGATACCACGCCGGCGATGTCGTCGCTGTCCACTTCTTCCTTGATGAGTCCCTTGTCGCCTTGCATCTCCTTGAGTTTTTCCTGCAGGCGCTTGTTTTCTTCCACCTTGCTTGTTATGCTGGAGTAGCGTATCTCGGCCACACGGGCATAGTCGCCGTTGTGCTCGGCGCGCTCAGCCTCAAAGGTGAGTTGCTCGATGTCGATCTTGTTCTGCTGGATGCGGTTGATGAGTTCCTGCTCGCTTTTCCACTTGGCGTTATACTCGCTCTCGTTCTCGCGCAGCTGTGCCAGCGTGGCGTCCAGTTCGGCAATGCGCTGTGTGTCACCGTCGCGCTTAATGGCCTCGCGTTCTATTTCAAGCTGTGCAATCTTGCGTGATATCTCGTCCAGTCCTTGGGGCACCGAGTCCATCTCGATGCGCAGCTTGGCTGCAGCCTCGTCAACCAGGTCTATGGCCTTGTCGGGGAGGAAGCGGTCGCTGATGTAACGCTGACTCAGTTCCACGGCGGCAATGATGGCGTCATCCTTGATGCGCACCTTGTGGTGGTTCTCATATCTCTCCTTGAGTCCGCGCATGATAGCGATGGCGCTTTCCTCGTCGGGCTCGTTCACCATCACGATTTGGAAGCGACGCTCAAGCGCTTTGTCCTTCTCGAAGTACTTCTGGTACTCGTCGAGCGTGGTTGCGCCTATGCTGCGCAGGTCGCCGCGAGCCAGCGCAGGTTTAAGGATGTTTGCCGCATCCATTGCGCCGTTGCTCTTGCCGGCACCCACCAGAGTGTGTATCTCGTCGATGAACAGAATTATCTCGCCCTCGGCCTGAGTTACTTCCTGCACCACAGCTTTGAGGCGTTCCTCAAATTCTCCTTGATACTTGGCTCCTGCTATGAGAGCTCCCATATCAAGCGAGAACACCTGCTTGTGCTTGAGGTTTTCGGGCACATCACCGCGCATGATGCGCTGTGCCAGTCCCTCAACGATTGCTGTCTTGCCGGTACCGGGTTCTCCTATGAGGATGGGGTTGTTCTTGGTGCGTCGGCTCAGTATCTGCAGTACACGGCGTATCTCGTCGTCGCGGCCTATCACCGGATCCAGCTTGCCCTGCTGGGCACGCTCGTTGAGGTTGATTGCATATTTTGCCAGCGCATTGTACTGCTCCTCGGCTCCTTGCTGGGTGGCCTTCTTGCCCTTGCGTAGCTCTTGCACGGCGGCCTTGAGCTCGTTTAGTGTTATCCCGCTTTCCTTTAGCGCAGTGGAAGCGGCCGAGTTGACCATAAACAATGCTGTGAATATAGCCTCTACGGTCACATACTGGTCGCCATTCTCCTGTGCCACCTTAGTGGCCTTGTCCAGCACCTGTGTGCTGGTGTTACTCAGATAGGCGTCACCGCCATGCACTTGGGGCAGGCGTGACAGCGCGTTCTCAATGGAACGCTCTATTTGAGGTGTGTTAGCGTCAAGTTTCTGGAGCAGATACTTGACCACGGTGTCGTTGCCACTCATCATAGCGTTGAGCATGTGCTCGGGCTCAATGCTCTGGTGGCCACGGCTGCGTGCCAGTTCCACGGCACGCTGAATTGTCTCTTGGCTCTTAATTGTAAAGTTGTTAAAGTTCATAGTATTTTCCTTTCGCTTTTTAATGGGCATAAGCAATAAGCGTTCCATCAGGGTAGGGTAGTACAAAAGCATGACACTGTAATGACAAAATGGCATATTTTGCTCTCTTGCCCATTATTTTTGACTGAGACATATAAGAATAATCTATTATGTTTTGTCTCTTGCTCCTAGTGAAAAACTCCTCGTTTTTACACAGGATTGCCCCTCTGGACAAATGTTAATTATCGTTTTTCGATAAAATTTTCTCGTTTTTTGTTTGGTAGGTTTATTTGCTTTATATATCTTTGCACCGAAAATAATTATCGTTTATCAATAAATTTATTTTTATTATGGACAAGAAGATTATCAAATCGAGCAAAACGGCGTGTTACATAGCCCTGTCGCTGTGGGGACTGTGGACTGTGCTGTTTGTGCTGCGTGTGTTGCGCTTTGCCGGCATCATCACCTTTAATGTTTACTTGGGCATCGACATCGCTCCCGTGGAGTGGTTTGATGACCCCGAGATTATACCGGTACAATGGGTGGAACTGCTGGGTTACATCATCAGCACCGCGGCAATGATTGCTTTGTCGTATATTTTTATCCACAAGAGCCTCAGGGGAGTAGCCACCGACTCGGTTTTCAACAGCACCAATGCCCGCCTGCTCTACATCATGTCAGTGGTAGCCTTCTTCTTTGAGCTGTTTGACACTAACCGCCAGATAATCTTCGGTTCACGCGAGGTTGTGCTCACGGGCAGTGTGTTTGTGATGCCGCTCGTCATCCTCATCGTGGCGATGTTCTACAAGCTGGCACTCAATGCCTACGAAGACAGTAACCTTGCAATATAAGAAGCATTATGAGCATAATAGTTAATGTAGACGTGATGATGGCTCGCCGCAAGATGTCATCACAGGAACTGGCCGAAAAGATAGGCATCACACAGGCTAATCTGTCGATACTCAAGACCGGCAAGGCCAAGGCCGTGCGTTTCTCAACGCTCGAGGCTATATGCAAGGCGCTTGACTGTCAGCCCGGCGACATCTTGGAGTATCGCAATGACGCCATAGAGGAACAATAAACTAATAGTAACACAACAACTATCGACAATGAAACGACACCTTATATTATCAGCACTGATGCTACTGGCCGCACTGGGCAGCCAGGCACAAGAGTTTAACAAGTGGTTCAGTGACTCAACGCTTAGGCTGTGCTACACCTTTGCCGGCGATGCCCGCAGTCAGCACATCTATGTGGATGAGCTCAAGCAGTCTCCCCGGTGGTGGGGCAAGCGGCAGCACATGGCCGAAGTGCCGCTCAAGGGCAACGGCGACATCGTGGCCCGTGACTGCAAGTCGGGCGAGGTTATCTACAAGCATTCGTTCTCAAGCCTCTTTCAGGAGTGGCTTGCAACCGACGAGGCAAAGAAGACCAGCAAGGCATTTGAAAACGTCTTCCTGATGCCGGCTCCGCTCAATACCGCTGAAGTGACCGTGACCCTGCGCGATGCTCACCAGCAGATTATATCGACGATGACCCACACTGTGGATCCCAGCGATATCCTCATTGTGCGCGACGGAGTCAAGGATGTGACGCCCTATGTGACCCTGCAGGCTGCCAGAGACAGCATGCGCTGCATCAGGGTGGCCTATGTGGCCGAGGGATATACGGCCGAGGAGATGCCCCAGTTCCTGGACCGCTGCCGCGAAGCCATGGATGCGCTTTTCAGTCACGAGCCGTTCAAGAGCATGCGCGACCGCTTCAACATGGTAGCCGTGATGTCGCCCTCGCAGCACAGTGGCGTGAGCGTGCCCCGCATGGGCGACTGGCGCAACACAGCGCTGGGCAGCCACTTCGACACGTTCTACAGCAACCGTTATCTCACCACGCTTCACCTCAAGACGCTACACAACCTGCTTGCAGGCATACCCTATGAGCACATCATTATCCTTGCCAACACTGATACCTATGGTGGCGGAGGCATCTACAACAGCTATACGCTCACTTACACCGGAGGCAAGCATTTCCGTCCGGTGGTGGTGCATGAGTTCGGCCACAGCTTTGCCGGTCTTGCCGACGAGTATCCCTATGGCAACGACGACCCGCAGTATTACAGCGACACAGAGCCGTGGGAACCCAACCTGACCACGCTCAAAGACTTCAGCGGCAAGTGGGAGGACATGATACCACGGGGTACTCCGCGTCCCACACCACTTAGTGAAGATGAGAAGGTGATAACCACCCGCGTGGGCCTCTTTGAGGGTGGGGGATACCTGGAGAAAGGTGTGTATCGTGGCGTGCAGGATTGCCGCATGCGCACTAACACCGTCCCCGAGTTCTGCCCCGTGTGCCGTCGCCACATCGAGCGCATGATCGACTTCTACACCCACCCTTAACCGCACAGCAAACTCCCACAGAGCCACAGAGGGTACCGAGGGAAAGCTTTTTTAGGGGGGTAAAGGAAACCGAATTGTCAAATAAATGCCATCAGAGGGAGTCCCTTTGATGGCATTTATTTGATTATTTTTGTACTAGCCTTAAAAAGTAACGACCAGCGATAAGTGGTGGGGAAGTGTGGTGAGGTTAGCGTGAATGTGATGGCGGGTGGGATTGCCGGTGAAGAGGTAGACAAACTCGTTGACGGGGTCGACCAGCCAAGCTACTGTGTGACCGAGCAAACCGCTACCGCACAGACGGTAGTCGCAAGCAACGATGTGACGTTTTACTTTGTAGAAGCATTCCCCTATCACGCTGCCCACGACAGGCGTGATGATGAGGTCCTGTATAGAAGGGTATTCCATGAAGGCCTCTATGCCATATTCCCAAAATAGAGTTGACACGGCAGCGCTGTAGAGTGCCGACTGCCACATGTTGAAGCCTCGCGAACGTGCCGACATGTAATAGGCCGCGCCGCCGTATGGATGCAGTACATAGTCAAAGATTGCGTTATCGTGGTCCCACACGGGGCCGTGGCTCACGTGTTGCCACCATCGCTCAAACAACGGGGTCTTGTGCAACTCGGTCTTGTTCCATGCTGTTGCGTCTTCGGGCAGTAGTTCAAGTACCCCCAGGGTTACAACACCAGCTCCATAGAGTGCGGCCGTGTTGTATAGCACTCCACGTTTGTCGGGCATGGAGAGAGTGCGTGAATAAGGAGCATCATATATGGTGATGGGTGTGTTAGTCAGAGTGTCGTTACACAACTCTGTCGTGTCACAGGGGGTGACTGCCTGTTCCATGTCGGTGTTCTGTGCGTGTGCCCGCATTGCTAATGTTGACAAAGCTATAAAAACAAGTCGCTTCATACTTCTGGTCAATGATGTTAACGATGCGCAAAATTATGGCGATTTGTCTAATGGCGTGTGTTCCATTTGACCTATTAGATGTGACATTTCTTTGACATGTGTGATATGTGCTATTCATTAGGAGAAATAGAACTTATGTGAATCTCAGGATAATAAAGCAGGAAGAATCAATGTTTGGCGGTGAAGTGTATTTGATGAAATCTATATCACTCAATAATCCCATTGCCACTAAGGCAATCCCGGGTCAAGGGTTTCTCTTATTGCTTTTGCTTTTTCTTACGGTGGTAGATGTACATTGCCAGCGCTCCCAGCGGGATGGCTAATGGAAACAATATGGCAAAAATATACCCGATGAAAGTGAGCCAGTCGCCCAGGGAGGTTACATGGCGCTCCATCGTGCTTGCTGCACCGTCCTTGTACATGACTATGGTGTTGCTGCTCTTGTAATATCGCAGCGAGTCAAATAGTTCCAGCGGCAATGACTTGTACTTCACGTTGTCCTCATCGACTGCTGTGAACGTGATGTCTATCGTGCTCTGGTCGGTGGAGTAGGTGCCATAGGCCTCGTCGCTCCAACTGGCCAGCCCGTCAGATTCTCCCACGTGGCACTCCACATTGCCATCGCTGTCAAAGTCCAGCCTGATTCGTTCCAACCCTCGGTATCCACTGCCTGTATAGGTTCCTACCGGATCGTCGTCAGAACTTTTTCCGCATGCCACCAGAGTGAATGCAAAAAACAGAAATATTATCAGTTGTTTCATTGCTGGTCCTTTTTTTATAGATAACGCAACAGTCCTTGTCTTTATTGCCTAAGCCATGGCCTCAATCGCCTTGGAATTAATAGTTAGCATAGGAATTCCTGGTTTATAATGGTTTGTCGTAGTGTTGAATATTTTTGATGGTGTTTTAAACCCTCTGTCGAGGAGAGCGGAAGGGCTTCGCCCCATTGTTCTAACCCCGCACGTTCTCCAGTCGCTGCGCTCCTTTCGCACGTACGGGGTTATTAGCCAAACGTCAGTTTGGCGTAGCGTACCTTGCGGCACGCTTTTGAAATTACTTTCGCTTTATACTCTTGACGCTTTTTTTCATCGCTCCCTCACCTTTTTACGAGTGAGGCAATAATAATCCACATTAAAAGAAGTAGGAGATGAACACATGTTGCTGGTGTTCATCTCCTGCTTGATTATGATGGAGTGAGGGCAGTGCCGCTCACATTACCATGTCTTAGCCTTTCAGTACTTTGTTGATGACGTAGTTAGCGTCGGCGATGTCAACTGCTCCGTCGCCGTTCACGTCAGCACGGTTGCTATACTTCTGAGCGTCTTCTTTACCCATGATCAGGTTGATGATGCAGTTGATGTCGGTGATGTCAACTGTTCCGTCACCGTTCACGTCGGCGGGATCGAGGCTGTAGAGCTCGGTGATATCGTTAACTGTGTACTTGTTGCTTGTTGACGCGATCTCAAAGTAAGTGTCCTTCTTGAGGCCGGTGATGTCCACTGTCTGGTGGCTGCCGTCGCCCTGGTTGAAGATGATGTTGAAGGTGTAGTCCTCAGCAGTCACGTCAAAGGTGTGGCAATAGAACTTGTCGCCGTTGACAACCTTAGTCTCGGCATCGCCCATCTTGGTTCCAGGCCAGCTACCCAGCAGACCGCCCTTGCTATCCCAAGCATAGAAGTAGAGGCTGTTCCAGTTGTTGGGAGCTACAAACGGATCCTTGAGGTAGATGGTAGCAGTGGTGGGGTTGAAGCCGTGGAGGATATACTCGCGTGATACCACGTTGCGCACGTTGCCCTCATAGAGGATGCCGGCAGTGAGCACGGTGTTGTCAACAAATGTGAGCTTAACCATACCGGTAGCAGTCTTGCTATTAGCGGTGGGCTTGGTGCCGTCGGTAGTATAGACGATGGTAGCGTTAGCGTCGCTTGCGGTGATGGTAACCTCTACCTGGCCTTCATAGCGACCGCTGCCCTTGTCAATGGTTACTGTGGGAGCGGGTGACTCATAGTTAGTGATCTCGCGCTTCCAGGTGCCGTCAACATAGTAGCCGTGGTTGCGGTAAGTGAGGTCGGCTGTCTGGTTGCCGTCAACTACGAAGATGATGTTAGCGGGCTCGCTTGTGAGGTCGCCTTCATATTCCCACTTGAAGATCTTGCGGGTGCTGTCAGGTGTGCAGCCCATGAGTTTCATCTTCTGTCCGGGCCAGCTGCCGCCGGTGTAGTTGCCGCTGCTTGACCATACCCATGTGGTGATGTTGTTCACGTTGAGGGGAGCCTCGTAGAAGACGCTGTAGTCGTCCTCGTTGACAATGGGAGTATAAACCTCGAGGTCGATGGGATCGGGGTCATCGCCGCCGCCACCGCCGGTGATGTACTTGGTGTCGGGGTCGCCGTCCTCCTCGTGGCCGTCCCATGCCAGAACGCTGCTAGAGGGCTTAGAACCGCCGTAAAGGAAGGGCTCGTCCTGGCCAATCTTGCCGGAGCCGTTGAGCACGTAGATGCGCATGTTGCCCTTGCCGCTGAACGAGGGAGTAGTGAGTGTGCCGTTAGTCACGGTGATCTTGTCGCCAGTGACTGCATCGGTATAGGTGCCGTTCTCCACGCCGGTGAATGTGGCACCGCTGTTGAGTGTACACAGCACGTAGCTGTCGATGTTGCCCTCGGTGTAACGGCGCTTGAATGCGAAGCCGTTGCTTGCCTTGCAGCCGTCGGTGCTATACTGTCCCTTGCGCAGGGCGGGGATTGCGGCGCGAATCTGGTTGAGGCGCTGCAGGTGGCGAGCCAGGGGATAAGACAGTGTAGCCTGCACATTGCCGCTTGCGCTCTCTACCTGGGCAAAGTCGCTCACCTTGAGGTCGCCGGTGAGGTAACCGCCATAGTAAGCGCGGCCGGTGTTCTTAAGTGCCAGCTCGGGACCCTTGTCGATGGTAACGCCCTTGCGGAACTCAATCTCGCTGCCGTAGTACACGCAGGGGATGCCGCGGAAGGTGAACATGAACGACATGTTCTCGGCCCACTGGTCGGTGCCTCCGTTGAAGCGCACGCCGTCGTTGGGACCGGGGCAGTAGTCGTGTGAGTCAACATACACTACGTTGTAAGTAGCGTCGTTGTAGTAGTTGTCCTGACCGAAGAGACCCCAGATGTTGCCCACGCTGTTGAAGCCGTAGTGCACGGGGAAGTCGATGATGTTGAGGCCGCTTGCCTGGCTGTAGTCGGGAGCGTGGTATTTATTGCCGCTGAGCCATGCGTTGTTGCTGCGGGGCTGTGAGCTTGATCTACCGTTCTGTGCAGCCTCCTGCAGACACAGGTTCTGGTTGTCGAGTGTCGAGGGATCGGTGCTCTCGTAGATGGCGATGTTGTCCCAGTAAGAGCCGTCGCTGTTCCACTTTGAGAGCAGTGACGCGGGGCTCTGCCATGTGTAGAAGTAGGGAGAGAGAGCGGGCTGGTCACGATAAGTCACGCTACCCTGGAAACGGGCGCACACCTCGGCATACATGAAGAAGGGGCAGCCGTTGAGGCGCTTGTGCTTGTACTGCTCGCCCAGTTTCTGGAACGCGGGCAAGAAGGCTGCGTTGAAGGTGAGGCGGCTGATGTGACCGCCGGTATCGATGCGGAAACCGTCCACACCCATCTTGATGAACGAACCGTAGCAGTCGATGAGGTACTGATAGGTCTGGGGATTCTCAGTATTGAGGTCCACGCAGTCGCCGGCAATCTGTGCCCACCAGCGGTTAGGCTCATCCCAGTTGAAGTTGCCATAGTGGTGCCACAGGTTGTGGACGTCGTGGTTCTGGTTGTCGGTATTCTTCATCTTGGTGAGGCGGTCGCTGTACTGCTGTCCGCCGGGCAGGCTGCGGTAGTTGTCCTGCAGTTTGCCGCCGTCCTTCTTGGTGAGGGGAATCATGCACTGGTCCAGGTCGCTCTGGGGCTTAGTGTAGTCGCGGGTGAAGAGTTTGCACAGGTTGCCCTCGCCAAAGTTGCCGGTGTGGTTGAGCACGATGTCGAGAATCACCTTCATGCCGCGTGCGTGAGCAGCGTCGATGAGGTCCTGGAAGCTGCAGTCGTCGCTCTCATAGCGCTTGTCCACCTGGCTGAAGTCCATAGCGTGGTAGCCGTGGTAGTCAAAGCCTGAGCCGTTCTGTACAATGGGAGTTACCCATACTGCGGTGAAACCCAGAGCCTTGATGTAGTCAAGTTTCTCGATGAGACCCTTGAAGTCGCCACGCCAGTTGGGGTCCTGGTTGGCGGCATCCTTGGCACCGTCCCAGCAATAGGTGTTGTTTGACTTGTCGCCGTCATAGAAACGGGTTGTCATCACGAAGTAGATGGTCTCGTCACGGAAGTCGGTACGATCACCCACAAATGCTGCCATAGATTGCAACGCAACCATACACAGCAACAGTGTAGCATAAAATTTTTTCATCTCGTGTTAGGTTTATTTAATCTGTAAGTAAAAAGTAATTAGCAATTTGTAAATAGTCAGAGGCAGTGAGGGCTGGCTAGGAGCAGGTTTACCGCTTGCGGCTGCAATCAGGACACACTCCCTTGACCATGTAGTTGACAGTAGCCACTTCATATCCCTGTGGCAGCTGCACTTGCGGAATGCTCAAATGTGGCAGGCACAAGGTTTTCATGCATCGCTCACAGTAGAAGTGCACGTGCGTGTCGTCATCGTGCTCGTCGTTGTGGCTCTTGCACAGTTCATATCTCACGCCATCGCTGCTGTTTTCCAGCACATGCACCAGATGGTGCTCCTTGAACAGTGTGAGTGCCCTGAAGATGCCGCTCTTGTCAATTGTTCCTATGGTGTCCTCAAGCTCAGCCAGAGTATATGATCCGTCATGACTTGACAGCGCCTGAGCCACCACAATGCGGTTGGCAGTGGGGCGAATGCCATGGCTGGAGAGCATATGTTCTATCTCTGAAACTTTCATTGAGTGCAAATTTAATGAAATAATTGTCTATTTCACAATTAAGTGAAAGGTACAAGATTTAAAACTGATGCAATCGTTTGCGCAATTTTTTCTTACACATATAATTATATAATACAACTTTTGTAACTATACACCAATGGGGATTATCTCGCGCAGATCACGCTCTACGCAGATTTTTTTATGAGACAAGTGGATTTTTTGGGTGTAAGGTGTGGTATGTTTGGCAAATTGTGATTATCTTTGCACTACAAACAATTGACAACCGCCGATGCTTGAAAAGATAAAAAACTTATTTGATTATCTGATGGACCGATATGAGTGGCTGCTGACGCGGCTTCTCAAGATTAACAGTGTCAAGGTCAAGCGTGAGCGATATGTGCGCCGTGTCGTGCGCCGCTTTTATAGCGACGAGAATGAGGAGGAGATGGTGCAGAAGGCCCTTGACACCTCGCTGTCGCAAGTGCTCACTGAGGAGCAGCAGCGCAAGTGCTACAAGTCTATCATCAATCGCTTTGCCGTTGTCGTGTTTGTCACATCGTTTGTCACCTCTTTTCCTGAAGACCTGTGGAGCATCGTGGTGGCAATCGTCGTTGACCTTGCGATATTCCAGGTAGCTCTGTACATTGCCATGCAGCAAATCATGCAGCTCTATGGCGAGGGCCTTGACCTTACCGACCACGAAGATGAGGGTGTGGAGATGATAGCCTCAATAGAGTCGTCGGGCCTCATGCTGGGTAAGTTCCCTATCTTGCAGAGGATGAAGAGTGTAGTGGGGTGGCTGAGCAAGCAGCTGGTGAAGCGCCTGGGCCCCAGATATATTGCTAAGGTTTCGCGCACCCTGTTCATCGTGATACGCCGCCAGGCCATCAAGTGGTTCTCGATTGTGCTTGCCAAGCAGGATATTGAGCTGTTCTTCAACATGATCATCCCCACATTGTGTGCCATCATCTCGGGCATAGTGTCGGTGATCATCTTTGTGCCCATGTGCAACAAGCTCAAGAAACACCTGTTGGAACAGGCTGCTAAAGAATCTGAGACAGAGACCGAAACTGTCTCGCCTGAGACCGAAACAGCCGAGGCATAACACACAAAAATATACACCAATGGGGATTATCTCGCGCGCAGAGATCGCCGATTTTAATCTGGAAAAATAAATAATCATATGATTTATCCATAAGATCCGCGCGGGGATTATGCAAAAAAAGGAGTATTGCAGTAAAGTTACATCGTAGTGCCCCCCTCCATATATACGCGCATTATAAAACACTTAGAGGAAAATCCCAGATTCAAGATTTTTTGTATTTTATTAGGCGTAGCCGCATTTTCGTCATAGTGGATGACAGTTGTGGTTAAGCACAATGTGGGTCATGGCATGGGATGCAGGCCGAAGCACGCTTCGAGACGGCATCCCATGCCATGGCGCACACTCAGTATCTAACTGAGTGTTATCTACTATGACATTTTCCTTTTAATTATCTATACCATAACTAAAGGCATGGGATAAGTTTCGTATATTGTGCGACCCCTTCGAGGTCGGTAGCTATATACACCTTTGTTCCGAATCGGTTACGATGCAATGTGACGACTTTGTCGTCGTTAATTACCAACCAGAAAAATCCGCTGATCCTATATACGTGCACTATAAAACGCCATCTAGAGGAAAATCCGTTGATGCCTTTTTGCACGATGACGCAGATAAAAAACAGGCTCGCGGCAACAAATGGTGTTGTGCGAGCCTGTTTTGTTTCTTGTATGGGTGGGTTTAAAGAACCTGCCTTATTATAATGGGATTATTCCAATTCTTCGCCCAGCTTGAGCAGCGGTTTCTTGCCCACTTTTTCCCAGCGTTCTTTGCCACCGTCCTTTACTTTCTTCTTACCGGTGAGGAAGTTGGTGCTTTCTACCGTTGTAGCTTGTGTAGCACGGTTGAGTCCTGAATCCTCAACACCGATCAGGTAGACGTCGCCGTTCTGGTAGCGATACTGCAGCTTGCGAGTGTTGTTTGTGTAACTGCCCGCTGAGCTGAAAGTGCTGTAAGATACTGTGATAACGCCCTTAGAGTTCACGGTGATGTTACTGTTCTCGATAAAGAAAAATTCGTCCTGTGCCGGAATCACGTTAGTGGCTTTGCGCAGCAATTTGTATCCGCCGCCTTTCTTACCCAGATAAACAGCAACCACGGGTTCGTTCATGTTGATAACAAATCCGTCCTCGCGCTTAAGCATTTTGTCAGCATTTGTGGGCATGGCAAGCACCACCAGGTCCTTGATGCCGTCTTTGTTGATGTCTTTAACTACGCTATGAACATTTTCCCAGCTTGCGGGGACGATGTCTTTAGCAGATTTTCCTTCGGTTTTCAAGCCAGCGTTTTGTGCTGAAACTGACATTGCAGCCAGCGCTAATGCTATTGATAGTAATTTCTTCATGAGTTAAACTTTTAAATTTTTAGTAAACACTGCAAAGTTACATTTTTTTTTGAAATGAACAGCATAATTACACAATAAAAATTCACAATTATGGTATTGCACATGTGTAAAATTTAAACTATCTTTGCATCATAGAACTAATATACCTTTTAAGCCTTATAATATGAAATATATAGCCACCTTTGGCGAGTTGATAGAAAATCTTGCCAGTGTAGGTATGAGAAAAAAAGTTGCCGTAGTGTGGGCGGCCGATGATTCCACTCAGCATGCCGTGGCCCAAGCACTGGCCGACGGTTTCATTGATGCGATATTTGTGGGTTGCAACGAGGTGTTGCAGCACCAGCAGTTTTTGCATCCGCACTCTGATCACATCACCCTGGTGCCTGCTTCGTCGCCCGACGAGGCTGCAGCAATTGCTGTGTCTCTGGTGCGTGAGGGCAAGGCCGATGTGCTCATGAAAGGTCTCATCAACACCGACAACCTGTTGCGCGCCGTGTTGAACAAAGAGACCGGGATATTGCCCAAGGGCAACATCCTCACCCATGTCACTGTTGCCCAAATCCCCACCTATGAGCGCCTGCTGCTGTTCAGCGATGCGGCGGTGATACCTTATCCCACCCACGAGCAGCGCATTAAACAGGTAGAATATGTGGTGGGTATGTGCCACAAGTTGGGCAATGAGGAGCCGCGCGTGTCGCTCATCCATTGCAGCGAGAAAGTCAACGAGAAGCATTTCCCGTTCACTGCCGGATACAAGGATATAGCAGCGATGGCACGAGACGGAGCCTTCGGTTCATGTATAGTGGACGGACCGCTTGACGTGAAGACTTCGTGCTGCCTCGAGAGCATGCGCACCAAGGGCATCGATTCGCCCATCGAGGGCCGTGCCGATGCAATCATCTTCCCCGATATCGAGGCTGGCAACTCGTTCTACAAGACCATCACACTGTTTGCAGGGGCACAAACTGCCGGCATCCTGCAAGGACCTGCGGCTCCCGTGGTGGTATCGTCGCGCAGCGACAGCACCCAGTCCAAGTATTACAGCCTGGCCGTGGCCGCCGTGTGTGCATAACTATACCCTTAACCCCTTTTAAACGGTTAAACTTTTAACCCATTAACCCATTAACCCATTAACCCATTAACCCCTTAAACTTTTAAACTTTTAAACTTTTACAACCCCATGCTAATCCTTGTCATTAATCCAGGCTCAACATCCACTAAGATTGCAGTCTACGACTATTATACTCCCATTTTGGTCAAGAGCATCAAGCACAATGCTCAGGATCTTGCCGGTTTCACTAAGGCTACTGACCAGTTTGAGTTTCGCAAGCAACTTGTTCTCGACGAGATTAAGAACAACGACATACCCTTCAAGTTTGACGCGGTGATAGGCCGCGGCGGACTCACCAAACCGCTGAGCGGCGGTGTGTATGAAGTAAACGAAAAAATGATGGACGATGCCCGCAAGGCCGACCATCAGCATGCCTGCGACCTGGGCTGCCTCATTGCCCATGAGATAGCCAGCGAGATACCAGGCTGCCGCAGCTTCATTGCCGATCCCGGTGTGACCGATGAGCTCAACGACTATGCCCGCGTGTGCGGCTCACCGCTGATGAAGCGCATATGCATTTGGCACGCTCTCAACCAGCGCGCCATGGCACGCCGTTATGCCCGTGAGCACCACACCACTTACGAGGCACTCAACCTCATCATGTGCCACCTGGGCGGAGGCATCTCTATTGCTGCTCACGACCACGGCAAGGCAGTAGACGTGAACAATGCACTCGACGGCGAGGGACCCTTCTCGCCCGAGCGTGCCGGTTCGCTGCCGGCAGTAGACCTCATCAGGCTGTGCTACAGCGGCAAGTTTACTGAGGATGAGCTGCTCAAGCGCATCGCGGGTCAAGCCGGACTCACGGCGCTGCTGGGCACTAACGACATGCTCGAGGTGGACAAACGCATAACTAACGGTGACGAGACGGCGCGATTCTATGTGGAGGCGATGGCCTATCACATTGCTAAAAACATTGTGGCACAGGCTGCTGTACTCAAGGGTAAGATTGACGCCATCATCCTCACAGGCGGCATGGCGCGCTGGGAGTTCCTCATCGAGCGCATCATGGAGCGTGTGTCATGGTTGGCGCCCACCCACGTCTATCCCGGCGAAGACGAGCTGCTGGCACTTGCCCAAAACGCCATCTCAGTGCTCAAGGGCAAGACAATCCCCAAAGTCTATGAATGACATTTGTTTCTTTTACAAGTAGATAACCTACTGAACTGAAATAATATTGATAGTACTATTACAAAACGAGGAGGGTCTTCATCAAGCGATGAGCCCTCCTGTGTTTTTTATTCTGTACCCCAAAAACATTACTTGGGACGTTGTTCAACCTCGACCTGGCGGTCGATGTGGCGCTTTTTCTCTACGTCATAGGGTAGGGGCGACACCACTTGTCCTGTAGTGATGGCCTGGGTTGCCTGCTGGGCATCCCTCACTTCCATGAAGTCGATGGCATTCTTGTCTTCTTCTTTTTTCTTAGTATAAAACAGTCCCATAACTTGTGTTTGTTTTAGCTGTTACAAAAATAGTTGTTTTTAAGTATATATGCAAATACTGTGCCAAAAATTCATTAACTTTGCACCTGCAATAGTTAAATAAATGAATCATGAGCAAAATCAAAAATATTGTATTTGACCTTGGTGGCATCGTCTTTGAGATAGACAAGAACCGCGCCATCGAGCATTTCAACGAGGTGGGCTTTGCCGATGCCAAGTCTTACCTTGATGCATTCACCCAGGTGGGTATCTTCGGCCAGCTTGAGAGCGGTCAGATTACCGCCGAGGATTTTCGTCGCGAGCTGAGCAAGCTGGCAGGCAAGGAGATGACCCTCGACGACTGCTACTATGGCTGGACGGGATATTACAAGTGCATGCACCAGTACATCCTGGACGAAATCCAGGACCTGCGCAAGCAGGGCTACCGCGTGAGCCTGCTGTCTAACACTAACCCCTACATGATGCAGTGGGCACGCAGCAACGACTTTGACGGTAACGGCAATCCCGTTGACCACTACTTTGACCATCTCTATCTGAGCTATGAGTGCAAGGTGATGAAGCCCGATGCTCGCATCTTTGAGATGATGCTGGAGGGCGAGAATGCCAAGCCCGAGGAGACCATCTTCATTGACGACAGCCCCCACAACGTGGAGGCCGCTGCGGCTCTGGGCATACACACCCTGCAGCCCGGCAATGGTGAAGACTGGCGAGAGATGTTGCGCGAAGCATTGAAAAAGGAATATTAACACAACACACCTGATATAGATATGAAAAAGCTATTACTGGTTGCGGCTGCAACACTCTCTGTGTTAGGAGCCAGTGCACAGCAGGAACTCAAAGGCGGAGCTAAAGGCGCTCCCTCAATACACAACGACAACTCGGTGACCTTCACGATCAAGGCTCCCGAGGCGCGTCAAGTGCGCCTGCATCTGGACTACACCAGCGACACCACAATGACACGACTGGATGATGGCACATGGACTTTTACCACAGCTCCGCTCGAGCCCGAGCTTTACCGCTATAACTTCATCGTCGACGGTGTGAAAGTGAACGACATGAACAACGTGTACAGCATACGCGACGTGTCCACCGTGATGAACATGTTTATCATCGACGGTGACAAGCAGCCTTGCCTCTATAGCGTCACTAACGTGGCTCACGGCACAGTGTCGCAGGTGTGGTATGACTCGCCCACGCTGGGCACCAAGCGCCGCATGAGCGTCTACACCCCAGCCGGATATGAAGAAGGGCACACTCGCTACCCGGTGCTGTATTTGCTTCATGGCTCGGGCGGTGACGAGACTGCCTGGCTTGAGCACGGCAGGGCAGCGCAGATTGCCGACAACCTCATCGCGTCAGGGCAGGCCGCACCCATGATCATCGTCATGCCCAACGGCAATGTCGACGAGAATGCTGCTCCTGGAGCAGCCGAGACGGGACTCGTAAACCCCACATTTGCCCACCAGAAGTGGATGGAGGGCACGTTTGAAACCTCGTTCAGCGACATTGTCAACTATGTTGATTCCCACTTCCGCACTCTCAAGAGCAAGCGCAACCGTGCCATCGCAGGTCTGTCGATGGGCGGCTACCACTCGCTCTACATCAGTGCAAACAATCCCAGCGACTATGCCTATGTGGGACTCTTCTCGGCGGCCGTCACACCCAAGCAGGGCGTTCAGTCTCCTGTATATGACAACCTTGCCGAGAAACTCAAAGTGCAATTCCAGCAGCGCCCCAGGCTCTACTGGATAGGCATAGGCGAGGATGATTTCCTCTACAAGGACAATGCACAGTTTACCCGCATGCTCGACAAGAACCGCATGAAGTACACCTATGTGGAAACCAAGGGCGGCCATGAGTGGCGCAACTGGCGCATCTACCTCTCACAGTTTCTCCCTCTCCTCTTCAAGTGACCAGATGACAGATAGAGTGGGGCAGCAGTGGACGATGCTGCACCGCTGAAAAGATTGATAACATGAAAGTTAAGTTTACTAAGATGCATGGTGCCGGCAACGACTACATCTATGTCAACACCATGGACTATAATATAGAGGACCCCGCGGCTGCGGCAGTGGAGTGGAGTCGTGCGCACTTTGCCGTGGGCAGCGACGGCCTTGTGCTCATAGGCCGCGCGTCGATGCCTGAGGCACACTTCTCGATGCGCATCTTCAACAATGACGGCTCTGAGGCGATGATGTGCGGCAACGCATGCCGATGCATCGCCAAGTATCTGCACGACAAGCATCTCACTGCCGCTAATCCCATTAGGCTTGAGACTCCCTCGGGCATAAAGGTGCTCGCTATGGACCTGGATGAAGCCGGCGAAGTGACGAGCGTGACCGTCGATATGCAGGAGCCTGTGCTGGCTTGCTGTGAGCAGTGTGCTACCAGTGACGGCACAGCAACCGACCTGGCGCTTGAGGTGCTGGACCGCACTTTCAAGGGTACGTTTGTGTCAACCGGCAACCCTCATTTTGTGTGCTTCGTTGACGACGTGGAGCATCTTGACGTTGCCCGGTATGGCGCTGCATTGGAGCATAACGCATTGTTTCCACAGCGCTGCAACATTGAGTTTGCCCAGGTGATGGACGACGGTAGCATCAGGATGCGGGTGTGGGAGCGCGGCTCGGGCATCACGCTGGCATGCGGCACCGGAGCGTGTGCAACGGCAGTGGCGGCATGTCACACCGGCAGGGCATCTAGACACAGCGACATAGTGATGGACGGTGGCACACTCTCAATTGAGTGGCGCGAGGACGACAACCATGTCTACATGACCGGCCCCGCCACCACTGCCTTTGAGGGCGAAATAGAACTGAAGTAACACTAATAAGGCTATTGTAGCGAGGGGAGTCAGTATTTCTTGAAGGTGGGTTCTATTAATTATGTCGAGGCGATTTTGAGAGGTGTTTTGAGTAGATTTTTGACATGAAGAGGGAGTGAAGCGGGCTTCATGACCGACTGAATGTCAAAAAGATACCAAAACAGGCTCAAAAGCGACCGAAATAATAATTTATCTTTTCTCATAATTAATAGAACTCACCTGAAGTTATACTTGACACGCAAAGCCTCTTTATTTTCATCGTCGAGCGATGTGAAGTATGCTTTCCAGCCGGGGCAGAAGTTGATGTGCCAGCGCCAGAAACGACCGGCCAGCGACTTGGGGTTGTTGTCATACTTAGCACGCAGTTTGCAATTCTCGCATTGATAGGTTTTGTTTGCCATAATATATTATTGTGTTATTTGTTTTCTTGTTTCTTGAACTTTTGCTTAAATCTCTTTACACCCTCTACGCCCAGGATGGTGATTCCGCCATACTGGAATGTCTTTGCCATGCCGAAAAGTATGAACCACAACACACCTTTCATCTTTACCGAGATGGGTAGCGCCATCTGGGCAAATGAGAGTATGTAGCAGGGTATGCAGCACAACAGCACTATCACTCCTGTGCGGAACGACAACCTGCTGAGCCATTGCTTTATCTTCTTGAATGTTGATTTCATGTGTGGTAGTTTTAGTTGTGTGTTGGCGTCATTTCAGCAATGCCTCGATGGCAGGAGCCAGCATGTCGATCGTTGCCGTGGGTTCAAAGCGTGCAACAACCTTTCCCTCTTTGTTGACAAGAAACTTGGTAAAGTTCCATTTTACATCGGGCTTCTTGTCATATTCGGGGTCGGCTTTACGGAACATCTCGTCAAGGAGGGCAGCCAGAGGATGCTCCATATCAAATCCCTCAAATCCCTTTTGCGACTTCAGATAGGTGTATAGCGGCAGCTCGTTGTCACCGTTCACGTCAATCTTCTTGAAACGCGGGAACCTGGTGTTGAAGTTGAGGACGCAGAACTGCTGTATCTCCTCGTCGGTGCCGGGAGCCTGTGCACCGAACTGGTTGCACGGGAAATCAAGAATCTCAACACCCCTGTCGGCATAGGTCTCATAGAGTGTCTCAAGTTCGCTGTACTGCGGAGTGAACCCACAGGCGGTTGCTGTGTTTCTTTTGCTGTGTAGTACGGTTGGGCAACCACTCAAGTACTTCTCCCAGACGAAACATTATAGGCTTGATGGGTCCTGGCTTAATCTGCACAAGATCGATGTCCTCACTGTATCGAGGTTGAGGTTGGAGAAACAACTTATGCAGAGCTGTGCCACCACGGAATGCCAGATTCTCTCTCAAAAAGTCATCGCTGAAGATGCTTACCAAAGCACGGCAGATAATCAAATCCTGCTCCACCATCAGCATGTCCTTCCATGGAACGAACTCATTCCATTCTCTTATGTATCTTTCCTTTATCATATATCGTCAATATCAATATCATGGTTAATGATTATCTTCCATCGCTTGTCACGCTCATCGTGCTCGTGCTTCTCTACCGAAGGCTTAAGTGCGACATACTTAAACTTAACGCTTGCTTTCTTGCAAAGGTCAAACCATTGGTTCTCTAATTCATCGAGTTCCAGCATCCTTAGCAGATAGCCTAGCCTTTGCAATATTGGACTGCCATATTGTTTGATTAACTCCAGCTGCCCCTCGTTCAGTTCAAATTTTTCAGCAAGTTCATAGAGAATCTCAGCCACACGGCTTAAACCGCCCACCTTGCGCTCATCTTGCACAAGGTCAAGGGCCGTCATCAAGGGAGAAGAAACATTCATGTATCCTCCCTCGGTTCTCACCTCATGAGTAAAGCGCAAGTCTATGTTCTTTTTCTGGAATAAAAGCAGTTTAGTACCACTTCTCACCGCGTTTCTCAATGCTGTCCCGTCCATGGTAACAAAAAAGGACATTGCCCTTTGGTGACCTGCCCCATGCAGACCTGCAGCTGTTAGGAGCGACACATAGTATTTCCTTCCCAGGAACTGCATTAATTCGTCAATATAATATGATGGTGGAACCTCTCCCTTCAACTTATACTGAATAGGGACAATGACATAGAAGTTCTGCCAAGGCGACACTATCCGTCCAGCACCAACCAATCTGCTTAAAGCAACGGCCAGAGCCCCTTCTGTTATATTGGCAAAAGCACCCTTAAAGTCATCCTTATTAAAGAACGACTTGCCTCTCATTGCTCTTTGGTTAATCCAATCTATATAATCGTTAGTTTCAATTCGTGCCATATATTTGCTTTTTGACTTGCAAAATTTAACACAATTTGTTTAATTCTGCAATTGTGACTGCAAATATAATGAATTGACTTAATATATGGAAGAAAATATCTTGAATTCCTCTCTTTCTTATACTTTTTTAGTAGAAAGGACAAAATGTTGGCAAAAAAAATAGGGAGCCGTGATTGACTCCCTATATTCATTATTCTTTAAAGGTTCCTTTAGTTAACCCGTTAACCCATTAACCCATTAACCTTTTAACCCATTAACCTTTTACCATTTCGGCAATCCAGTTGCGGGCGTTGACGAAGGCCTCGATCCAGGGGGTTACCTCGTCCTGCTTGTGGCTCTGGGGATACCATGCACACTGCCAGGGGAAGATAGCGCGCTCCAGGTGGGGCATCATCGCCAGGTGACGGCCGTCGGCGCTTGCGATGCCGGCGATGCCGCGGGGCGAACCGTTGGGGTTGCCGGGATAGCTCTTGTAGCTGTACTGTGCCACGATGTTATACTTGTCGGCACCTTCGGGCAGGTTGAACTTGCCCTCGCCGTGAGCCACCCAGATGCCCAGACGGCTACCGCTCAGCGACTTGAACATCACTGAGTTATTCTGGGGGATTGTAAGGTTGACAAATGAGCTCTCAAACTTGTGAGAGTTGTTGTGGTCCATGTGAGGCTGTGAAGCATACTCGGGGTTGAGCAGGTTGAGTTCAATCATCACCTGGCAACCGTTGCATATACCCAGGCTGAGGGTATCCTCGCGGGCATAGAAACGCTCGAGTGCCTTCTTGGCGTTCTCGTTCCATACGAATCCACTGGCCCAGCCCTTGGCACTGCCCAGCACGTCGCTGTTAGAGAAACCACCGCAGAAGACGATCATGTTAACATCGTCGAGAGTCTCACGACCGCTCATCAAGTCGGTCATGTGAACGTCCTTAACATCGAAGCCTGCATAGTAGAGTGAGTAAGCCATCTCACGGTCGCCATTCACACCCTTCTCGCGGATGATGGCTGCCTTGATGCCTGTGCGCTCGTGACGGCTACCGGTGATACCCAGGTCGGCTGCACGGCCAGTGAAGCCCTTGGGCAGACGCAGACGCAGGGGCTGCTTCTTGTAGTTCTCGAAGCGGTCCTGTGCCCAGCGGCCACCGCTCTGTGCGCGGTCGAGCAGATAGGACGATTTGTACCACACGTCGCGCAGGTGGTCGATGAAGAACATATATTGCTCACCGTCGTGGTTGACGGTAACGGTGCGTTCGCTTTGAGGCTGGCCGATGAAGACAAACTTCACGCCGGCAGCAGCGAGGATGCGCTCTACCTTGCTCTGCTTGCCGGGAGCTACCTGGATGAGCAGTGCGGGATTCTCGGCGAAGAGGACCTTGACGAGATCGGTGCCCAGTGCGTCGAGGTTGAGGTCGAGACCGCCATTGACGTTGGCAAACGTCATCTCGAGCAATGCAGTGATGAGACCGCCGGCCGAGATGTCGTGTGCTGCGAGCAGCAGACCCTTGGCTACGAGTTCCTGAACAGCATTGAATGCCGCCTTGACAACTTCAGGGCTTGCCATGGGAGCCTTGTCGCCCACCTGACCCAGTGACTGTGCCAGTGCCGAGCCACCCAGTTGCAGTTCGCTGCCGCTGAAGTCAACGTAGTAGAGACCGCTCTTCACATTCTGCAGAACGGGCGAAACAGTCTTCTTCACGTCGCTAACCTCACCGGCTGCGCTGATGATTACTGTGCCCGGAGCGATAACTTTCTTCTTGCCATATTTCTGTGTCATTGACAGACTGTCCTTGCCGGTTGGGATGTTGATGCCCAGTGCGCATGCCATGTCGCTACAAGCCTTCACGGCGCTGTAGAGGCGTGCGTCCTCGCCCTTGTTGCGGCAGGGCCACATCCAGTTAGCGCTCAGCGATACACTCTTGAGGCCTTCCTTAAGGTTGGCGCCCACGAGGTTAGTGAGTGACTCAACGATTGAGAGCACCGAGCCCGCAGCGGGATCGATGAGAGCTGCCTGGGGAGCGTGGCCTATTGAGGTCGCGATACCGGCAGTACCGGTGTAGTCGAGTGCAACGACACCGCAGTCGCTCAGGGGGAGCTGAACCTCGCCCTGGCATTGCTGGCGCGCGATGCGGCCGGTGACTGAGCGGTCTACCTTATTAGTAAGCCAGTCCTTGCAGGCCACAGCCTCGAGCTGCAGCACGTTCTCCAGGTACTGGTCGATGAGTTTCTTGTCGGTCTTTACGGCCTTGTGCTTCTTTACAACAGTCTCGTCAACCATAACGGTCTTGGGAGAGCTGCCGAACATGTCGTTCATGCCCAGGTCGATGGGCTTGACGCCGTCCTTCTGCTCAAAGACGAAGCGGTCGTCGCCTGTGGTCTCGCCCACAACATACATCGGTGCGCGCTCACGCTCGGCGATGCGTGCAATGTGGTCGATATCCTTCTGCTCTACAACCATACCCATGCGCTCCTGCGACTCGTTGCCTATGATTTCCTTAGACGACAGTGTGGGATCACCCACGGGGAGCTGACTCATGTCGATGCGGCCGCCGGTTTCCTCAACGAGCTCGCTCAGGGCATTGAGGTGACCGCCTGCGCCGTGGTCGTGGATAGAGACGATGGGGTTCTCGTCGGCCTCGGCAAGGGCACGGATAACGTTAGAGACGCGCTTTTGCATCTCGGGGTTGGCGCGCTGAACTGCGTTGAGCTCAATGGAGTTGTCATACTGGCCGGTGTTGACGCTCGATACTGCGCCGCCGCCCATACCGATGCGGTAGTTGTCACCACCCATGAGCACAACCTTCTCGCCAGCCACGGGATGACCCTTGAGGGCGTCGCGAGAGTTGGCAAAGCCTACACCGCCGGCAAGCATGATGACCTTGTCGTAAGCATAGGGTTCCTTATCCTCGTTGTTCTCAAATGTGAGCAGCGAACCGCAGATGAGGGGCTGTCCATACTTGTTGCCGAAGTCGCTGGCACCGTTGCTGGCCTTGATGAGGATCTGCTCGGGAGTCTGGTACAGCCAGGGGCGGGGAGGCATGGTGCACTGTTCCCACTTGCGCTCGGCCTCGGTACGGGCATATGATGTCATGTAGACGGCAGTACCTGCCAGAGGAAGGCTGGCGCGTCCGCCACCCAGACGGTCACGAATCTCGCCGCCGCTACCGGTTGCAGCGCCGTTGAAGGGCTCTACTGTGGTGGGGAAGTTGTGAGTCTCGGCTTTGAGCGAAATCACGCTCTGGATGTCCTTGACCTCAAAGAAGTCGGGACCGTCGGCTGTTGCGGGGGCAAACTGCTCGATTGCGGGACCCTCCACAAATGCCACATTATCTTTATAGGCCGAGATGAGGCCGTTGGGATTTTCCTGTGAAGTCTTCTTGATGAGCTTGAACAGCGACATGGGCTTCTCCTCACCGTCGATGATGAAGGTGCCGTTGAAGATCTTGTGACGGCAGTGCTCGCTGTTCACCTGTGAGAAACCGAACACCTCGCTGTCGGTGAGCGGACGTCCCAGTTTCTTTGCCAGTCCCTTGAGATATTCCATCTCCTCGGGGTTGAGGGCGAGGCCTTCCTGCACATTGTATTCCTCGATGTTCTCGATATAGACAATGGGATCGGGCTCGTGGGTGATGGTGAACACGTCAGCATCCAGCGTGTGGTAAACTCGCTGCAACATGCGGTCGTGCTCGGGCTCCTTGCCGCGGGCAACAGCAAACTCCTCTATACGAGAAATGCCGCTGACACTCATGTTCTGAGTAATCTCAACGGCATTTGTACTCCAGGGAGTTATCATTTCGCGGCGGGGGCCGACAAACGTGCCAGCCAGAGCCTGGGTTTCAACAAGAGTGCCCTGCAAGAGCCACTCCATCTTACTTGTCTCAGAGGGAGAAAGGGTGTGATCGCTTTCAACCGCATAAACGGTTTTTGCACCTTTTTTGAAGAATGTTATCATAAACCTTTTGAAGGGGTTAGGGAATTACAGTGCAAAGATACGAATTTTTTTGTAAAGGTTTAAAGGTTTAAAGGTTTAAAAGTTTAATTTTTTGCCACTTCGCTACGAACCGAGCTGATAGGCTAGCTCAATGGAGTGAGCAGAGTAAGGGACTGCACTCCTGTGCTGTCCGCAGTGTCACAGGCACTAGAGTCCGTGCCGCGACTAGCGAACCTCCATTAAAACGAAAACTTTTTCATCTCCCACAGAACCACTGCCCCCCCTTATATATTATGTTTGCGCGCGTGTGGTTGTCCGTTTTTGCGGGGTTATTTCAGGATGGGAGCCTTGCAGTGCGGGCATGTGTCATAGTCCAGGCTCACCATGTGCTGGCAGAACGAGCAACACGCGTGCGTGTCGCCGGGGACCAGTTTCTTCTCAAACGGATTGGGGAACTGGGGCAAGTAACGCACTTCGTCGCCCACCTTAAGGTATGAGTAAATACCTTCATAATCAGTGCTTTTGTGCTTGTGTTTCTTTCCGCGCAAGTCACGGGTCACGATATAATAAGTGGTCACGACACTCTCGTGGTCATTGTTGTCGTAGTGAACTTTGGTCTTGTGTTTCATCTCAATTATGGTACCGATGTAGCTGCTCTGCATCTTCTGCTTAACCGTGGGGTATATGCCGAAGAGGAACATAATGAGCGACACGCAAGGACCATACTTCAGCGCTTCACCCATTTCCATGTCGCCAGTAAACATGGCGTAGGCGCAGAAGCCCACAATAGGTGCCACTACTACCAAAACCAGCCAGATGTTTCTCCATCTCCTCTGTTTTTCCTGATACTTCTTCATTTCGGGTGAATCGACAATCATTGAATACCCATTGGGATCTTTAGGTGTCATAAGCAGTAATTGTTAGTAATATTAATATAATAAGTTCAACGAAATCAATTGTTTGTTTGGTTTTTGGTTCTGTGGTGAGTGATTGAACATTTGTATTCTTGGGGATGTTGCTATTGTTTATAGAACTGATAAGTCACAAATTCATCGGGATCCCCTATGTAGATAAAAATATAAGGTCTACCATCTGAAGATGAAATATCATCTATGACATTTGGTCTATCGACATGGAACGTGAATTCTCCTGTGTCTATTTCTATTGTGCTGCTGTCAATATATTCCCATGTTGATTTATACTCATCTTTGTACTCTTGTTCATTGGCCAAATCGCCAAACACATTATGCCAGTTTATGTTTTTTACAACACAGGAATCTGTAGATGTAAAGCTAATGGTGCCTCCATCATCTGCACGGAATGTGTTTCCTATCAAATCTGATTTATTGCCCTGGCTGCATCCAGCCATAAAAAAGGAAATGATGCAGATTACAATAGTAATATAAAACTTATTCATGTTCATCCGGTTTTTACTCAAATCAGTGTTGTGACTTCTGATTACGTTTAAACAACTAAAATAATCGCAAAGATACAAATTAAATTAGATTAAGTCATTACTTTCGGACGAAATTTTCGAGTGGTGCGGCAACGTGGCAACATGTTTTTGCTGCAACTGGTATTCAATATCCGTGACTTTATGTCAGATTCGCACGGAAAAGCATTCTGTGTGGTACTTTCAAATGTGTATGACCGAAAAGAAAAATTATAGGCCTCAAATAATAGGCTAAAAGCCAAAATTTACCACCTTTTGCAAATTTACCACCTTTTAAAGTGGGCGTTTTCTTTTATCTCTTGTCTCTCGTAGATAACAAGAACCGCCCCTTTTGTCTAGTTTTGCTTGGTGAAGTACCAGGGGTCGTCGCCGGCGTAGGTGGCGGGGATGATGGGCTGGGGTTCGTCGCTCAAGAGGCGGTATAGGGTGGGACTCTCGACAAGAGCGCTATTACGATAAGATTAAGATACTTCATCATTTATTTAGGCAATGATATACATGTTGTCCCCGTAAATTTTTGATAACATATTTATACTAACAATGGTAGGTTGGTAGTGACACTCTGATGTCCGGAGGACATTACTTGGATAACCCCACACGCCGAACGAAGTGGCGTGTGGGGAGGATGAATCACCCCAACTATGCGTCTGGAAGACGCTACATCCTCAACGCCTGAAGTGTAGCGTCTTTCAGACGCATAGTTTCGTTCTCCATTTTCCCGGCACACCTTCGCTATGCTTCGGTGTACCGGGTTATCCAAGTAATGTCCTTCGGACATCGGAGTGTCTTCCCATCATATATGCCATTATAAGGCACCACTAGAAAAATTAAATTGATCCATTATTTGCATTTATGAGTTTACAGGGACAAGATGTATATCATTACCTTTATTTATATTTTGAATGGTTGAAAGTAGTTTTTGTTCAACTCGCTTATTTGTAAGTATACAGCGAGCATAATATAAAACATATCGCCCAGCCCAATATTAACAATGTGAAAACTTCCAAAACCAAGATTAGTTTGTTTGTTATTCTTGATTTCTTGTGCCACACTTTATTAAGCACGTCTTCTCTTTTACCTTTCGTATAAATTTTATAATTAAATACTCCTATAGAGATCGATGCCAGCAATACGCACAACGTATATTCATACCAAAAAGCATTGAGAGGTATCTTCTGTACACCCAGCAAGAAAGGGTTAACCAGATTTGCGAAAAACAAAAACCAGATTAAATCGCCTAATATAAATGGCAGTCCAGGGTCCCCCCAACTATTACTATTAGCATACACCTTGACCATATAATGCCAATCATATAAGCGTATTAATTTTTTCTTTAGTTTTATATATGTTCTTTTTATTACATTCATGCTAATAAAATTAATTGATATATGAAAGGAGACAATTATATCTGGTTTTGTTTGCTTACTTCGCCTATATCATAAACTTTTCAAAACATAGGCAAAAAAGCAAAAACCAGATAAAAGGGACGGTTTTTTATCTAATAGTATTATTCATATGTTTGAATACTTGTATTTTTTAAAATCATTGCCTCTGTTATTGGTATAGAATCATTCAAGATGTCATTTCTCCATTCTATTTCTATGCCATTATAGTACATGTGTTCACCAGATATTGCATATCCATTCCGAAGATACCTAAATGAATCAGGGGTTGCGGTTTTGATTATGTAGTCATCATAAACACATCCACCATTTAATTCTGTGTCCATGCATGTATCACTAATAGGGCCATAAACATGGTTTTTGTCTTTTGCATAACATGTTCCTTGACAAACCTTAAAAGTATTTAGATCAACTTCTTTAAGATAATACTGATCGGTTATCTTGGATAGTACTTCATTATAAAAATCCATGTTAAATGTGCCCAAATAAACACGTCCATCTACAATACAATACTCTTCGTTAACGTCCTCTTTAAGAGGGCTCACTTCAACCCATATCCCGTTATCC
>JAKSLZ010000089.1 GCA_024400935.1 Muribaculaceae bacterium | reverse complement strand
GTGACGGTGAAGTCTTGTGCTGTGAGTTTGTCACCATTGTCGGTGTGAGTGTCTGGAGCGTCTGGCGCTGTACCGTCAACTGTAATTGTACAAATTTCCTGAGAGTTGCCATTTGCCCATAAGTCATCGTTATAGCTGGTGTATTTGAGCCCTTTAGCCAAAAGTTTATATGTGCCGCTTTTTACATTTTCGTCACATTGAACATAAAATGTGTAAATGTGTGCGGGGTTGGCTTCAATAGGAATCTTGAGCATGTTAGTACCTACAACACGGTGGTTTGGGTAAAATTCGGTGCGGTCCATGTTGTGGCTGAAGTTGACGATGGCACCATTCTCGCCCATTACATCGTCACCTGCAGTGCCAAATTTGCCATTGGCGTTTGCACAGGGACGAATACCTTCTGGAAATTCGATGTCAAACTGGATGTTGGTAAAGTCTTGAGAGTTTTTGCGCTCAAGCATGAGTTTTACTTCAACATTCTTTTGTCCTGCTTCGATTGTGAAGTCCTGGGCAGAAAGCCTGTCTCCATTGTTGGAATGAGAGGTTTCTGCATTGCTTGCAAAGCTCAGTACCATAGCAAGTAATGTAAATAATAAAAATTTGATTCTCATAATGCGGTTAGTAATTAGGTTAATAAAATAGGTGAATTGATTGTATGCTAAATAACTGACATCAAGTCTCAGGGTGGCAGCAATAAAATCTTTAATATACACAAAAAAAGCGTGGGACTTAATCTGCTTATCTGTCCTTAGGTATCGGCAAATACCCCACAAAAAATAAACAGCATCCCACGCATTGCCGATATATCTATATTCCTATAAGGAACAGATACAGGCATGCGAAGGCGTCTCTTGCTGCTTATCCCTTTTGTGTAAAATTTTGCCGATTTTAAGAACAAGGATAAAGCAAAAACGCTTCAATAATATGTCATCACTACTTTTGTTACCTCTGTAACTGTAGCGAATCACCACAAAATTAATACTATTAATTTATTTGTCAAAATATTATGAGGTGTTTTTTTTTGAATAGTATTAGAATTGGATAGATTTGTTTAAAGAATTTGTGTTTTTTGCGTGATTTTGTGTAATTTTGTGGTTGGTTATGAGTCGTGAGGTTAAGATAATGCGCGTGACGATGGCAGGGGCTGCGGCCAACTGCCTGCTTACTATAGTTAAGGTGGCTGCCGGTTTGGTGGGGCACAGTGCGGCTATGGTGGCCGATGGTGTACACTCGCTTACTGACCTCGTGAGTGACTTCATTGTCATGGTGTTTGTGAGGATTTCGTCTAAGGACAACGACAACGACCATGACTACGGGCACGGCAAGTTTGAAACGCTTGCCACGCTCATTGTGAGCACTATGCTGCTGATTGTGGGTGTTAAGCTGATGTGTGACGGTGTGACTGCCATATACGGCTTCATGCATGGAGAGTCGCTTGACACGCCCGGAATGATCACGCTATATATGGCGGCATTGTCGATCATCATCAAGGAAATCCTGTATCAAGTCACCGCCAGGGTGGGGCGCGAGGTGGAAAGTCCAGCTGTGATTGCCAACGCATGGCACCACCGCACCGATGCTATCTCCTCGGTAGGCTCGATGGTGGGCATTGCCGGAGCCATTTACATGGGCGAGAACTGGGTGATACTTGACCCTCTGGCCGGTTGCATCATCAGCCTGTTTATATTCATTGTAGCCATCAGGATGATGACCGGTGCTGTGAACGAGCTGATGGAGAAATCGTTGCCCCAGAACGAGCGTAAAGAGATACATGACCTTATAAAGAGCGTGGACGGTATCAGCGACGTGCATGAACTCAAAACCCGTCGCAACGGGCGCAGTGTGATTATTGATGTCCACATCGTGGTGGCTCCAGAGACGACAGTGCTGGTGGCACACGAAATGACCATCGAGGCCGAGCGGCGCCTGCATGAACGGCTGGGCAAGGAGACACAGATATGCATTCATGTGGAGCCGTCGCGTGACGCGCTGTGATAATTTAGAAATTTATTAACTCAAATAAAACAAAAATATTAGATGAATTTATCAAACATTCTTTTACTTGCACAGATTGACCATGACACAACTGTGTTTAACAAAGCAAAAGGGGTTACTGATTCTCTGAGCCAGTCGGTTGACTCGCTGTTAGCTAATCCTGAGAACCTGTCGGTAGACAACATTTCACAAACCGTCACCAGTTTTGACTGGGGCAACATGCTCACAAGTTTGTCTAATCACGCCATTTCATTCGGTTTGCGTTTGATGGCGGCTATTTTGGTGTTCTATGTGGGCAAATTTATCATCAATAAGGTACACAAGTTAGTCCAGAAGGTAATGGATAACAAGAAGGTGGATGTGTCACTTTCTTCATTCCTGTTGAGCTTCATGCGCATAGGCCTGTTGTTCTTGCTGGTTATCACAGTCATTGCCATCCTGGGCATTGAGACCAGCTCGTTCATCGCAGTCTTTGCATCGGCCGGTGTTGCTGTTGGTTTGGCATTGAGCGGCACGCTGCAGAATTTTGCCGGTGGTGTTCTCATCCTCTTGCTCAAGCCTTTCAAGGTGGGTGACTATATCGTGACCGAAGGTCAGGAAGGTACAGTTACTGACATACAGATATTCAACACCGTTATCCTTACTCCCAACAACGAGCGCATCCTTATGCCTAACGGTGGCCTGTCTACCAGCACCATCACTAACTACTCGGGCGAGAAGTACCGCCGTGTAGAGTGGCGCATTGGCATCAGTTATGGTGACGACGTGGCTAAGGCCCGCGAGGTGATCCTGGGTGTTATCGCTGCTGAGCCCAAGGCTGTGAAGGATGCCGCTTATCCCAACACAGTGTCGCTCGAGAGCCTTGACGACAGTGCCGTGACACTCGTGTGCCGTGGCTGGTGTCTGCCTAACGACTACTGGGATGTGTTCTTCAACGTGAACGAGGATATCTATAATGAGGTTCCCAAGCATGGTCTCAGCTTCCCGTTCCCGCAGATGGACATTCACATGGACAAGGCTTAACGAAGCATAAGAGGCTGAAAGCCGGCACGCACAAAGCTTGCTTTGGGCACATAACCCCCACCGAAAGGAGTGAAACGACTGCCGGTGGGGGTATAAAGTGTAACAAAACGCGCGGTTGAAGACCGCTACCTCGAAACGAACAAGGTGGCGGTCTTCAACCGCAGTATAGTGTATCGCATTTTCCCTGCCCTGCCTTCGCATGCGCTCGGTTAGGACGGGGTTATGTTCATAACCAAGGTTCTGCGTGTCGGCTTTCAGCCTCTCAATGCTAATACATTTTTAATGAAAAATAATCGGTGAGATCAGTGAGATTTCTGCGCGGATGTGTTCCATTGGTGCACGGTTTCATGTGTCATGTAACTACTCAGCAATGGTAAGATCTCGCGCAGAACTCGCAGAACTCGCGGAATAACTGGAAGAAATTTCTTAAAATCAGAAGTAATTATTTCACCACCTAATATTATGCAAATAAATTATCCCGCATTTATCTGCGTTGTCTGCGAGTTCTGCGCGAGATAAATCTCATTGGTGCATGGTTGCATGTGTTATGTAACTATACACCAATGGGTTCCAATGGGCAAAACCAGGCTTAAAACTTACAGAAATTTAAAGAAATTAAAATTAAAATTCGTGTCTTTTATGTTCTTTTAGTCTGAATAAGAATACGAAGTAAAAAAATTTCTTCAAATTTCTTTTAATTTCTGTCAGTTAGAGCGAGATTTGCACGAGATAGTCCTATTGCTGTATAGTTACATGTGTTATGTCGTAATATTAAAAAAGCAAAAAATAGGTTATCAAAGGTGAAATTGTCATAGGCTTTCTTTGAATTACATACCATTTTCAGTAACTTTGTAAGGAAATATAGCGAGTTTGCCAGGAGTGCATACCGGGCAATCAACTAACCTTGATACCTGTTGACAACCTCAATTGATTGTTGCAGTACAAGTTAACGCCGTTTGGAGTCCTCTCATGCAGGACGATTATGGTCCATGATAAGGCGTTTGGAACGATGCAGTGTCGTCACATGGCGACACCCTTTTGCTATATTCCTACATATACAGCCGCTGCAGCAAGAGAGCTGGCGGCCCCTCCTTAGCATAATAAAAAACAACATAAATGATAAGTAAATGGAATTACTTACCACTGACATCCCAAGAACAACAGATAGTCAAGCAGTTGGAACAAGAGTTTCCCAATTGCCCGGCTATTGCGCGGCTACTGGTGCTGCGTGGAATAAAGACGCCCGAAGACGTGAAGGCGTTTTTGTCTCCATCGCTAAGCCAACTGCACGATCCGTATCTGATGAAGGATATGGACAAGGCCGTGGACCGTCTCAACAGGGCGTTAGGGGCTAAGGAGAAAATTATGATTTTTGGAGATTACGATGTTGACGGTACTACTGCCGTGGCATTAGTGTATAAGTATCTCCAGAATTTCTGTCCCAAGTCAAAGTTGGAATTCTACATTCCTACGCGTGACGACGAGGGATATGGCATCTCGCAGCAGTGCATTGAACATGCCGAGGCTATAGGGGTGACGTTGATTATTGTGCTGGACTGCGGCATCAAGGCTATTGAAGAGATAACCTATGCTAAGGAAAAGGGCATCGATTTCATCGTGTGCGACCATCACGTGCCCGATGACGAATTGCCGCCCGCAGCAGCCATACTCAATCCCAAACAGGTGGATTGCAAGTACCCGTTCAAGGGCCTCTCGGGCTGCGGAGTGGGGTATAAGTTCATGCAGGGATTTGCCCAGAGCAACGGCTTCAACAACATGTATGAGCTCGACAGCATGCTCGACCTGCTTGCAGTGAGCATCGCCGCCGACATTGTGCCCATCACCGACGAGAACCGCGTGATGGCTTACTATGGCCTGCGTCGCCTCAACAACAATCCCAACATGGGCCTGCGCAGCATCATACGCCTGTGCAACCTCAACAACAAGGAACTTTCAATCAGTGACATAATCTTCAAGATAGGTCCTCGCATCAATGCTGCCGGACGCATGGAGAGTGGCCAGGAGTCAGTGGAACTGCTCGTGAGTCGCAACTCGTCGCAGGCTTATGAACTGAGCAAACGCATTGACCGCTATAACCACAACCGCAAGGAGCTGGACCGCCAAATCACGCTGGAGGCTAACGAAATCATCGAGCGCCACATCCAGAAACTTGACGACAAGAAACCCATTGTGATCTATGACCGCAACTGGCACAAGGGCATCATCGGCATCGTAGCTTCGCGCCTGGCCGAGCTGTATTTCCGCCCGTCGGTAGTGCTCACGTTCAGCAACGGTTTTGCCACAGGTTCGTCGCGCTCGGTCAAGGGCTTTGACGTGTATGCGGCCATCAAGTCGTGTCGCGATCTGCTCGAGAACTTTGGCGGCCACACTAATGCTGTGGGCCTCACGCTCAAAGAGGAGAATATCCCAGAGTTCCGTCGTCGTTTCTCAGAGTATGTTGAGAAGCACATCGATGACGAGCAGGTAACACCCTCGTTTGACATCGACGCCGAGTTGACGTTTGCCGAGATCAACAACGATTTCCTCAAGAGCATGCGCCTGTTCAATCCCTTTGGCCCCGAGAACCAGAAACCTGTGTTTGTGTCTCGCAATGTCAAGGATTATGGAACCAGCAAGCTGGTGGGCCGCAACCTGGAGCACATCAAGCTCGAACTAGTGGACGGAACCAGCAACCGCATCATGAACGGTATCGCATTCGGCATGCCCGAGCACTTTGAGTATATTTCGGCCGGCAAGCCGTTTGACATATGCTATGTGATAGAGGAGACCCGTCATCGCAACTCCACTACATTGCAGCTGCAGGTCAAGGCTATACGCCCCAGTGAAGATGCCTAAAAACTAGAGGCAATGCCCAGCAAAACCAGGTCAATAGACGAGGTCCTCAAGAAGTATTGGGGATATGACAGTTTCCGTCCCTTGCAGGCCGACATCATCAACTCGGTCATGGAGGGGCGCGACACGCTGGGCCTGATGCCCACTGGCGGAGGCAAATCATTGACTTTTCAGGTACCCACAATGGCTATGGAAGGCATGGCCCTTGTGGTCACACCCATAATATCGCTCATGAAGGACCAGGTGGACCACCTCATTGAGCGCAACATCAAGGCCACATACATGCACGCAGGACTCACTGCAGGCGAGATGCGCCGCACCTATGAGAAGTGCATGTATGGCAACTGCAAGTTCCTCTATGTGTCGCCTGAGCGACTGGCATCGCAAACTTTTCTTGACCATCTCAAGCACATGCCTGTGTGCCTCATCGTGGTGGACGAGGCTCACTGTATATCACAATGGGGCTATGACTTCAGGCCCTCATTCCACAACATCTCGTCAGTGCGCAAGCTGTTTCCCGAGGTACCGGTGCTTGCCCTTACAGCAAGCGCTACGCCTGTAGTGGTGGACGACATCATGAAGCATCTGGCCTTTAAAGCTCCCAACGTGCTGAGCATGAGCTTTGCACGCAAGAATCTGTCTTATGTGGTGCGCCACACCGATGAGAAGCTGGCCGAGGCCGTGCGCATATTGCAGCGCGTGCCCGGGACGGCCATTGTGTATGTGCGCAGCCGCAAGCGCACCAAACTCATCAGCGACGAACTCAACCGTCTGGGCATCAAAGCTGATTATTATCATGCCGGGCTTAGCCACGAAGAAAAAGAGGACAAACAGAACAAATGGAGAAGCGATGAGTGTCGTGTCATCGTTGCAACTAACGCATTCGGTATGGGCATTGACAAGCCCGACGTGAGGGTAGTGGTTCATGTGGATGTGCCCAACTCGCTCGAAGAGTACTATCAGGAAGCCGGGCGTGCAGGTCGTGACGGCAAGAAATCCTATGTGGTGCTGCTGGTGACCCACACTGACCAGCGGACGCTAAACCGCCATGTCACTGATTCGTTCCCTGAGCGAGACTTCATCCTCAGTGTGTATGAGCGTGCCTGTAATTTCATGCACGTGGCTGTGGGTAGCGGATATGACCGAGTCTATGACTTTAATTTCAACCTGTTTTGCCGCACTTTCAAGCTGCCTGTGTTGCCCACGCACAATGCGCTTAATATCCTCACCCGTGCCGGATACATCACCTTTATGGAAGAATCAGATGCGCAGTCGCGCGTCATGATATTGGCCGGCAAGAATGAACTGTATGACCTGCACACGACCACTCCCGGTGCCGACCAGGTGCTGCAGGCACTGTTGCGCATCTACACGGGTCTGTTTGCCGACTATGTATTCATCAACGAGGATGTGATAGCTTACCGCACTGGCATTGACCACGAAACCATTTACATTGCTTTACTCGAATATACACGCATGCATGTGCTGCACTATGTGCCACGCAAGCGCACGCCCTATATCTATTTCCCCACATCACGCGAGGAACCACGTTACCTGCGCATACCCAAGGCTGTGTATGAAGACCTGCGCGAACGCATGCAGAAGCGTGTGGACGCTGTCATCAGCTATGCCTCTACGGCCGTGTCGTGTCGTGAAACGGCTTTGCTGTCCTATTTTGGCGAACACGTTGACGGCGCCTGCGGCCATTGTGACGCCTGTATAGAGCGCCGCAAGCGCATCAGCTACACACCAGCCGATGTGCAGGAGGGCATCCTATACATGGCTCAGGTGAAGCCGCGCAAGTTCCAGGAGTTTGTCGACACACTGTCGTTCCCCAAGGACGCTATCCACTCCATGCTCTCGTTTCTCGTGGATGAGGGCTATATCGAGCACCTGCCCGATGATACCTACCGCAACCCGGTTCCCCTCAAGTAATTGTTTTATCCTCTATGTTTTTGTGTGATTTGCATTAGAATTGCAAGGGTGACACTAAAACGGCCACAATCGTCTCAAAAATTGATTTTTTCGTTTAAAGTGGCTGTTATGTCAAATATTTTTTGTAAATTCGTGCTGTAATTAATCTGGGTAAACCATATTTAAAAATTATATACGATGAAACAAAAAATTAAAGACTTATTCAACGAGAAATTTGGCACCAATGGTGTGATGTATGCTTCGGCTGGACGTATTAATCTGATTGGTGAGCACACTGACTATAATGGCGGTTTCGTGTTCCCCGGTGCGATTGACAAATATATTGCAGCTATGATCAACGTGAACGGTACCGACAAGGTGCGCGTTTTCAGTGCTGACATGGATGCATATTGCGAGTTTGGCCTCAATGAGGAGGACGCTCCCAAGGAGCAGTGGGCACGCTACATCTTCGGTGTTTGCCGTGAGACTATCAAGCGTGGCTTCGCTGTTAAGGGTTTTGATACCGTATTTGCAGGCAACGTTCCCCTGGGTGCAGGTCTGTCATCATCGGCAGCTCTTGAGTCTTGTTTCGCATTTGCATTGAACGATCTTTTCAACGACAATAAGATTGAGAAATTTGAACTCGCCCTCATCGGCCAGTCAACTGAGCATAACTACTGCGGCGTGAACTGTGGTATCATGGACCAGTTTGCATCAGTATTCGGCAAGAAGAACTGCCTCATGCGCCTCGACTGCCGTTCTCTCGAGCACGAGTACTTCCCCTTCGACGCTAAGGGCTACAAGCTCGTTCTGGTTGACTCAAAGGTTAAGCACGAGCTGGTTGACTCTCCCTACAACAAGCGCCGCGAGAGCTGTGAGCGCGTAGCTGCAAAGCTGGGTATGGAAACCCTGCGCGATGCTGACTTCGCAATGCTCGAGGCTGTAAAGGCTGAGATCAGCGAGGAGGACTACATGCGTGCACGCTTCGTCATCGGTGAGAAGCAGCGCGTACTCGACGTGTGTGACGCTCTTGAGAAGGGTGACTTCGAGACAGTGGGCGCTCGCATGTATGAGACTCACAATGGTCTGTCAAAGGACTACGAGGTGAGCTGCGTTGAGCTCGATTTCCTCAACGACGTTGCTAAGGAATGTGGCGTTACCGGTTCACGCATCATGGGTGGTGGCTTCGGCGGCTGCACAATCAACCTGGTAAAGGACGAACTCTATGACACATTCATCGAGACTGTTAAGGCTAAATTTAACGAGAAATATGGTCACGAGCCCGTTATCTATCCTGTAGTTATCAGCGACGGTGCTCACAAAGTTGTTGACTAATGAATATTGAAAAAAAATCGGTTATCTCGTCTAAGGGCGAGATAACCCTCTTTACTCTCACTAACGCAGCCGGTGCAAGCGTTACCCTCTCATCACTGGGAGCCGGCATCGTGGCAGCAACAGTTCCCGGCAAGGATGGTTCAATGGCCGACGTTGTGCTGGGTTATACTAATCCTGCCGATTACTTCGGTGACGGACCCTGCGCTGGCAAGACTCCCGGCCGCTATGCTAACCGCATCGCCAAGGGCCAGTTCAGCATCGACGGCAAGCAGTACCAGCTGGCCATCAACAATGGGCCCAACGCTCTGCACGGAGGCCCCGAGGGTTTCTGTAACCTCATCTGGAATGCTGCTCTGGATGGTGATACCGTTGTTTTCACTCTCCACAGCCCCGATGGCGACGAGAACTATCCCGGCAACCTTGACGCAACTGTCAAGTATGACTGGACTGAGGACTGCGAGCTCAAGATCACATTGAGCGCCGTGTGTGACGCTAAGACTGTCATCAACCTCACTAACCATGCTTACTTCAACCTGGCTGGTGAGAATGCAGGTTCAGTGCTCGACCACACCCTGCAGATGGCTTGCTCTCGCTTCCTGCCCACCGACGACACTCTCGTTCCCCTGGGCGACATGGCTCCTGTGGCAGGCACTCCCATGGACTTCACTGCGACCAAGACTCTGGGTCAGGACATCAAGCAGGACTTCCCCGCACTTAACTACGGCAAGGGATATGACAACTGCTATGTTGTCGATGGCTATGAGCCCGGCGTGCTCAAGAAAGTGGCTGTGCTCACACACGAGCCCAGCGGACGCGTCCTTGAGGTATCAACAACTCAACCCGCAGCCCAGGTTTACACCGGCAACTGGCTGGGTGGCAGCCCCGTGAGCAAGAGCGGACGTCCCTACAATGACTATGACGGCGTTGCTATCGAGTGCCAGGGCATGCCCGACGCACCCAACCACGACAATTTCCCGTCACAGCTTCTGGAGCCCGGACAGACCTATTGTCACACAATTGTTTATGCCTTTAAGGTGAAATAATTTTATTACAACCATTTTAGCCCATGGTGCAGGCCTTGAAACCTGCATCCTGGGTGAAAAGTGGAAAAAACAGACCCTAAAACAAATCAACAAAGAAATACGGATTTTAAAAATTATTCAATCACAATTATGAAACCTACATTATTTGTTCTCGCAGCAGGTATGGGAAGCCGCTACGGAGGACTCAAGCAACTTGACGGTCTTGGACCTAACGGGGAAACAATCATGGACTATTCGATTTACGATGCCATCAAGAGTGGCTTCGGCAAGGTGGTATTCGTTATCCGCAAGGATTTTGAAGCTGACTTCCGCGAGAAGATTCTCTCAAAGTATGAGAACCACATTCCCACCGAGGTTGTTTTCCAGAGCGTAAATGACCTTCCCGAAGGATTCACTTGCCCCGCCGAGCGCGTTAAGCCCTGGGGAACAAACCACGCGTTGCTCATGGGCAAGGATGTTATCAACGAGCCTTTTGCAATCATCAACAGCGACGACTACTATGGCCGCAACAGCTTTGAGGTAATGGCAGCCGAGCTTTCTTCACTTCCCGAGGGTTCTACCGGCCACTACAGCATGGTGGGCTTCCAGGTGGGCAACACAATGAGCGAGAGCGGTACAGTGTCACGCGGCGTTTGCGAGACAGAGAACGGCGTGCTCACAGGCGTTGTTGAGCGCACAGCCATCGGCTACAACGAGAAGCACGAAATCTCTTTCAAGGACGAGAACGACCAGGAGCAGATTCTCGACTTCGGAACTCCCGTGTCAATGAACTTCTGGGGCTTCACCCCTGACTATTTCAAGGCAAGCGAGGAATTCTTCGTTAACTTCCTCAAGGAGAACATCGACAAGCCCAAGAGCGAGTTCTTTATCCCATCACTCGTTAACGAGCTGGTTGAGAACAAGACTGCCGAGGTTAAGGTCCTCACCACCACATCTAAATGGTTCGGCGTAACTTATTCACAGGATCGCCCAGAGGTAGTAGCTAAGTTCGCTCAACTCCACAAGGACGGTGTTTATCCCGAGAAACTCTTCTGATAGGATATATACATATTATCTCATAGAATCCTCGGGAATATTCCCGGGGATTTTTTCATTGGTTCGCCCAGCACGAACGTATTCTAACGGGTGCAAGTCCCCAAGCCGCCCTA
>JAKSLZ010000088.1 GCA_024400935.1 Muribaculaceae bacterium | reverse complement strand
TTAAATAATAATCTGGCAGATATATGAAAGAACAATATCTTGACCCCGGTACACTCCTGCAAGGAGGAAAATATGAGATAGTTCGCCACTTGGCAAGCGGTGGATTTGGTAATACCTATGAAGCCATGGACGTCAACCTCAACAAGAAGGTTGCTGTTAAGGAATTCTTTGTAAAGGATTTCTGCACCAGGGATTCTAACACGACAATGGTTCTCGTTACCACAGCGAGCAAGAAGGCACTTATCAGCCACCTGAAACACAAGTTCATTGACGAGGCCCGTGCCATTGCTAGCATGGAGCACGAGAATATAATCAAGGTCCAGACCTTGTTTGAGGAAAACGACACTGCCTACTATGTTATGGACTATATTGATGGCGAGTCGTTAAATGACCTCATCAAGAAACGCGGTCCTTTCCCCGAGGATGAGGCTATTGCAATCATCAAGAAGGTGGCAGGTGCCCTTGGTTACATGCACGAGCAGGGCCGCTTTCACCTTGATGTGAAGCCTGGTAACATCATGATGAGGAAAGACGGGAAGGTGATACTCATTGACTTTGGCTCATCTAAACAATATGCTGAAGTTGGAGGAGAGAATACAGCTGCACTCACACCTTGTTACACCCCGGGATATGCACCTGCCGAGCAGATGCACACAAAAGCCACTGAATTCACTGCGGCTAGCGACGTGTATGCCCTTGGCGCAACTTTGTACAAGCTGCTCACCGGCCTCACGCCCCCATCGGCAATCGACTTGTTGAACGACGATGAGACGCTCAGCTATCCTGGCACGCTTAGTGAAGCTACAATTACTGTGATTGAGAGGTCAATGATACCTCAGCGCAGTAAACGACTGCAGACTACCAGCGAGTTTACACAATTACTGAATGACGAGACCACTGAAACCTCAAAAGCTCAAGGTGACAAACAAAAATTCTGGTGGACCAAGGAAGAACTGGTGCCTGTTTCTGTGCAGAAATTCGTGCCGAATTTTGTGTCTTGGTTCTTTGTGCTGCTGTTGCTAGTCCTGTCGTGCGGCATCATAGCTTTTTTAATTGAAGAAACCGAACTCTTACATTGTGGTTATGAGAATGAATTATGTTGTATGGTTTTTTGTTTGACTTTCTTAATGGGTTTGTATGGAATTGGTAAGACGCGTCTTATGCCCAACAGATATGTGAAGCGTAAAAAGGAACTTGAACAAACCGACTTTATGGAGTCCATTTATGATAGTACGAAGTTTGTAATCGTTGCACGTGGAGATGCTCAGAAAAGAAAATACGGCGTTTTTGATGTTAAAAAATTACGCTTAGTTGTTCCTTTCAAATATGATAGCATGAAATGGAACGAAATTGATAAAACACTGATTGTGCACCAAGGCAACGAGAGGTTTGTCATTGACACCCAAGACAACGTCTTCAGATAATCCTATTCTCTCTATTGAGCGTAACCATACACCAAGGGGGATTATCTCGCGCAGATCACGCAGAACTCGCGGATTTTTAATCTGAGAAAATAAATAATCACATGATTAATCCATGAAATCCGTGTAATCCGCGCGGGGATTATGCAAAAAAGGAGTATTGCTGTATAGTTACCTGTACTTCATGTGGTTTATTTTTCAAAAAAATCACTGCAAAGTCATTGATAATTAAAAGAAAATCACTAACTTTGCAACGCTAAAACCGAAAGGAGGTCTTGTTTAACTCCGCTTAGATATTGATAGACAACATATTATCCAATTAGCGAGGGCGCACCGCTGCCCTGACTGCTAGTGTGTGGGCAACCATTGTGCCCCGTCGTGTAGCAGCACAAAGTGCGGAAATCCTTTTTACATTTTATTCTCTCTGTTATGACCCCTAACGGCGCTCTGCGTCGCCAAGGTGCATGTGTGGGCCACGACTGTGGGCTTGCAGAGAACCAAAGAGACAACAAAACAAATTTATTATAAACTAATTAAAACAAAAATCAAAGAATTATGATTATCGTTCCCGTTAAGGAAGGCGACAACATCGAACGCGCCCTCAAGAAATTTAAGAGAAAATATGAGAAGACTGGTATCATCAAAGAGCTCCGCGCACGCCAGGCATTCCAGAAGCCTTCAGTAACTAACCGCAAGAAGATGATGAAGGCCGTTTACGTTCAGCAGCTCCGCGCTAAGGAGGATTAATCCGCCAGCCGAACTAAACAGTTTCTCTTAACCCATACGGGTTAAAAACACAACCGCACTCAGGCTCCAAGCCTCCAGTGCGGTTTGTTTTTTTGAAACAATGTTTCTGTTATGGCGTAACTATAAGCATACCTTGTATAGGTGATTAAAAGGAAAATGTCATTGTAGATAACGCTCAGCAGGATCCTGAGTGTGTGTCATGGCATGGGATGCCGTCTCGAAGCGAACTTCGGCCTGCAACCCATGCCATGACCCACATTGTGGCTTAACCACAACTATTATCCACTATGACGAAAATGCGGCCACGTCTAATAAAATACAAAAAATCCTGGATCCGGATCCATAAAAGCTTAGTAGCAAAATGTAGTGGGTTGTAGCCGTCTACTTGGTGAGAATTTAACAAAAGCAATAGAACCACATGATAAGGATGACACTCTAATGTCCTCGGACATCAGTGTGTCTCCCTCTCCCTATATGCACTTCCTTCAAAGCGCCAATTTTTGGAAAAAAACACCAGCTAAAATCGTAGATGACGATTAGGCTTTTCTCTTACAGGAGGTTGGTTAGGGTCTCCCAGGATGAGGTGACAAACAGCCACAGGGCGTTGAACACGTTGCGCGAGGGCCACAGTGACACCAGGAGGATGAGTATGTTGAACAGCACGAAGGTGCCTATATACAGATAGGAGAAGCTGAGCGGATACTTGTTGATGTCGGTCTGGTGGTTGCCCGTCTGGGTCTTGAAACAGTAGAAGTGGAACCCCACGGTCACGCCCAGCAGGATGTCGTAGATCCACAGTGCGTCGCCGGCAATGAGGCATCGCAGCATCAGTGCCAGATAGGTGAAGATGGGCAGGCAGTAAGGTGCGAGTGTCATGGGCACGAGGCTCATGCCGCTGTCGCCGCTGGTGCTTACTTGACCTGATTTCTCGCTGGCGTTGAACGAGTGCACGCGCCTCAAGAATATGAGTGCCACGACGGTGTGGGTGAGTTCGTGCGAGAATGTCTCTAGCCATGAGATGTTCTTGGTGACGAAGCGGTGCACCACGGCATATCCTATGATGCCCACGGCCATCCACTTGTAGAGCAAGAGGTTGCCCAGTGCGCTGCTGGTGTGCGAAAAGAAGATGGTGCTCACTACCCGCCATGCAAAGCACAGGGTTAACAGCAGCATGGCCACCAGCAATGTGTTGCCTAATATGTAAATTCCTTTTTTCATGAGTCCTAAAAGCATTGTGTCACCACAGCGACAGCTGTCGTGGGTCGGCTTTGGGTTTAGGCTCGGGGGCCGGCTCTGGTTCGGGTTCAGGCTCTGGCTCGGGGATGGGGTCGGGCTCAACGGGAATGAGCCAGTCCACGTCGTCGATATCGTCGAGCGTGATGCCCAGGCCCTTGTCGTCCTCGGGCTCTGTGTGGGCAACGGGTGTTGTGGCCAGAGGAGTAGTGTCGTCTTGTGTAGCCTCGTCTTGAGCTTGTGGTGCCTCTTCTTCCTGAGCCATGGTTGCGTCCTCTTCTTGGGCCTCTTCCTGGTTCTCAGCTTCTTCAATTGCAGGTGCTGGTTCAGGCGCAGGCTCTGTAGGCTTTTCCTCCAGGACCGGTTCCTCGGCAACCGGCACGTCGTCTTGGCTAATGTCTTCAATAGGCTCGACAACAGGTTCGTCGGCCAAGATTTCAGCAGGTTCTTCAATGTCGTCAAACACTACCTGAACAGTCTTCTTTTTGTTCTTCTTTACGTCAGTGTCGGGCTTAGCACTTTCCTTTGCCTTGAGTGCGTCGTCCAGCTGTAGCTGCAGTGCGGTCTTGTCACGCTTTTCGGTCTCAAGGCTGGCAGTAGCGGCTTTCAGTTCACCGCGGGTTGAGGTGAGTTCTTGCTTAAGCTCCTTGACTTGGTTGTTGAGGTCATCGGCAAGACGCTTTGCCTCGTCAAGCTGAGCCTGGACGCTGTCGAGTTCGCTCTGGACTTTGTCGCTCTGGTTGAGCTGCTCGTGCAAGTCATCATTGAGCGTGCGTGCGGCTTTGAGCTCCTCGTTCAGTTTCTCGATCACTTCATTGGCGGCCTTGATGGTATTGTCATTGCTGCCTATGTTTTCTTGCAGCTGCGCCAGTTGGTTCTGAAGCAGGGCGTTTTGTTCCTTGACGTCTCTAGCCTCTTTGCGCACGGCCTTGTTTTCGTCTCTAGCCTGTGCCAGTTGGTTCTTGAGACTTTCGCATCGCTCATCACTCTTGCTGAGCTTTGCGCGTGCTTCGTCGGCAGCCTTGATTTGCTCGTCCAGGCTGTCCTTGTAGCCCTCGGCCAGTCGAGCGGCGCTCTGCACCTGCGACTTAAGGTCGTTGATGCGGTTAGCCAGCTCTATGTCGCGACGGTTGTGCTTGTCGTTGGTCTCACGTGCCTTCTGGTTGAGCTGTTCAATTTCTTGTATGAACTTAGCGTTTTGTTCCAGAGTGAGTTGCAGCTGAGCCTTGAGTTCGTCGCTCACAGTATCTTCTCGCTTCTCCAGTTGTGCGATGTGCTCCTTGAGTGCATTCTTCTCGGCTTTATTGCGTTTCTTGAACTCTTCAAATTCGGCGATGCGTTTCTCAATCTCATCGCAAATTTTAAGATTCTCATTTGCTTCTTCAATTTCAGCTTTCAGAGACTGTATTGTCTCGTCCTTTTCCTCGGCGCTCTTGTTAGAGTTCTCGATTTCCTCGGCTTGCTGCTTTATGGTGTCGTTGGCCTTGCTGAGCTCAGCTTTGAGCTGTTCCAGTTCCTCCTTGGCCTTGTCGAGTTGTGCCTGGTTTTCGTCGTTGGCAGGCATCTCGACGGGGTCGCCGTCGGCCATTCCGCACTTGTACTTGAGCACTTTGACCTTGTTGAGCAGCCCCTTGCGTTCTATTTCCAGGCGCTCGTTCTCGTCAGAGAGTGCAGTGATGCGCACCGACAGATCGTTGGCTCTGTTCTGTGCCGCGCGGCGTTGCATGTCCACCGTCTTGAAGCGTGCCTGCAGGTCGGCGAGTTTGTTGCCTGTGGCGGGAGTCTCGTCGAGCTCAGGTTCTTGGCAGGGTGCTGTGACCGGCATGTGTGGAGCCAGTGCTTTCTCCACGTCGCTGCGTTGTGTGGCAGTGTCGATGTACTGCTTCATCATGGGCGGCATGTTGGCGTTTATAAGTTCCACCACGGCTTTCACCAGCTCGGGGTTGACTTTGCCGGCAGTGCTTTGTGCCGGTGTCGGTGCCTGTGTTGGTGCCTGAGGTTGGGGCAGGGCAGAGGTGTCGGCTTGGGTTTCTGTTTCCTCGTGTTGAGGCACCAGATTTACCGCAGTCTCCTCTTGCAGGGGTTCCTCTACCTTGGCTATGGGTTGCTGCACCACCTTTGTACCCTCTTCTTTTTCTTCCTGAGGCTGGGGCGTAACGATAGCCGGCGCGGCTGCTGTGACGCTTTCCTCAGCAGGCTCGGGCTGGCGTTTTTGCTCGGCGGGCTGCTGTGGCCTATATTCCTGTCTTACAGGCTCCGGGTCGCTGTCTTGGCGAAATGGATTGGCAAACGGGGAACGGTCCAGGCCGTAAACCTCGTCGTCTTCCAGATCATCGCCCATATCGTTGAATCCAAAAGCTCTTTTTAAGTTGCTAAAGAATGACATCGCTATATGGTTTTAGTGTTCAGTTTTAATGTTCAGTCCTCAGGCTTCATCACCACGCCCACGCTCTTGAGACCGTTGATGGCCACCTTGAGCGGATGGTCAAAGGTGACAATCCTCACCATGTCGCTCTCATAGCTGGCTGGGCATGCCTCCAGATATCTGGTGTCCAGGATGCTGCCGTCATCGGCCTCGCCCACGGTAAAATATCCCACACCAAACGAGGTGAGGTTCTGGAAAAAGTGTGAGCCTTGGCTGGGTTCGATGCGCTTGCCGGGCAGTGACTGCTCCACGATGAGACGTGCCGAGGCTATGTCGGTCCATCGCACTGGGATGCCCAGTGCCGGGTCGCTAGAGCCCCATCGGCCGGGGCCAATGAGGATGTAGTTGCCGCCTGAGTGTGTAAAGTTACTATTTATTTTTGCAATTTCGCTAGCAATTGCATGATTATTTGCAAAAGAAAATTTCTCGGGCTTCACCATCACCACTGCGGTGATGCCGTCGGTGAGGCCGTGTCCCAGTGCTTTTGTGCTGCTAATGAGCACTTTGTCAGAGGCAATGTCGGTAATCTCGTCGTCAAGCATCTCGCGACGGTCCACCATGGGGCGTATCTGTAGCCAGTAGATCTCGCCACGGTGCTCGTCGCTGGGCGACTGGGCTATGTTGCCGGCAAACTCTATCTCCACAGGGCGGCCCATCTGCTCCTGTCCCAGCTTGAGCATGAACTGCACTGCGGGAGCAAGCGGGAACACTCCGTGCTTGAGCACGTTGGCAAAGGTGACGAGGTGGCGTCCGCGCGGAGCCAGGCTGTCGGTGATGTAGTCGTTGGCCCCGTCATAGGTCGACACGATGTAGGGCAGATGTCCTGCGCGTGCCTCGTCCTGCACGTTGAGGTGCGGAATGTTGAATCCCTCGTCAAGCGCAAAGTCGTGCCGGGCACTCATGGTGTCGAGGGCATATATGGTGCGCTGGGTGTCGCGCAGTGCCAGTTGGGTGGTGCTGGTCTGTAGCACATGCTTGGGTCGGGCTGGTGAGAATCTCAGTGCCTGGCCTCCGTCCACGATATATTTGCCCAGACCGGCGGCCAGTTCCACCACGCCGTCCTCGGGCAGCTCTTTGCCCGTGGGGTAGTAGTTGAGCGAGCGGCCCACGCCTGAGAATGCGGGATAGAAGTTGTCGCCGCGCTGTTCGCCCACCACTTCCTGCACTATCACCGCCATCTTCTCCTGGTCGATGACGTTGCTCGTGGCCACCATGTAGGCCTTGCTCTGCTCATAGAACACGCTGGCATACACAGCCTTGATGGCTCCAAGTAGCAGTTGCACACCGTTGGTCTTGTCTTCCAGGTGGGGTATCATGTAAGTCGAGTATATGCCGGCAAACGGCTGGTAGTGGCTGTCCTCGAGCAGGCTTGAGCTGCGCACTGCCAAGGGGCCTCCTATCACGTCATATAGCGACGACATGTCGTCGATGATGTTTTGCGGCATTTTGGCTTTGAGAAATGCTTCCAGGATTTTCTGGTCGGGTGCACTCGACAGTGCCAGCGGGTACAGGCCGTTGAGTTCCATGAATTCGTCAAAGACATCGGTACACAGCACCACTGTGTGGGGGATCTTGATCACGGCACCGTTAAAGTTGTCGCACACGGGATTGTGCTTGATCATGGCGTCCACAAATGCCAGGCCGCGCCCTTTGCCTCCCAGTGAGCCTTGGCCTATGCGCGCAAAGCTCGAGTAGCGGTCAAAGCGGTCGCGCTTGAACTCGGCCACCACGCCGCGGTTTTTCATGCGGCGGTATTTCACGATCAGGTCCCACACCAGCTGCTTCACGGCCCCGGCTTCCTCGATGCTGTTGAAGCGGTGCATCTTCATCACCTGGGCAATGGGGAACAGGGCGCGGGAGTATAGCCAGCGCGATATGTCGTTGTGGCTGGCATGGTGCAGCAGCGACTCGTCGGGCACCTTGTTGATGCCATATTGCAGCGCTTTCAGGTCCTTGAAGCGCATGATCTCGGTGCCGTCTTTGGGATTGCGGATGATGAAGTCGCCAAATCCAAAGTTGTCCATGATGGCCTTGCCCAGGTCTACGGGCAGCTTCTTGGAGTTCTTGTCCAGGAAACAGCCGTCAAACTGGCTCACCAGCTCGGCGTTCTCGCTCTCGCTCGACTCGATGATGATGGGCATGTATGGGTCGCGCTTGCGCAGCTCATTGGCCAGCTTGATGCCGGCCTTGCTGTCCTTGACGCCCTCGCGCTTGAATGACACGTCGCTTATCACTCCCAGCATGTGCTCGTGATATTTGTCATAGAGCTCCAGAGCCTCCTCGTAGTCGCGTGCCAGCATCACCTTGGGGCGTCCGCGCATGCGCAGCATCGCCTCGTGGGCGTTGAGTGCCTCGGTCGAGAAAATGAGCGACTGGCGCAGGATAAACTTGTATAGGGTGGGGAGGATCGACGAGTAGAATCGCACCGAGTCCTCTACCAGCATTATCATTTGCACGCCCACCTCGTTCACGTCGGCAGCGGCGTTCATCTTGTCCTCGAGCAGCTTGATGATGGCCACCAGCAGGTCCACGTTGCCCAGCCAGCTGAACACATAGTCTACACCGCTCAGGTCCTCACCGTCAATGCTTCGCGACACTTTGCGCGAGAAAGGGGTGAGCACCACAAATGGCACCTCGGCGTGCTCTTGCTTTATCTCCTTGGCACGCGTGAATGTCTCGGTAAGGTCCACACCGGGCATGGCGATGATGAGGTTGAACTGCTGCTTGTTGATTGCCTGGACGGCACTGTCATAGTCGCGCACTCGGGTCACGCGCGGCGGCGAGCTCAGGTTTAGCGACACATATTCCATGAATATCTGTTCCTCTACGCGACCGTCTTCTTCAAGCATGAACGCGTCATAGTCGCTCGCGATGAGCAGCACATGGTAGATGCGTTCCTGCATCAGGTTGTGAAACGCCGTGTCTTTAAGGTAAAGTTGGCTCAGCAATACTTCGTTCATCCTCGTTCTCCTTTTTTTCTTGTGTGGGTATAATATAAATATATATGTGCCCTTCCCGGTTGAGGGGGAAGGGCACAGTGGATGGGTTGTATTTATTTCTTAGCTGCGCGCTTGCGGCTGCCTTTCGAAGCGTTGGCTTCGTCGGCTACGATCTCGCGGCATTTTTCCAGTGTCAGCGTCGCTGCGTCCACCTTGCGCGGTATCTTGTAGTTTTGCTTCTTGTAGCTGATGTAGGGGCCAAATCGTCCGTTGAGCACTTGAAGCTCGGGCTCTTCGTCAAATGTGACAAGCACGCGCGATGCTTCGGTGCTGCGCTTGCTCTCGATGAGCTCTTGCGCTTGTTGCAGTGTCAGCTCCAGCGGAGCAATCTCTTTGGGAATTGACACGAACTTGCCGGCGTGGCGCACGTAGGGACCAAAACGTCCCACGGCCACTACTACCTCGCTGCCTTCAAACTCGCCCAGCGTGCGGGGCAGGTCAAACAGCTTGAGGGCTTCTTCGAGCGTGATGGTCGACACGCTCTGGTTTTGCTGCAGCGACACAAAGCGGGGCTTCTCCTCGTCATCGCTGCTACCCAGCTGCACCAGAGGGCCAAATCGACCTATCTTCACACTCACGGGCTTGCCGCTCTTGGGGTCGTTGCCCAGGACGCGCTCGCCCACTTTGTGCTCCAGGCGCAGGGTCGATACCTCCTCGATCAAGGGGTGGAATGACTCATAGAACTTGCCTATCTCACTGTTCCACTTTGCCTTGCCCTCGGCAATCTCGTCAAAGTTTGTCTCAACGCGGGCGGTGAAGTTATAGTCCATGATTGAGGGGAAATACTTGAGCAGGAAGTCATTGACCACCATGCCTATGTCAGTGGGGATGAGCTTGCCTTTCTCGCCTCCGGTCAGTTCTGACTTGGTGCGGGTGGCAATCTTGTCCTTCTTGAGCACCAGGATTTCATACTCGCGCTTCTCGCCCTTGCTTTCACCCTTCACTACATATTCGCGTGCCAGGATGGTAGAGATTGTGGGCGCATATGTTGACGGACGGCCTATGCCCAGTTCCTCCAGGCGACGCACCAGCGATGCCTCGGTATAGCGTGTGGGCTGCTGGGTGTAACGCTGCATTGCTGTGGCCTCGGCCAGCTTGAGCTCGCTGCCGCTAGTCATCACCGGCAGGGTGTGAACGTCTTCGTGCGCGTTCTCGTCATCGTTCGACTCCATATACACCTTCAGGAAACCGTCAAACTTGATCACCTCGCCGCTGGCAACGAACTTCTCGTTGCGGTTGCTCATCAGGATGTCGACCTGTGTGCGTTCGAGCTGTGCATCAGCCATTTGCGAAGCCAGTGTGCGCTTCCATATCAGGTTGTAGAGCTTCTTCTCCTGTGATGTGCCCTGTATCTCGTGGTTAGCGATAAAGGTGGGGCGAATGGCCTCGTGTGCCTCCTGGGCACCCTTAGAGGTGGTGCGGTAGTTGCGCACCTTCAGGTACTCGGGACCTATGTTCTGCTTGATCTCGTCGCTGATGGTGGCCAGAGCCAGCTTGCTCAGGTTCACCGAGTCGGTACGCATGTAGGTGATGTGACCGCTTTCATACAGCGACTGGGCCACACGCATCGTCTGGCTCACTGAGAAACCCAGCTTGCGTGACGCCTCCTGCTGCAAGGTAGAAGTGGTGAACGGGGGAGCGGGATTCTTCTTCACGGGCTTCACGCTCACATCGCTCACGGTGAACACTGCGTCCTTGCACGATTCGAGCAATGACACTGCCTCATCCTTGTCGCTCAGGCGACGGTTGAGCTCGGCATGCACATTACTGCCGTCGGCAGTCTCAAAGGCTGCGGTTGCACGGTAATAAGCCTCACTCTTGAAAGCCTTGATCTCATTCTCGCGCTCAGTGATAAGACGCACCGCTACACTCTGCACGCGACCAGCCGACAGGGCCGGCTTGATCTTCTTCCACAGCACCGGCGACAGCTCAAAACCCACGATGCGGTCAAGCACGCGGCGTGCCTGTTGAGCGTCGACAAGGTTCAGGTCAATCTCGCGGGGATTCTCAATCGCAGCAAGGATAGCCGGTTTTGTAATCTCGTGAAACACAATGCGCCGCGTGGTTTCGGGCTTCAGTTTCAGCACCTCAAACAAGTGCCACGAAATAGCCTCTCCCTCGCGGTCCTCATCGCTTGCCAGCCACACCATGTCGGCTTTAGCTGCTGCCTGCTTGAGTTGCTTCACCAGGTCCTTCTTGTCACCGGGTATTTCATATATAGGAGTGAAATCGTTTTCAACGTCAATGCTGAAATCCTTCTTGTGAAGGTCGCGTATGTGTCCATAGCTAGACATCACCGTGTAGTCTTTTCCCAAGAACTTCTGTATAGTCTTCGCCTTAGCTGGAGACTCAACAATTACTAGGTTGTTTGCCATATTTATAACAATGTAATTTAAAATTTCGCCGCAAAGGTATAAAAAAAAACAATACCCACAACCCCCATCACGTCACAAAAAAATCCCCCTCCACACCTTATATATAATATATATAAAAACTTTTCCACACCCCTCCCCATCGCATGCCACCCAGTTGCACCATGCCCTCCTGTTGCTCCCCATGCCCCCATGCATCTGGCTTCTCTCGCTGTAGCCCGTGCATCTGGCTTCTCCGTTAGCCCCTGTGCCCCGTGCGTCAGCGCGGGGTGGGTGTCCTTCCCCCGCCTCTTCCCTTGTCTCTATCCCCTCCAGTCCCCGTTATGGCTCGCCCTCTAGTGCCCTCACTCGCCGCACCCCTCTCTCATCCGCCCTCCCCATGCTCCTCGCTGTTGGCCCCGTGCATCTGGCCTCTCTCCTGTAGGCTCCCGTGCATCTGGCCTCTCCGTTGGCCCCTGTTCCCCGTGCGTCAGCGCGGGGTGGCTCCGGCCG
>JAKSLZ010000087.1 GCA_024400935.1 Muribaculaceae bacterium | reverse complement strand
GAAGATGCGCGAGGAGATTATCTCACTCGGTATCATTCCCGCAGTTGAGGAGTGGGGCAAGTACAATCCCAACCTCTGATTCTCAACGAGAAATCAATCTAAATATAGAGGTGGGCTCTGCAAGCGCGGGGTCCACTTTTTTATGGGTGTCATGTCATGATTTATGGACAAAAGGCTTACCCCTTAAAAAAAATATCAATAGTTAAAATTTAGCCATAAAATGATTGGTATATAGACAAATTGTATTATCTTTGTGAAAATTATAATTTTAAAAACTATACGCTTATGAAAAAAACATTACTTTTACTCGCAACTATGTTTGCCAGTCTCTCGTCTTGGGCGATTGAGCAGGACAGCGATGGCTACTATCTCATTGCATCGGTTGAGGACTGGAATGCATTCTCGGCTATCGTTGCTACCACTAACGATGCTAACGCACGCATGACTGCCGACGTTGACCTGGGCGATAGTCAAGCCAAGATTGGTCATCCTAATGAAAAACCCAGTTACTTTTTTAAGGGCATTTTCGACGGTCAGGGCCACACGTTGACAATTCACTACGTTGCCGACACCAGCAACGGGACTAACATGAGTTCGCCTTTCCCCAACATCTCGGAGGCAACTATTAAGAATATCCACTTTGACGGAACTATCGAAAATGCCACTGCATGTCAGCCTGCGGTGATTGCCGATGTGCGTTATGGCACAAGCACAGTAGAGAATATCTGGAGTTCGGTCACGCTCAATTCAACTAAAGGTGGTTGGGTAGAGGCCTCAGGACTGGTGGGATGTGTGGACGGCTACAAAGACGGCCACCTCATCATGAGGGACTGCATGGTGTCGGGTACACTCACTGCCAGTGGTAGCTACAATGGCTGCTTTGTGGGCTATATCAACAGTGGCGGTTCGGCTACAGTAGATAACTGCTTGTCAATTGCAACTTTTAATTATTCGAGTACCTCGGGTTTCATGGGCCAATACAATAACTGTTACGTTAAGCAATTCCCAAGTTCAATTCCCGAAAAAATGCGCATGAACGACGAACAACTCGCCGACGGCACTATTGCCGCAGCATTGCAGGGCGACCGCACCGAGGAAGTGTGGGTTCAGGACGTGACAGCTGGCACTCCCATGCTCAAGGTATTCGTACAGAAAGAGACTCCCACAGGCATCAACGACCTTACCGAAACCGTTAAGGCGAAGACCGGACAGCGCTATAACATGATGGGCCAACCCGTGGGTAAAGACTACAAAGGCCTCGTCATTGAAGACGGCGTGAAGATGATTGTAAGATAAACATCACATTGTTATCATCAGGTATATAAGCGGTTGTCATGATCAAAAAGGTATGACAGCCGCTTACTTGTTGCAATCACGGTGTGCACCGATTTTGCCCTTTGACGTTTTTTTTATAACTTTGCAGTGATAAAATACTATAACAATGAAGATTAAGAGCGCAAAATTTGAGATAAGCAATAGCGACTATCGCAAGTGCCCCGACACTAATATCCCCGAGTATGCATTCATCGGGCGCAGTAATGTGGGCAAGTCGTCGCTCATCAACATGCTCACTAACAATAAAAGCCTTGCCAAGACATCGCAAACCCCTGGCAAGACATTGCTTATCAATCATTTCAAGATTAATGACGAGTGGTTTATCGTTGACCTTCCCGGCTATGGTTATGCCAAGCGCGGCAAGGACAGCCGTGAGCAGCTGCAGCGCATCATCCAGGGCTACATCCTGGGCCGTGAGCAGATGACATGCCTGTTTGTGCTCATCGACTGCCGTCACGAGCCCCAGAAGATTGACCTCGAGTTCATTGAGTGGCTGGGCGAGAACAGTGTGCCATTCTCAATTGTCTTCACCAAGCTCGACAAGGAAGGCAAGAAAGCCGGTCCTGAGAAAGTCGCTGCCTACAAGCGCCACCTGCTCAAGACCTGGGAAGAACTCCCTCCGGTGTTCATGACCTCAAGCGAAGACGGCCGCGGCCGTGACGAGCTCCTCGGTTACATCGACGAGATCAACCAGAGCCTGTAGAAGCCCCCATGCTTTATGTCTGGCGCCAAGGATGGTATGTGCGCCAGCAATTTTAAAGCATGTAAGGATGATATCTAAGGGTTTGTAGATGAGGTTATTGTTAAAGTTGTATTGGGGCTGTGTTTCGCTGGTTTGTGCGCTAATAGACTCGCGATGCATGGCAGTACGTGCGGTTGAGTCCCGTTAGGGATGAGGTAATGTAGGCCGCCATGCAGACGGACCTTTAGGTCTGTCAAATGGCGGTAATGAATGATAACCAATATCCGTGCCGTTAGGTACGGAATAACAATAAATAGAGATGGCAAATACCTATACACAAATATACCTTCATGTGATTTTTGCGGTGAAAAATAGAGCATCACTCATTTTGCCTGAGCTACAAGATGAATTGTACGCATATATATGCGGAGCGTGTAAAAACCGAAATCACACAGTAATGGCTATAGGAGGAATCGGCGACCACATCCATTTGCTCATATCAATGCATCCAAGCGAGGGCATTAGCACGCTAGTACAGGCAATAAAAGCACAATCTTCAAAGTGGATTCATGATAATAAAGGTATAGTTGGATTTGCTTGGCAGGCAGGATATGCTGCGTTTTCTTATAGTAAGTCTCAGTTGCCACAAGTTATTAAATATATTTCTAACCAGAAGGAACACCACGAGCAACATAACTTTGATGATGAGATGTTAAACATCGCTGTGAAATCGGGTATGAATTTCAAGCAGGAATATCTACTGAAGGGTGTAGATTGATTATCCCGTACCTGACGGCACGGGTGCTGTGTGTAACATTAACAGCCTTACAGCCATTTGCTTGGACCTAAAGGTCCAGCTGCATGGCTGCCTACATTATGTCATCCCTAGCGGGATTTCCGGCTGACAGTGGTGTCTCACATAACTCGGAGTTCTCGGAGGCAAAACATTAGGACTCGGAGTTCTCGGAGGGCTCGGAGACAAAACAATAGGTTTGGAGGGCTCGGAGATCTCTGGTGGGGCATGGCAGTTTTTCTTTGTTGCTTTGGGGTGTCATTTTTGTGTTGATGATATACTTTTTTGTGATTTTTCTCGTTATAATTAAGGTATACTATATATAACGATGAAGATTTATTTTAATATAAAACACTTTACTGCGCTGATGCTCATGTTGTTACTTACGGTAATGGGCGTTGTGGCGCAGGTTAAGATATCGGGCAAGGTGGTGGACGAGGCCGGCAAACCCATCGAGTTTGCCACGGTGCGCATTGCAGGCACTACTTTGGGCACAAACACTGACTTGCAGGGCCTGTATGAACTCACTGTCCCCAAGAGCGACACCATCATGGTGGAGTTCTCGTGCCTGGGTTACTCGTCGGTGAAGCGCCAGCTCATCAAGCCTGAAGGAGCGGTGTCCATTAATCCTAAGCTGTATGAGAAAACCACTGAGCTTAAGGGAATCGAGGTGACCGAGTACCGCAAGCAGACTAATACCATGCAGGGCGTGGACATGTCGCAGCTTGCACTTGCTCCCAGTGCCAGCGGCAACGGCGTGGAGGCGGTCATTACCACTCTGGCCGGTGTGAGCAGCAAGAACGAGATGAGCTCGCAGTATATGGTGCGCGGTGGTAGCTATGATGAGAACAGTGTGTATATCAATGGTATAGAGGTTTTCCGCCCACAGCTCATCAGCAGCGGTCAGCAGGAGGGCCTGTCAATCATCAACTCTGACCTCGTTAGTTCGGTCAAGTTCTCAACCGGTGGCTTTAATGCTGAGTATGGCGACAAGATGTCGTCGGTTCTTGACATTACTTACCGTCAGCCCGAGGCCTTTGAGGGTTCTTTGGCTGCTAGTCTGCAGGGAGGCTCGCTGTCGCTGGGCACCAGCAGCTCCAAGTTCTCTATGTTGCACGGCCTGCGATACAAGCGCAACTCGTCAATGGTGGGTTCGCTGGAGAGCAAGGGCGAGTATGACCCTCAGTATCTTGACTACCAGACTTACATGGTGTTTAAGCCCTCCAGCAAGTTCAACGTGGCTTTCCTGGGCAATATCTCTAAGAATGACTATGCTTTTACCCCTGCCAGCCGTGAAACAAGTTTCGGCACATCGACTAATGCCAAGTCGTTCAAGGTGTATTTTGACGGCCAGGAGAAGGATAAGTTCTACACTTACTCTGGAGCCTTGCAGCTCAACTACAAGGTGAACAAGGGTATGGACTTCACGCTTCAGGCATCGGCCTATCAGACCAATGAGCTTGTGGCTTATGACATCCACGGTGAGTACTGGCTCGATGAGGCCGGCACCGGTGGTGACGACGGTGTGGGCGGCGAGCTGGGCGTGGGCAAGTATCACGAGCACGCACGCAACCGTCTCAAGCTGGATGTGTATGACATTTCGCTCAAGGGCAACACCTCGATCAGCAATAACAACTTGTCATATGGCTTGAGCATGCGCCGGGAGACTATCTATGACCGCTCTCGTGAGTGGCAGTGGCGCGACTCGGCCGGCTATTCATTGCCTCACATCCCCCAGGAGGTAAACGTCATCTACAACCTGTCGTCGAGCCACGACTTGAACTCAACCCGTTTTGCTGCTTATGTGCAGGACACTTACAAGGTGATGCTTAATAGCGGCTTGCTCACTGTCAACGGCGGTGTGCGTGTGTCGCATTGGGATTTTAATAAGGAAACCATCGTCTCGCCTCGTTTCAGCCTGGGTTTCGTGCCCGAGCGCAACAACCATCTGTCGCTTCGTCTTGCCGGCGGCATGTACTATCAGGCTCCGTTCTACAAGGAATACCGCTTTGAGGTGTATGGTGAGGATGGTAACGCCTGGATTAATCTTAATGAAGAAATCAAGTCGCAGCGCAGCATACAAGCCATCATAGGCGGCGACTACACATTCCGTGCGCTCGATCGCCCGTTTAAGTTCACTGCCGAGGCCTATTACAAGAATCTTTCAAACCTCATTCCCTATGAGGTTGATAACCTCAAGATGCTTTATTCAGGCTTTAATTCCAGCAAGGGTTATGCCGCAGGTATTGACATGAAGATCTTTGGTCAGTTTGTCGAGGGCACCGATTCGTGGATTAGCTTCTCGCTGATGAAGACCAACGAGAACCTCGATGGCGTGAATGTGCCTCGCCCCACCGACCAGCGTTACAGCCTGGCAATCTTCTTTACCGACTATTTCCCCAAGTGGCCGCGCCTCAAGTTTAGCCTCAAGGGTATCATCAGCGACGGTCTCCCCATCACTGCTCCGTCACTCAGTCGCGACAAGGGCTACTTCCGCCAGCCGGCCTATAAGCGTCTGGACGTGGGTCTCAGCTACCAGCTTGTGGGTGGAGAGCACAAGCCCAAGACGGGATTCCTGAGCCACTTCAAGGAAGCTTGGCTGGGACTGGATGTGTTTAATATCCTGGATATCTCTAACGTGAGCGGCTATTACTGGGTGACTGACGTCAACAACCTGCAGTATGCCGTGCCCAACTACCTGACTCGCCGTCAAATCAATGCACGTCTGTCGATACGCTGGTGACGGAGTGGGCGCAAAGAGATAAAAAAAACTTTGGAGTTTTCTTGTTACTTGTGGCAAAAAAACGTAACTTTGTGAGAAGAAAATTAATTTACTTACAATATTAAATTTAAAAACTACAACAACATGGCAAAACCTTATGTAATTGGTATCGACATGGGTGGTACTAACACCGCTTTCGGTATCGTTGACGCACGCGGTAACGTTATCGCTAGTGATTCTATCAAGACTGCAAAACACTCTAAGATTGAGGATTATATCGACGAGCTTCACGAGGCTATCACTCGTCTCATCGAGAACAATGACGCTGTGGGCAAGATTAACGGTATCGGTATCGGTGCTCCCAACGGCAACTACTATACAGGCAAGATTGAAGGTGCTCCCAACCTTCCCTGGCCCAGCCCCATTCCCCTGGCTGAGATGATTACTGAAAAATTTGGCATTCCCTGCCTCGTTACTAACGACGCTAATGCAGCCGGTGTGGGTGAGATGACCTATGGCGCAGCCCGCGGCATGAAGGACTTCATCATGATTACCCTGGGTACCGGTGTGGGTAGCGGTATAGTTGTCAACGGCCAGATGGTTTATGGTAACGATGGTTTTGCAGGCGAGCTCGGCCATGTTATCATGAAGCGCAGCAACGGCCGCATGTGCGGTTGCGGTCGCACAGGCTGTCTCGAGGCTTACTGCTCGGCAACAGGTGTTGCGCGCACAGCCCGTGAGTTCCTTGAGATTCGCAAGGAGGACTCTAAGCTCCGTGCTCTCGATGTAGCTTCTATCACATCTAAGGACGTGTATGACGCTGCTATCGCTGGCGACCAGATTGCAAAGGAAATCTTTGACTACACAGGAACAATCCTGGGTGAGGCTCTTGCTGACTTCACTGCATTCTCAGCTCCCGAGGCATTTGTTATCTTCGGTGGTTTGGCTAAGAGCGGCGACCTCATCATGAAGCCTGTACAGGAGGCATTCAACAAGAACGTGCTGCCCCTGTGGCGTGGCAAGATCAAGATTATCTTCAGCGAGATGAAGGAGGCTGATGCAGCTATCCTCGGTGCGTCTGCCCTTGGCTGGGAAATCAAGGACTAATCCCATAACAAGATAACAAAAACCCTGGAATTTCTAGTTTCACTAGATCTTCTAGGGTTTTTTATTTTATCACCTCATGGCATGACCGAGAGGTGTGATGTCGCTTTTTTTTTAGAACAGATAGGGGATGTTGGGGTCCTCGTTGATGCGCTGCACATATTGCAGGAAAAAGTTGGCAATCATGTAGCTCTCTTTGTAGTCACCCATCGAGTCGTAGCGTCGTTGCAGGTCGCGGTATATGCTCAGCATGTCGCTGAGTTTGTCGCTGTTAATCTTTTCCACCAAGTTGTTCTCAAAGTTGATGAGATAGAGGTCGGCTCTTGTGACAACTTCATTGTACTCATATCCCTCTTCAATCAATGATTGCAGGAACTGCTGGCCGAAGTTGAGCGGTTTGCCCCATTGCATGAATGCAATCTTGGCCGAGAAATACAGGGGCACAAAGTTTTTCATTTGCTTGCACTCGCCCTTGAAATTGTTTTTGAGCCACTTGGTGTTAATATACCACACAGTGTCGCCTAGCGCCACAGCTACAGATTCGTCGTTGATGGTCTTGCGCAGGTCTTTTTTAATCCCGTCAAACTCAACGTTAAACTCGGTGTTGGCTGTGATCTCGGGGTTCACGACTAGCATGTAGGGGTCATTGTCAAACATCTGTTCCCATGATGTGTACACATACAGGCTGTCGTGGCGCAGTCGGTATTCTTGGTTCTGGGCGCTCACAATTGCGGTCCATACCAATATGCTCATTAATAATAGGAATGTTCGTTTCATAGTTGCAAAAGTACTAAATTTGAACTATATTTGCAAGAAAGTTACAATTACCTTATGATAAATTACGATTTAGCCAAGATAAAGGGCATTGCCTTTGATGTGGCCGGGGTGCTGTCACCGTCGACATGCCGTTGCTTTCCTCACGGCGAAACCGTGAGGCACGGGGGCACCACGTTATCGTTGTCGTTATCGTTGTCGTTGTCGTTTTCGTTATAAACTATGCTAGATAATCTCAAGAAATATGATATAGTGCTGGCGAGTAATTCGCCGCGACGTCGTGAGCTACTGGCCGGCCTCGGTGTGGAATTTAGGGTAGAAACTATCAAGGGACTAGATGAAACCTACGACGAGTCAATGCCCCTCAACGAGGTAGCCGGGTATCTGTCTCAACTCAAGGCCAGTGCCTACACGCTTGCTCCCAATGAACTCATCATTACGGCCGATACCATTGTGCTTTGCGCTGGCGAGGTGATGGGCAAGCCGCACGACCGCGACGACGCGCATCGCATGATACGTGCACTCTCGGGAAGTACCCATGATGTGATTACGGGAGTGACTGTTGCCACACTCGACAAGAAGGTAACCTTCAACAATGTCACTAAGGTGACCTTTGCCGAACTCACCGACGAGGAGGTCTACCATTATATAGACGAGTATCGCCCCTATGACAAGGCTGGTGCCTATGGCATACAGGAATGGATAGGCTACATGGGCATCACAGGCATCAACGGCTGTTACTACAACGTGATGGGCCTACCCGTCAACCATCTGTACACAGTTCTCAAGGATTTTTAGTTACTGACGTCGTCAGTGTGGCTGCATGACGTGTACCTTTATATATAGGTGTGAGCGGGTGTGTGGCTTGTGCGGCAGGTACTATTGAGAATGTGCCCCGCATGCCGTGACGCTCGCCCAGTATGCTGGTGACGAGGCCCATGGTGCAGCGCAGGTTCACCTCTACACACGGGTCAACCGCAATTTCTGCGTTCTCGTTGCGGTAGAGCAGCATGTCTACGCCCAGGTAACCGTCGTAATGGGGGGCAATGATTTTCTCCACAACACGTGTCATGGCCTCGGTCATCTCGTCGATGGCGGTATATTGTGCGGCAATGATGTCGTGCAGTGCTTGCATTGAGTCAACAATGCCTCCGCCATACTGGTTTTGTGCGTCGCTGTTAAACACTGAGTAACCCACAAATCGACATTTACCTGCATCGCATCTGAATTCCATGGCAAAGTCCAGTACCTTGTCAAGGGCAACCTCACACAGCACTGATCCCTGCTTGCCTATGGCGCCGCGGCACCAGCGTTCAAACTGCATTGTGCCGGCGTCGATAGCTCGATACACGCCGCGGCCGCTACCGCTCCATGGGGTCTTGATGAAACTGCCGGGGTGCTGGTTGGTCCACGCTAAAACGTCGTCCACAGATTTTATCTCAACCGGAATAGGGGAGAACTCGCGTCCCATTTCGTTGGCGATAGCCTTGTGCACCGCAATCGAAGTGCGGCGGTGAGCCAGGTTGCGCACCGTCTCCATGGCCTGGACTTGGGGCAACAATGAGGCCCGCAAGCCAGCTCTGATGAGCTCAGAGCACAGCGGCATGCTCCAGCCCCATGGCATCACGGCCACGTTGTCGAGTGCACGCAGGACACTTGTGTCTATGGCTTCAACTTCCAGTCCCTGTGAGTCGAGCCGCTGTTGAGCTGCAACCGCGTCTTGAACCAGTATCAGGCTGCCGGGTGTGGCCAGGTGTGCCGGCAGCAGTTCCAGGTCATGCCTGAACTGCAATGTCCATGCCGGCGCATTGTAGCTGTTGCGTCCGCATCCCAGTGCCATGTCGTTTTCGGGGTTGAATATGTATAGATTGCGTTTCACCGATGCAAAGTTACACAAAATCGGCAGTTTTTTCAAAAAACATGTCGTTATTCCCGAAATAATAACTAACTTTGCACTCTGTAACATTAAAACGAATAAAAGAATATGAAGGCTTGTTTATATAATGAGGTGGAAGAACCCGTTAATGCAGTAGATGAGAAGCAGCTTGCCACAGCTGACCAGAAACCCGAACCTTGTGAAGTTCCCAAGACTGGTTTCTATCTGGTGGATTACAAGACCCTCGTGGTGCCCACACTCATTGCCCTTGGCATTTTTGCTGTTTGGGCTGTAGCAACATGGTTGCTTTAATTAATTGAAACATAGGTGAGAATAAATTTTTGGGAATTTTTTCTCAAAAAAAGTTGCTAAAAAATTTGGTCAGTCCAAATAAAAGCAGTAACTTTGCACTCGCAATCGGGAAACAACTCCCATGCAAATGGTTCGCTAGCTCAACTGAATAGAGCATCTGACTACGGATCAGAAGGTTACAGGTTTGAATCCTGTGCGAATCACAAACGGAACTCAGCGATGGGTTCCGTTTTTCGTTATATGCATTTTTCTCGGAGGACTTGGAGTTCTTGGAGTTCGGATGCATCGGAATCTCGGAGGACTTGATTTCTTTTAATCAGCGTGAGAAGGTGGCGATGGTGTAGACGTAGCCGTGCTTCTCGTTGACGTGTGTGTCGAGGTTGACATGCGGTGCAGCGGTGAGGATGTCGTGGAGCGGGGTGGTGAGTCCTTCTCCCGTGAGTTTCACAACGGCTTCTTTCATGGTCCACAAGCGGGTGAACTCAATGCGAGGATTCCCGGCGGTGGTGATTTGCAGCACTTCCTGCTCGTTCATGGCATAACGGCACAGGTCCAGGTTCAGGTCCTTGGCGATAGTCTCGATGTCGCATCCCACGGGTTGGTCGTCCACAACGCATAGCACTCCATTTTTACAATGACTCATGTTGAAATGCACCTCGGGATGACCGACTATCGACGGCTTGCCGTGCTCGTTGATGTCAAACGTTATCTCATCCTCAATGCTCCACACCTCGCGTAGCGCCTGCTGCAACAGCAAGAATGCCCGTGCACTGAGCACACGGTCGCTGTGGAAGCGGTAGCGCATTACCACATCTCGCCGCCACTGTGGCAGCAGCTCGAGGTCACGTTCCAGTTCCTGGACGGTCACATCCTGAGGATTATTAAAGAGATAAATTTTCATCACTGCAAAGTTACAATTTTTTAATGATAATGTCCTCCCTTTTCATTAATTTTCACTACCTTTGTGAGTATGAAAAACTATTTGAGAATCCTCCTTGTGCTTGTTGCTGTCGTGATGGCAACTGGCGTGCATGCTTCTACACGCATGGTACCTACTCATGTGTTGACTAACCAGCTCATGAATGATGACAGCACGTTTCTGCTCAATGGCAAGCCTTTTGTCATCAAGGCTGCCGAGGTGCATTATCCCCGCATTCCGCGTCCCTACTGGGAACACCGCATTAAGATGTGCAAGGCACTAGGCATGAACACGCTGTGCCTGTATGTGTTCTGGAATATCCACGAGCCCGAAGAGGGCAAGTTTGACTTCACTGGCAACAACGACATCGCCGAGTTCTGCCGCCTGGCGCAGAAGCACGGCATGTATGTCATCGTGCGCCCCGGCCCCTATGTGTGTGCCGAGTGGGAGATGGGCGGACTGCCCTGGTGGCTGCTCAAGAAGAAAGATATACGCCTGCGCGAGCGCGACCCCTATTTCATGGAGCGTGTCATTGCATTTGAATTCAAAGTAGCCGAGCAATTGGCTCCGCTCACTATTGGCCACGGCGGCCCCATCATCATGATGCAGGTCGAGAACGAGTATGGTTCATACGGCGAGGACAAGGAATATGTGGGTGATATACGCGACATCTTGCGTATTGGCTATGGTACAAATGTCAAGCTTTTCCAGTGCGACTGGTCGAGCAACTTCCACCTCAATGGACTCGACGACCTGCTATGGACCATAAACTTCGGCACAGGCAGTGATATTGACAAAGAGTTTGCCCGCCTCAAGCAGATGCGCCCCAACACACCGCTCATGTGCTCGGAGTTCTGGAGCGGATGGTTCGACAAGTGGGGTGCCCGCCACGAGACACGTCCGGCTGCCGACATGGTCGATGGCATTGATCAGATGCTGCAGCGCGGCATCAGTTTCTCGCTCTACATGACCCACGGCGGCACCTCGTTTGGCCACTGGGCTGGTGCTAACAGCCCCGGCTTTGCCCCCGACGTGACCAGCTATGACTATGACGCACCCATCAACGAGCAGGGACTGCCCACCGAGAAATTCTGGCTGCTGCGCAAAACATTGCAGAAGTACTGCGACACCAAGCTTCCCGACGTGCCCAAGGCTCCCATGCCCACGATAACAATCCCCGAGATAAAGCTCACCCGTGCTGTGGCGATTGACGGCCTTGTCGACACCA
>JAKSLZ010000086.1 GCA_024400935.1 Muribaculaceae bacterium | reverse complement strand
GAGGTCGGGAAACGAAAGTAGGAAGAAAACTACTTCGTTTTCCTCCTACTCGATTACCGAGTCAACTTTTGCCAGGGATAACGTCCGCTGACAGTCAACCGAAATCAGGAAAATACACAACGTTTTGCCCGGTTACGGGCAGCAGGTAGGGACGACACCCCCGTGTCGTCCGTAGCGACCGCAGGGCGCTGTAACACAGTAGTTTGCAGCAGAATTATGCTCGTGCCGAGCATACGGACGACACAGGGGTGTCGTCCCTACATCATTGCCCGTGACCGGGCAAAGGGCTTTTTGCAACACCATTATACAATCATACCCCCCTGTGCGACGCAGGAGCACTGGGGGTATGCAAATTGTCGTGTATTTATGCAAAAAAGTGTCCTTTTTGACTGAATTTGTATGTTTCTTGCAGAAAAATGCAACAGTATCGTTGTAATTTATTACCTTTGCAGACGTATACTTAAAACTGCAACAGAATATACATTAAACTATAAACTCAAACAATATTTAAACATGAAAAAAATCTTTACTTTTGCAATCATTGCCATGATAGCCTCTCTGTCATTTGGCCAGTCTTTAACGCCGGTTAATATGACCGAGAAGAAATCAGTAATCCAGAGAGAAGCTCTCGTCTCATCAAGCACTACCCAGAACAAATTTGCCACTAAGGAAGTAACCGAATTGGTAGCTACACGCGCTTCGCAGAAGTATTACGACGAGGGAACCGGTAACTGGTTCATTGTCCTGTGGGATGATTTATCATTTGTGTTCCGCTTTGACATCGTTACCAACAATTCTGCACCTCTAGAGTTGGGCCACACGTATACACTTGCCGACATGGATCCCGGCTATTCTTGGTACGGCTTAGATGTTTATACTGGCGTTCTCTACGCCGATGCAACACTCACTCCCAAGCAGGGCGCTTATGGCACTGACTATGAAGCAACAGTAACACTGGTCGACGGTCGTTCATATCACGTCACTTATACCGCCCATTCTCCCGAGTCCAAGGTCCACGACATAGATGTCTTAGCAGTTCAGAGTCAATATTACGAAGCCCCCCACAACGTCTGGGACTTCACATTTAATACAAAAGACTATGATTTCTCTTTCACATTCCCCAACCTGGATGAATCGGGCATTGAAATGGACAAAGTCTACACTCTGGACGACATGGATACACAAGCCTCAATGTTCCAAAAAGTAAAAAACCTATATATATACTTTTATAAGAGCGTTACTTTCATGGCCACCAGGGGTGCTAATGGTATTGACTATATTATAACCGCAGTTGACACTTTCGACGAGACTTACAACCTCACTTACACCGCTCCGGCTTCTCCCGAGCCCGCCAAGGTTGTAGAGATGGAGTTTACAAAAGACGAGACCGAATTAGTTGACTACACATCATGGTTTGGAACTTTTCAGTTCAATGGTAAAAAAGAAGACGGGTTCAAGGCTTATGTATCTCTCATGACCTTCGATGATGTGCCTGGCAATTACACTTACCGTGATGTATTTGTTGAAAGCACTATCCTCTACCTGAATGCTGACGATGAGGAAGGCGTAAGATGTTATGACCTCACCGCTACAGTCACCGAGTATGAAGGCGGTGCCTATAAGGCCGTGGTTGACTACTATGGGCGTGATGGAGTTCTCTACAAGTTGACATTCAACTATGGCGATGTCCCCTTCTCGGCTATCAACGACATCACCACCGAGCCAGGCATCAAGGCCGTCAAGACCATCAAGAACGGTCAAGTTGTTATCGTCAAGGGCGACAAGATGTACAACGTAGCAGGACAAGCAATTAAATAAGACATTAAGGACGCTTGCTTCGCAAGCTAAAAGAACGTCGCAAGCGACTATAAGAATTTAAGAGCACTGAGGCACGGGTCTCGGTGCTCTTTGTTTCATGCAAATTGTCGTATATTTGTGCAAAAATGTATTATTTTTGACTAAATTTGTTTATTTTCGGCAGAAAATGGCAAATGTATCGTTATTATTTATTACCTTTGCAACCGCATACGCAAGAAAGCATATTTTAAAAAGATAAAATTCATATAATTATTAACTAAAACACTAAATGATTATGAAGAAAGTTTTTACTCTCGCAATTGCAGCTATGGTTGCCTCTGTATCATTTGGCCAGACTTTAAAGTCTGTACAAAAGAATGAGAAAACCGCCGCAAACCAGAAGGTGGCTATCGTCGCTTCAAGCACAACTCAGGCACAGCACAAGGTTGCTCCCAAGGCTGATCCTATCGAATTTGAAGCCACTAGCGCTTCGGCTCAGTATTACGCATCAGACGGTGACTGGTTCATCGTTCTGTCAAATGGTACAACTGGATTCCGCTTTGACGTAGTTACCAACAGTTCTGCTCCCCTCGAGTTCGACCACACCTATACACTCGACGACATGGATCCCGGCTATTCTTGGTTTGGCCCCAATGCTAATAATGCCGTTGACTACTCGGCTGCAACACTCACACCCAAGCAGGGCACTGATGGTACCGACTATGAGGCAAATGTAACGCTGACTAACGGTCAATCTTATCACATCACTTACACCGCTGGTCCTAAGCAAACTGTAGAGGTAGTTGCTACACGCGCTTCTGCTAAGTATTATGAAGAAGACGGTGACTGGTATGTTGTTCTGGAGGACGCATCTAATGCATTCCGCTTTGACATCGTTACCAACGATCCCACTCCTCTCCAGCTGGGGCACACTTATACACTTGCCGACATGGTTGCAGGTTATTCTTGGTACGGACCAAGTTCTTCAAGTGCCGTTTCTTACTCAGCTGCTGAACTCACTCCCAAGCAGGGTGCTGCTGGCGTTGACTATGAAGCAAATGTAACGCTGACAAACGGCAACGTTTATCACATTACCTACACTTCTGCACCTCTTCCCGAGCCCACTGAGACTGTAGAGGTTGAGTTCACACCTGACGAGACTGACCTTGTTGACGCAAGTGCTTCTCAGGGTCTTGTTCAGTTCAGCGGTCTCAAAGAAGATACAGGCTTCGAGGCTTACGTGACTTTCATTACCGACCAAGTTGCTGGCGAATACACAATGGAGGATGTATATCCCACATACACAGCCCTCTATCTTGACACTGATGACTATGACGGCGTAGAAGCCCTTGACATCACCGCTACAGTGACAGAATATGACAACGGTGCTTACAAGGCTGTGGTTGACTACCTCGGAGCAAACACAGTTCTCTACAAGATGACTTTCAACTATGGCGACGTTCCCACCGCTATCAATGACATCAAGATTGTATCAACCAAGGTTGTTAAGATGATTGAGAACGGTCAGGTTGTTATCGTTAAGGGTGACAACAAGTACAACGTAGCTGGCCAGGCTATCAAGTAAAAAGACATTAAGGACGCTTGCTTCGCAGGTTATTAAAAACGTCGCAAGCTATTAAAAGAATTTAAGAGCACCGAGGCACAAGCCTCGGTGCTCTGTGTTTCTACGGAACCATCCCTTTCGTCACCCTTTTTGGGATCAGCGGGTTTTTCTGGTTGGTAACATGACGACGGAGTCGTCACATTGCATCGTAACCGATGGCCGCAGGCCGTCGGAGACAATGAGCACCCCACGACCCGACCTCGAAGGGGTCGCACTTCACCACACGTGATTTATCCCATACCTAAAGGCATGGTCTGTTTATGTTACCTTTCTTCCAGCCATATCGTCCTGCATTTGCAGGCCTTCATGGCTGGCTACCGTATTCCATCCCGATGGGATGGTCACGACGTGACACCAACCAGAATTATCCGCTGATCCCCTTTTTGCCTCATGCATGTGAGGGTGTCGTCCTACCTGCTGCCCAGGTCTTTTTTATTTAGTTTTTCAAGTTTCGCAAGTTGCTAAAATATCGTTTAATGTATTGTGAGTCGCGTACTTTGGCAGAGGTTCGCTGTTCGCGGCACGGGCTTCGCCCACTTACCGCTGCTCACTCTGCCGAGTACAGTTCAGCACGCATTCCCTTTGGTTTCAGTATCCGAGGGTTGCATTCGCTGCGCTCACTTCACCCTCGGTTATTGATAGTCGTACAAGTGCGACCACGCACCTATCGGCGCGAATAATGCCTTATTTGCATACAAGACAGTAAATTACAACTTGCAAAACTTGAGTTGTTTTTAATGTAGCGAGTTGAGGAATTGCATCATTTGCCGGGCCACAAGGTGGTAGCCCTTGGTGCAATGGGTGGTGTCCTGGAAGTAGAGGTCGAAGTTGTCCATGTTCCACCCCATGGCGCGATAGAGGTCGCAGCACGGCACGCTGTTGTACTCACAGGCATCGAGCATGGCGTCAGTGACATCGACCAGGGTGAGGTCGGCCCTGTTGCGGTTCACGTCGCTCCACTTAGTGGGGTCGCCCACCTTCATCCATCTCACCACGGGAGTAAAAAATACTACCTGGATGTGCGGATATTTCTCGTGGATGCGAGTGGTGATATAGTTGATGGCGCCATAGTAGTTGTTCACATTGTCGGTGTCGCCACGCTTGCCCAGGCTCACGTTGCTGTTCCAGTCGTTAGTGCCGGCAAAGACGGTGATGTAGTCAATTTCATTCAAATCCACGCCCTTAAGGTTCTTGAGGATGGGGGTGTTGTCGTCGCCGGCATTGGTCTTGAGGAAGTCAACAGCCTCGTCAACGAGCGTCCACTCTTGGTCGATGAGTGCATCGACGATGCTGGGAACATCAAGCATGGCATAGGCGTCGCCGTTTTCCAGAATGGTCTCGGGTTTCACTTGTCGCAAAGACAGGTGTCCACCGCCAAATCCTCCCCTTGTCACACTTGACGACTGCTTAGTGGTTCCATAATAAGGGTCAATGAGTGCGCCGCTGTACTCGGCAATGCCTTTGCCCGACGGAGTGTAGCGAAACTCGGTCTGCGAGTCGCCCAGCATGAGTATGTTCTTGCCGTTCAGGTTTTTGAATGGACTTTCGGGCCGAGGTGCCTTGCGGGTGATTGTACACACGGGTTTGTCATATATGCCCGGGTTGCTGTTACAATAAAGCCATCGTGCCCCCTCGGGCAGATTCTTATATATAATGGTGCGCTCCTTCAGGTCATAGTTGGTGTTCTTGTAGAGGATGTTGAAATCTTCGTCGGCAAATGCCAGCGTTGCCACATGCGAGTTGCAGCCACCTATGTGCAGGCATATGCTGTCGATGTCGGAGATGTCTTCGCCCAGGTCGGTAGAGAAACACTGGTAGCCCGGGTCGTAGAGCCACTCGGGGACACCTTTAGAGTACAGGAACTTGCCAGACTCAAAGACGAATTCCTGACTATAGGCTGTGGGCGTGATGTCAATGTCTCCCCCCTCGACGGGTGATAGGGGATCGTCCTTGCTGCAAGCGGCTGCTACAAGTGTGGCAATGATGAGAGTGAAGCGTATTAATAAGTTGTCCATGTAAGCGTTGTGTGGGTTGGCTGATACTGCAAAGTTAATATTTTTAGATGACATATTTACTACACTAATCACAAAAAGCGCTTAGGATGAGCGAAGAAGCACCATGGATTTTGGAAAAAGCCGACTTTTGTGTTATCTTTGCCGGGATAAAAAAAGGCTAAGCTTTGTAGTTTTTCAGGTGGCCGCTGCGTCTAATGGACAAAACAACAAGATAACAACAATGAAAATTCAAGAGACACAATTCACGCAACTTGTGCGAGAACACAAAAGCACCATCTACTCAGTGTGCTACATGTTCTCCAAGGATCAGGACGAAGTCGACGACCTGTTCCAGGAAGTGCTCATCAAGTTGTGGCAGGGATATGATAAGTTTGAGGGCCGCAGCAACCTGCGCACGTGGGTCTACAAGGTGAGTCTCAACACATGCATCTCCATCGACCGCAAGAAGAAGAGCCGTCCCACGCAGGCCATCCTGGAGGGGGTGGACCTCTTTGACGACACCGATACCGACAACAAGCAGCTGGGCATGCTACATGACCGCATCACGCAGCTGCCTCCGTTTGACCGCGCCATTGTGCTGCTATGGCTCGAGAACATGAGCTATGACGAGATAGGCGCCATCGTGGGCATCACGCCCAAGAACGTGTCGGTGCGCCTGTACCGCATCAAGGAGCAGCTCAAGAAGATGTCATCGAGCAAATCTTAATTAATCATTAACCCTTAGAAACACATTACACGACTATGAACGAGTTTAACAACACAATCAACAATAACGACGAACTGGATGCAATGCGCGTGCAACTGGCCTCACTCAAGGACCGCCTGGACCGCACTACCAGACTCAACGAGCAGCACATGCTCAATTCTATCAAACGCAAGATGCGCGGCGTGCACAACAGCATCATCAAGGTCATCATCATGGGCACAGTGGCCATGCCATTGTGGGTCCTGATAGGCTACTGGTTTAATTTGCCATGGTATTACATTACCTTCACCATGGTGATGCTCGCAGCCTCGATGCTGGCCGACTACATCATCAACCACATGGATGTGGACTCGATGGACCGCAACATGGCCGAGACGGCTACCCGGCTGGTCAAGATGAAGGAGTACCGCTTGCGTCAGGAACTCATCGCCATCCCCACGCTGCTGCTGTGGTTTGCATGGACCATATATGAATTCACACACGCCGGCCTTGACCCCGACTTTACCAGAGGCATCACATGTGGCGCCGGCATAGGCCTTGTGATAGGCGGCGCAATAGGGTTGCGCATCTTCTTCAAGCTGCAGAAGGCTAACGATGAAATGCTGGAGCAAATCAAGGAACTTGAGGACGCTGATTAAACTTTTGGGCAAATGAATAGTCTCTATTGTGGATTTTGGCAAAAAAATCGGCAGTAGAGACGTTTTTTTATTAAAAAGTTGTACCTTTGTGAATTGATAACAACATAAAACAACAATAACACGATTATGAACATGAAGAAATTTATTGTAACTGTATTTGCCGCAGTGCTTGCAATGTGTGCAATGGCACAGAGTGTAAATGTTACCGAGGGTAAGAAATGGTATGACGCTGAGCGTTATGACAAGGCCCTTCCTTATCTCAAAAAGGCTGTTGCCGAGGGTGATGTGGACAGCAAGGCTCGTCTGGCTTGCATGATCTTCACCATGCAGGTGCCTGAGTATAGCATGGACCGCGACCGCGCCATGAAGATGCTCGACGAGGCAATCGATGCCGGCTCGGTATTTGCTATCGAGCGCAAGGGTTTCTGCACCCTCGCTATGGGAAATGATACAAAAGAAGACAAGCAGAAGGGCGTTGACCTGCTCATCGAGGCCAGTGACAAGGGTAGCGCCGACGCTTCGTTCAACCTGTTCAAGGTTTATCGCGACGGTATCAAGACCTACAGCGACGGCGAGGTTTGCGTGGCTGTAGACGAGGCCAAGGCTCTTGAATATATCGAGAAAGCAGCAGAGCAGAATGGTCTGGAAGGCGCTGCTTACCTCGGCTGGTTTATTCTCGAAGGCACTCACGGCTATGACAAGGACGTTGCAGAAGGCGCTGACCTCATCCTCAAAGCATGGAACTATGACAACCGCGTCTTCGCCGGCAACTGCCTGGAGCCCGGACGTGCACTTGTCAACTACCTCACTTCTCACGGCAAGGCTACTGTAGCTGCTCCCATCAAGGCGCTGCTCAAGAAGTATCACCCCACTGAGTATTAATTTTTGAAAGCATAAAGCATGCTCTACCCGGCATCATCTTTGTGATGTGCCGGGCAGAGTTGTTGTATTCCTGGAACAAGAGCGTTTTCAGGAGGTTTTGGAATTACCACATAAAACTATAATATAATGAAATTTTATATTGCTAAGGATGGCAAGCCCGCGGGTCCATTTACCGTTGATGAGATGCTGCAGCATGGCCTGGATGCCAAGACGCTGGTGTGGAATGACACGCTGGTGGGCTGGACCAAGGCAGGCAAGGTGCCAGAGCTGGCCCAGCGCCTCAATGGTGGAGTAGAGCCGGTGGTGGAGGAAAACATCGTGCAAACCGCTGCGCCGACTGCTACAGGCAGCCCCGAGAGCGCCTATGCACCCCAAGAGGAACAAGAGGAAACCCGGATTGCTCCGTCGCAAGCCCAGTCTCCATACGCTCCCCAGCAGAGCGCTTCGGCCTATGCTCCCCAGCAGCCCGAAACACCGCCGGTGTTCGTGAAGCCCCAGGAGCCGCAACCGCAACGCAATCAGGAGTATAACCAGCCCAACTATGCCCAGCCACAGTATGAGCCTCAGCCTCAGCCCCAACCCCAGCAGGCTCCGCCTCAACCCCAATATGGTCAGCAGCCCTATGCTCCGCGTCAGCCCTATGCCGGCATGGTGCCTGAGACTAACAAGACAATGGCGATAGTGGCATTGGTTTTAAGCATCATGTGCTGCTGTAATTTCGTGGGTACAATCCTGGCTGTGATTTCGCTCGTCAAGGGTTCAAATGCCATGAATGCGTTCAAGAGCAACGATCTGATGACAGCCGAGATAGAGGCAAAGAGTGCCCGCAGCCTGGCTATGGCAGCCCTCATAGTGACGGTGGTGTTGCCCATCTTGTTTGGCATCTTCGCCGGGGTCAATCCCGAGCTGCATGATGCATTCATGCAGGGATATAACGAAGGCCTGAACGGAGGCTAACCACCGAATGGTAACTGTACACCAATGAGTTCCAATGCCCAAAAACCGACTTTAGACGCAACCATACCCTAATGGGGATTGTCTCGCGCTGATCTCACGGATCTCGCCGATTTTGATCTGAAAAAACAAATAATCATATGATTTATCCATGAGATCCGTGAAATCCGCGCGGGGATTATGCACAAAAGGGAGTATTGGTGTATGTTACCACCGAATGTGAACTCTTCGCGAAAAAATATCGTGGGGCTTTACCTGTGCACAACTGGTAAAGCCCCACGCTTGTTATTTCACCACGCTGGTGTGGTTATTCTTTGTCGCCGTAGAGGAGGTCGCCGGCATCGCCCAGGCCGGGGACGATGTAGCTGTGGTCGTTGAGGGTGGCGTCCATGTCACAAGTCCACAGGGTTGTCTTGTCCTCGGGGAAGTGGGTGCGCACATATTCCACAGCCTGCTCGCTGGCGATGACGCTCACTACGTGCACGTGTGCGGGGTGTCCCTTGGTGAGCAGTGCGTTATAGGCCAGTGCCATTGATGATCCGGTTGCCAGCATGGGGTCAACGATGATGAGGGTCTTGCTGTCGAGGCGGGGGCTTGCCAGATACTCGATGTGGATGTCAAAGATGTCGCTTCCGGGACGGTACTTGCGGTAGGCCGACACAAAGGCGTTCTCGGCGTTGTCAAAGTAGCTGAGGAACCCTTCGTGGAAGGGGAGCCCGGCACGCAGCACGGTTGCCAGCACTACCTTTTCGTCGAGGGTGCGTGTGTGTGCTACTTCGAGGGGAGTCTGTGTCTGGGTGTCGGCATAGTGTAGCATCTTTGAGATCTCGTAGGCGCATATTTGTCCCAGACGCTTCACATTAGTGCGGAACCTCATGCGGTCCTGCTGAATGTTCTTGTCACGCAGTTCGCTCATGTACTGTGCCACAAGCGAGTCTTTCTCACATAGGTTGTGTATATCCATATCTATTGCTATTTATAGGTTGTTTAGTATCTTGATGCTGCGCTCACGGTCGCTGGTGAGCTGTGCCCGCAGTTCCTCGATGCTTCCCATCTTGAACTCGAGCCTGAGGAACTTGATGAATTCCAGGGTGATGGGCATGCCGTAGATGTCGTCGTCAAAGTCAAAGATGTTGACCTCGATGCTCAGCTTGCGCCCGTTGTCCAGGGTGGGGCGGTAGCCCACGTTGACCATGCCCTGCATGCGCTTGCCGGCCACATCCACCATTACGGCATAGGCACCGGTGTGCGGCAGGATGATGAGCGGGTCCAGGTTGCCCACATTGGCCGTGGGGAAGCCTATGCCTCGCCCGTTGTGGAAGCCGTGCACCACTTCGCCGCTCAAGCGGTAGGGGCGTCCCATGCAGTTGCAGGCGTCGTCGACCTTGCCTGCCGAGATGAGACCACGCACTATGGTTGAGCTCACCGGGGCATATTGCCCCAAATACTCGGGAGCCTTGATGACTTCTATGCCCAGCTGCCTGCCGTGCTCCACATAGGTGGCAAAGGTGGCGTCGCGGTCGTGCCCGAAGCGGTGGTTGTAGCCCACGATGAGTGCCGACACTCCCCAGTGCTGCTGCATCATGTGCATGAACTCGAGGCTGGTGTGGGCTGCCAGCTCAGGTGTGAAGTCCATCACTGCCACATAGTCCAGCCCCATGGCCTGCAGGTGTGCCACTCGCTGCTCCAGCGGCATGAGCATGCGCAGGTCGCCGCCGGGACGCAGCACGTGCTGCGGGTGACGGGCAAAGGTGATGGCGCAGCTCTTGAGGCCACGGCTTGCCGCTTGCTCCTTGAGGGCTTGCAACAGTGTGGCATGGCCCAGATGCACGCCGTCAAACATGCCTATAGTTGCCACAACCGCCCCCTGTGGGAGGCGGTCGCTATCGTGTAATATCTGTGTCATTTTGGGAGGTGTTTCTTGAGGATGCGCATTGTGTCGTTGCACAGCTTGATGAAGACGTCACGGTTGTTGAGCACGCTCGACATTTTCACTTGTTTGCTGCGGCCTTCAAAGATGAAACCAGTGTCGTTGCTCTCAAGGGCGCGCATGGTGGGCATCACGCCGGCCTCGCGGCTGTGTGCGGGCTTGACGATGTCGCTCACGCGGTCTATCCATTTGTTAAGCGCCAGCATGCTCGACTTGATGATGCCGGGGTTCACGCAGTTGACGATGAGCTTGCCTGTCTTCATCGTTGTTGACAGATATATTGAGAACAGCGTGAGCGCCAGCTTGCTCTGGGCATAGGCGCCAAACTGTGTGAAGTGCGACACTGCGGGGAACTCATAGGGGAGCGACACCATGCGGCGGGTGATGCTGGTCGACATGATGATGCGTCCGCCCTCGATCATGAGTGGAGCCACAAGCATAGACAGCAATGCGGTGCTCAGGAAGTTGACCTGCACGGTGTGCTCATATCCGTCGGGCGAGATGCTGCTGTGGCGGGGCAGGGTGCCGGCATTATTGACCAGGGCTGCCACGGGGCGCTGCAGAGCCTTGAGACGCTCTACAAAGTCCTTGACCATGTCAAACGAACTGAGGTCGAGCTGCAGGCATTGAATGTCGTCATTCTTAGTGGTGGCACGCAGTTCGCCTGCATATTGCTGAGCCTTGACGATGTTGCGGCTGGCCAGCAACACGGCCTTGCCCTGTTCGGCCAGGCGGCGGGTGATTACTGAGCCCATGTTGTCGGTTGACCCGGTGACGATGTATAGCGGTTTCACTTGCTGAGCGTTTTCAGCACTGATATAGTCGTTGTCCATAGTGTTAATGTGTATCGTAAATAAATATCACGCAAATATACTCATTTATCTCCACATATCAAAATTTCAGCAGTAATCATGATCAAAGAAAGTGGAGGAAGGCCATAGCGCGACGGCAGGAGGCAGCATGAGTCCAGTTGTCAGATGCAGTCCTGTATTCAGAGGCACTGCCTATGACACTGGACTGGGATTAAAAAAACAAGGCCCCTGCCGCAGTGGCAGAGGCCTTGAAGTGATGTGTTATGTAACTTTTAAGAATTACTTCCTAATTGATTACTTAACGGGCTGGCCGAGTACGTTGTACTTGTTGTCACCCTTAACGATAACAACCTGACCGTTCTCGATAGCCTTGTAAGCCTTAGCGTTAACAACGTTGATGTCGTTGATGCCAGTAGTTGTGTCAACAGTTACGTTTACCTTGTAAGATACAACGGGAGCGCCGTCTACGGTCAGGAGCTCTACAGTAACTACGTACTCGCTAACCTCCTTCAGGGGAGCGTCTTCCTTAGTGATAGCTACAACGAGATCTTCAGCATCCTCAGTAGTTACAACTACGTCCTCTGCTGTGAAGTCCTCAGTAAGAGTCATGTTGTACTCAGTTTGACCCTCAACGAGTTCGAGTGCCTGACCCTTGATGCTGATGCCAGTGATCTTGGGATCCTTAGCGGGAACCTGAGTGTCGAGGAAGAGGTCGAAGATGTTAGCGCCCTCGTTAGTGTACTTCTGGTAGTAAACCAGATATACATCGTGAACACCTGTTACGCTTGCGAGTTCATCACCGATGTTGCGAACATTGCCCCAACCGCCAG
>JAKSLZ010000085.1 GCA_024400935.1 Muribaculaceae bacterium | reverse complement strand
GGACATATACTTCCTTTCTCCGAGACCATCTTCCATTACAACAAGGATTAAGACAAACAAATCAAGCACCGCATTAATGCGGTCTTCAACCCCTCCGAGACCATCTTCCATTACAACAAGGATTAAGACTTCGTTGTGGCAATCAATGCCAGCCATATAAGCCTCCGAGACCATCTTCCATTACAACAAGGATTAAGACTTGATAAGGGGACTAAAACCCCGTGGATATTAGCCTCCGAGACCATCTTCCATTACAACAAGGATTAAGACCACTAAGGCGCACCTCTATGGTGCGTCCCTTAAGACTCCGAGACCATCTTCCATTACAACAAGGATTAAGACAGTATCATGCGATACCCATCAATTGCCTAGCTGAGCTCCGAGACCATCTTCCATTACAACAAGGATTAAGACGAAGTAAGAGGGCCACACTTTAATCACAGTGTGCCCTCTCCGAGACCATCTTCCATTACAACAAGGATTAAGACTTCTTCATCTTTTGTATGAAAAATACCTAAAACTCCTCTCCGAGACCATCTTCCATTACAACAAGGATTAAGACCAAACGATGGTGGCTAATAAGATGAGTAAAACATTCTCCGAGACCATCTTCCATTACAACAAGGATTATGGCTGTTCAACGGCGGCGCCGTTCAATACTGGACGTTTTCTAAGTGAACTCAGGCTTCATGACAAGGAATGTGGCTGTTCAACGGCGGCGCCGTTGAATACTTGATGTTTTCTAAGTGAACTCAGGCTTCATGATAGGGAATGTGGCTGTTCAACGGCGTGCCGTTGAATACTTGACGTTTTTCTTGGTGAACTCTGGCTTCATGACGGGGTTTTGAAGGTGGGCTGGCATGATTATTGCTACTATGAAGATATAACTTCTAATAACCTTTATGCAGCTTAAAGAACAACAACAAGAGGCCCTCGTGGCTTTTAAGCGTTTTATGGATGATGACGCCAAGTCGGTGTTTATCCTAAAGGGATATGCAGGTACTGGTAAGACTACTTTGCTTAGTGCTCTGCTCCCTGTGATAGAACAGGCGGGTCGACTGCCTATGGTCATGGCTCCCACCGGACGTGCCGCAAAGGTGTTGCGCGACAAGACGGGGTATCCTGCTCAGACAATACACAAGACAATCTATTCCCTAAACAAACTCAAATGCACGCGTCATGATGAGAATGGCAACCTTATCAATGACGGCAATGGTTGTGCTGGTGCCAAGGATACCGGTGAGGACAACCTGCAATTTGTGTTTTCGTTATATTCGATTGAGGGTGTGTGTGCTCCGTCGCAATGTGTGGTTGTGGTTGACGAGGCGTCGCTGATAGGTGCAAACCGTGCGCAGGGATCTTATTTGCAGTTTGGCTCTGGTGTGCTTTTGGATGATTTGCTTGCCTACAGCCTTCCAGGGGAAGGGTGTAAGTTGCTCTTTGTGGGTGATCCTGCACAGTTGCCTCCTGTGGGCGATAATCGGTCGGCTGCGCTCAGCGAGTCTTACTTTGAGGATAGAGGCCTGGGTGTTGTCAGTTATGAACTTACCCAGGTGCTGCGTCAACAGGGCGGCAGTGCTGTGTTGCGCAACGCCATGAAGGTGCGCGACCTGCTTGGCTCTAAAGAGCGTAATGAGCTGGTGATGGACTGTGTTCCTGGCGAGTTTGAAGAAATCACTTCAGATGTGGTGGTCGACAAGCTTGTGCACATGCAGCCTAGTCCTGCCGTTGGGGAGAATATCGTTGTGTGTTATTCTAACAAGATGGTTCACCACTATAATCAGGAAGCCCGTGCCCGTTATTTTCCGGGAATCAGTGAGGTTGCTGTGGGCGATGTGCTGCAGGTTGTGAAAAACAACTTGGTGGTATCGGCAACTGTTGACTTCTACAACGGCGACTTTGTCACGGTTGTGGGCCTGGCTCCCGCCAGTGAGGTGATGAAAGCACCTGTGTGGGTGGGCACCGGAGAGAACCGCAAGCGCATTGTCGTGGACGTGCTGTTTCGCGACGTGGAGCTGGTCGACACACAAGGCAAGAGGGTGTCGTGCAAGATCGTTGAGTCGATGTTGTATAACGATTTGCCTTCGCTCTCAATGGTGGACAACACGGCTATATACATTAATTTCTTGATGCGTAATGAGCATCTGCGCAAGAATCCTGAAGCTCTGGCCGCTGCTATGCTTCTGGACTCCTACTACAATGCGTTGCAGGTGAAGTTTGGTTATGCTGTCACGGCCCACAAGTCGCAGGGCGGCGAGTGGAAGAATGTGATTGTGGACTATAGCGGCCGCACGGGCCTTGACAACGACTCGCTGCGGTGGAACTACACTGCCACCACCCGTGCTTCGCAATGTGTGCTGGGAGTGAATGTGCCGCATGTGCGCCCGCTCGACAAGTTCAAGATCAACCCTGCCATCATTGAAGTAGCTACTCCGGCCCGAGGCACGGTCAAGCTGCTTGACCCTGGAGCGGTGGATGTGATGCCTGCCGGAGCATCGATTGCCCAGCGTTCTAAGTATCTCTCGGCTGTAGAAGCGCTCGGTGGCCTGCAATGTGTTATTGCAGATGTGTCTTTTCAGCAGTATAAGGATGTGTATGTTGTGTCCACACCGTCGGGCGAGTGCATCTATGACCTTTTTTATAATGGCGAGGGCATTTACACACGGTATTTTTCTCGACATCAGTCGGCGCAGGATACCGCTGTCATTGCTGCTCTCAGGAGCGAGAGTGCCTATAGGTATGACTCGACTTACACACCCTCGCAGGCAGCACTGGTCCAGCTTCATGCCCTGGTGATGTCGCGCTGTGATGAGCGCAACGTTGTGATAACGGGAATCGTTGAAGAGGCCAATGCTTACAAGGTTACGTATGGATTCAGGACCGCATGTGGGTATGCCTATATTATATTTTATTTTAACGGCAAGGGCATGGTGACTCGTGCTTTTGGTTATTCTCAGGGTGGTGGCCACGATGTGCAGCTTGCCAGCTTGCTAGATTCGTTAAATAATCGATTGTAGTATCATGTCATTTAAGGAAGTTAACGCGTTGCGCAAGGCAGGTCGTTTAGATGAGGCCATCGCCATGGCGCAGGCCGATTTGGACCGAGAGCAGTCATCGTGGTCGATCTCGGCAATGTTTTGGTGTTTAAACGACAGGTCAAAGCGGGAGGAGGGTGAACAACTCAAAGCTACAGCTGACCAAATGCTCCAGCTTGTCCAGGCACTGGGAGAGCCTGACGAAATTGTCGCTGCGGCCGTTAAACGTTTGGAATTGAGACTGGACCCACATTGTGCCGTTATCCAGCGGGCTCTTGCCGACTCTAAAGAAGAACACCGTGCCATTGATGCCTGTGCCACGCTCACAGCATTGTATAACGAGGGTCAACTAGGTCCACAATGGCATGAGCAATATGGCTGGACCCTATACCGTGCCTTGCATGCCGACCAGTCGGCCGACACGTTGCGTCGCCGTAGGTGGTTGCATGTTTATCTCAAACTGGGACTGGAGCGTCCCTCATTGCTTCATTCTTTGATTTTATCCGAGGCTGTGCGCATAGAGCGTGCGATGCCTCAGGATTTTTTGTTCTCGGGTTTTGTGACAATGTGGGGATTGGAGAACCTGCGTGAAGATGACTGGAAAGACTATGTTACTGCCGATGGGCTGCGTGTTCCATCGCTGGTCGAGAAGGTGATAGCCGTCTATGTGAAAGAGATGCTAGTGACGCCGCGGCTTGTACCTGGTGATGCCTTTAATGATGTGCTTGACCGTGCGCTGGAGATGTTTAAGTCAAATGAAAACCTGCCTCGTTATAAGGCTCAATTGCTCATATGTGACAACAGGACCGACGAGGCCATTGACTTTTATCGCAAGATGATTGTAAAGAGCCCGTCAAAGTTCTTCTTGTGGAGTGAACTCTCTGAGCTTGTTGACGAGCAAGAGCTGAAGATATCGATGCTGTGCTGTGCTCTCAATAGTCACGTTAAAGATGAATTTGTGGGAAAACTGCGACTCAAACTGGCTCGCTTGCTGTGCGAAGCAGGCCAGCAGTCTCAGGCACGGCATGAGGTGGACCGTTTCAGGGAGACCTATGACCGCAATAGATGGAAAATCCCCACTGAGTACTACGTGCTATATAGTTCACTGCAACAGGTCGAGTCTTCGGGCAATAATCGCTTCTATAAGGATAATTGCGCTTTGGCCCAGGATTTTGTGTATGGGAGTTTGCCCTCAACACTTATGGTTAAGGTGGGGGAGAAAAAAGATGTGAATAAGGCTGGTAAACCGCTTGTCAAGTGGGTACTGATGAGTGAGAATTGCAAGTATGTGCTTGTTGTTCCTCGCAAATTCAATCTAAGGCCAGGAATCCCTGCAGGCACAGCTTTTGACGTGACATTGCAGGACAAGCGACCTGTTAAGGTGTGCGAGAGCAAGGGCGCTAACCTGGCATGGGTGAAGCGTGTGCGAGGTTATATTCATCTCAAGACATCGCGTGATGATAAGCCTTTTGGTATCGTTGAGGGGTTCTATATACCGGCATTCATGTTAAAGGGCTTAAATGACAAAGATTTAGTTGACATTGTCTCGGTAAAAGAAGGTGATCGCTGGAAATGTGTGTACTGTAAAGTGGCAGAAGTAAAATGAACTAGGGCCTTTGTTGCAAGACTGTGAATAGTATGAGCCCCCGCTGTATAGTGGGGGTTATTTTTTGAAGAGGTTGAGGGTGATGGGGGTGGCGATGCGGCCCATGGTGGGGGTTGTGGAGATGGTGATGGTGTTGTTGTTGCGCAGCAGGTCCACGTGGATGAGGTTGCTTTGTCCTGAAATGGAGTCGCTCTTGAGTCCTCCCAGTATGACTACTCCCTGCCTGTGTGTGTTGGCGCTCACAGTGCGTGTGTCGCTGGGTGCGGCGGGCGAGATGTAGTTGACGCTGAGCATGTAGTCGCCGGCCTCGGGCACGGTGATGTTGACGTTGATGGCGTCTTTGTTGACATCGGTGCCGGGGATGGTGTAGGTCTTGAATTTGCTACCGCCAATGATGAATGGCCTTGACGCAAAGCTGAAGACTTTTCTGTTGATGGCCACTACTGCTATCTCTGAGAAGTTGTCGATTTGTGGCAATGCGAAGATTGAGTCTGAGATGCCTGATGTGAGTGCTCCGTCGATTATCAGGCTGTAGGCATAGTTATTGTTGTAGTTGTTGATGATAGCGCTGTCACCGTTCCATGTCACTATGGGCTCGGCGGGCACTGTCTCGTTGCGGCTTGAGAACTCGATGCCTTGGTTTTCTTCGTGTCCTTCTTTCATTGTGACGACGATGGTGTGGTGGTTGCCTTTGAGCTGCTCGGCTTTGATGAAGTTGCCGCTCAGTCGCTTATCGTCCATGTCGATGTGCTCGACGTCGTGTCCTGTTCCCTTGATGGTGATGTCGAGTGTGCTTCCTCTGTAATTGAATCCCTGGATGTGCTTGTCTCCGGTGAAGCAGGCGGGTACTATGGGTGCAAACTCGATGCCGTTGCTTTCAAAGTTCATGCCGGCAAGGATGCGGTGTGTCATTGCGATGTTGCTAATGGCGCAGGTGATGTCAAGGTTGGCCGAGCCGTCGTTGATGAAGAGTGTTGTATAAAGTGCCTGTGCTCGCCACAGTGCTGCCAGGCCTTGTCTCAGTGCATTGTCATTGCCCACGTGTGCCGCTGCCATGTTCCACAGTCCCTGTGTGAGTCCCCATGATTGTTCGGCAAGACAGGGTTCGGCCTTGTCGTGCCTTGCGGGGTAGAAGTTGTTGACGCCGTAGTAGGTGACGGGTGTCTTGGCAATGAGGGTGGTTCCTCGCTTGTCTTGATCGGCTAAGCCCCACATCACGGCTATTGCCTGTGCGCGGTTGTCGCTGAAAGGTGCGTGCATGGTGCATGACTGGCCGTAGACCAGTGCTGTGTATTGTCCGTGTTTTTCGTTCCACATGTCCTCGTTCACGGCAATGTTGAGGTCTTGGGCCATCTTGGCATACTTCTCGCCGTCTTCGCCCAGTTCCTCGGCCATGTCGCCTATTGCGGCCAGTGAGTGTGCGGTCTCGGCGTTGTTGCTCAGGGTGAATGTAGAGAAGACGTCGCTGTGTTCCATCCATTGTGGCAGCATGTCTACGAGGGGGGTGTAGTCGCTGGGGCATCCGCGGGCCAGCCAGTCGCGCTTGTAGAATGTGATGTCCTGTTCTTGCTCAAATGTGGCAATTGACACGTCGTAGGCATACTTGAGCCACTCTTTGTCGCCGTTTACCTGATACACTCGCCATGCAGCTGCAGGCCATGCCAGGCGGTTGTTGAAGGCGGGGTAGAGGTCGGTCTCGTTGCCCTCAATGACTCCGTTTTTCACTTTCTCTTTGAGAAGCTGCATCGAGAGGTCGGGGTTGACGTATGACAGGGTGAGCCCTATGGCGTCATAGAGGTCGCTGTTAGTGTCAAAGTGCATGTAGCCACGGTTAGTGACGATGGATGCCGACATGGCCGAGAGTGCGTCGATGAGCTTGTGGTCGGTATTGACGATGCCCGCCGTGGTGTTCAGGTGCGGATAGGAGAGCTTGAGTTCCTGTCCGTTATTGCCCTTGAGGTTGGTGAGGATGTCAACGCCGTCGATGGAGTAGACGATGGCATCGTTGTTGATGAGGCTGTCGCTGTCAAATGTGTAGTAGGGTGTGCGCACAATGGTGTCATTGACATTGTCATTGCTGCCGCACGACTGTAGCGCCAGTGCCGCAATGACTGTACTGATAATGCTTATATGCCACCATTTGGACTTCACTTTACAAATTTAAGAAAAAAATGGCAAACTATGATGTCTGTACCCTAAAAAAGTGAAAAATTAATAGAGAATGAGGTTTAACAGGGCGTTGACGTCGGCAATGTCTACGCTTGTGCCTCCGCTCACATAAGCGCGGCCGCCATAGTTCTCGGCCTTGTCGGTGCCCAGGATGATGTTGACCAGTATGTTCAGGTCAGAGATGTCGACCGTGTTGTCTCCGTTTACATCGCCGTGCAGCGATGTCTCGGGCTTGTCGAGTGTGATGGTGGTGGTTGAGCGTGGTGCTATCTCTATTGCGCGGCCGTCATGGGTAGTGGGCAGTGAGGTGTCGCGGCTCAGCTTGTGTGTGGCATCGGTCACATATTTGTTGATGGTGTAGCCGTTGAGGTCTCGTGTGCCGGCATTGAGGTTTATTGACTTAGTGTCGTGTCCCATGTTGACAATCACGCACACCAGCTGCTTGCCATCGGGTGACAAATAGGTTGATCCCAGAAGTCCGTTGAGGTCGTTGGCCCCGGTCATGCCTATGCGCTTGTATCCTGGTCGTATGAATCGGCTGAAGTTGCCCAGTGTCCACATGTTCACGTCGTCGGTAACCTTTCCGCTGCCTGTCATTGCACTGTAACTCTCGTTGCTCGTTTCGCCTGCAGCATTGAGGCGGATGAGGTAGAAGCGGTTTTTGTGTCCCCACTGCTCGCGTGCGGTGGCTGTCCAGTAGCTCCACGATGCCACGTTGGCATAGATGAGGTCGCTTTGTATGATCTTTGCCATATACAGGGCTATGTCGGCATGTGTGGCTGCGTCATAGCCTCCCTCGGGGAAACCTGCCTTGACCGACGGTGCGTTCTCGAGCATGCTCCACTCGGTCTGGTAGACCTTGAGGTTGTACAGGTCGGCTGCCTGGCGCACTGCTTCGCGCGTGTATTGCAGCTCCATGTTTGTGCCCACGGTCCAGTAGCTGTGGCTGCCCACTAAATGGTCAACACTTTTCAGGTTGCCCACGTAGTCGCTGCTCTCAGGGTCAAAGAATGTCTTGATCTGCTCACCGCCATAGGGGTCAAAGAGCACATTATAGGCTGCGGCCTCGGGGATCATGATTTTAGTGTCCAGATTGCGCGATGTGATGCTCTTGTCGAGCTCGCGGGTGAGCCGTGCAATGCTGGTGTTGCTCCAGCTGGAGCCTTCCTGCCCGTCGGTCCATTCCCATGACGGCTCGTTGACAGGCGAGATGTGGGTGATGTTGTAGCCCAGGTCGGCAAAATGCTTGGCCGAAGTGGCCAGGAACTCGGCAAAGTCGTCATAGCATTCGTCTTTGAGGTTGGAGTCCACGGTGCCGTTGTCGCACAGTGCTTTGCCGTTCTTGGTGTAGTAGACCGGCGCCGAGTTAGAGAACAGCACGAAGTCCTTCACGCCATATTCCTTGGCCTTTGCCATGAAATATTGCTGGCCGGGGCAGCGGCTCCAGTCGTAAGTGCCGTCGGCCTGCAGGAAGCAGTCCACGCGGCGGGTCTCGTCGTCGATGCCGCTGCCGTCGCCCTGGGGAGTGCTGCCTGCTCCCAGGTTCACACGCCATGCTGTGAGGCCTATTCCCAGCGGGTTGCCCTGGGCATCGGTCTCGGTGCTGAACAGCCATCGAGCCACCTTCTCGCGGTTGGCATTGCTGAAGTAGCGGCCCACATACTCGGTGTTCCAGCAGTCGCTGGCGGCAAAGTTATCGATGGTCTGGAAAGTCTCGTTCTCGTTGATTGTGACAAGAGTCTGACCCTGTGCAGCAGCTGCAAGGCCAAGTGTAAGTATGCTAAGAATGGTCTTCATATTGCAAAGTTACAACATTGTTTTGCAACTTCAAGCATTATGACCTCTAAAAATCGCTTAAAGAATCATCTGCACTACATTATTTGAAAATTTATTCCTCAAAAAGGGGACTATATCTATTTTTATTGTTAAATTTGCCGTTCATGTGTGATATTTAAATAACTACTATGCACCACGTGGTGTGAAATGCTGATGACATCAATGGAAAATAATAATATAGACCGTTGCGCCGAGTCGCTGAGGATAGGCGCCGAAAACCCTTGTATTGCCTATGTGGGGCGCATTAAGCGTGAAGCATCGGGCGCGGTGCGCTTTTGCCTCCCCGGTGTTCAGATACACGCCTGCTTCAAGGGTGACAGCGTTGCCGTTGAGATGGCACCTTACAGCGGGTATTTCATGGTGGAACTGGACGATTTTCCCCCGTTCAAGGTTAAGAGCCCTCGCAGTGAAAATGTGATAGAGATAGCCTCGGGGCTCACATGGGGTGAGCACAGGCTCACGCTCACTTATTGCAACGAGGGCGAGCTGGCTCCTCCTGTGTTCTATGGATTGCTAATTAGTCCCAAGGGCCAGTTGCTTGACACTCCTCAATTGCCTGCCCGTCGCATTGAATTCATAGGCGACAGCATCACCTGCGGCTATGGCAACGAAGACTTCAGCGAAGACAAGGCCTATCCTTTCCCTAATGTGAATAACGCATACTATTCCTATGCCCGCCAGACGGCCCGCCAGCTACAGGCCCAGTGCATGCAGGTGTCGCGTTCGGGCATATGCCTGTGCTATGATCGTCACACTCCGGGCGTTGCGGTATTCCGTCACATGCAGTCGTTGTACCCTTACACCTTGTTCTCGCTTGAGCATGACAGTGAAGAGTGGGACAGCTCCAAGTATGTGCCCGACGTGGTGTGCATCAACCTTGGAACCAACGACTGTGGGCAACTGGAGTTTGACAAAGATTATTTTACTGCCTGCATGGTAGAGTTCATCAGAGAACTGCGGGCAAGGTACAAGCAAGCAAAGGTCGTATTGCTCTCAGGCCCAATGCTTCATGGAGAGCATCTCTCGCTCATCACCGCTGCGCTCGACAAGGTAGTTGACATCTTCAGGGCTGAAGGTGAAAACGATATCTACCGTTATGACTTCACTCCCGACGACGGCTCTATGGATTATGGAACACTGGGCCATCCGTCGCTCAAGCGCCACACCGTTATGGCCCATGAACTAACGCTCTACCTGAAACAACTCATGGGCTGGTAATATTCAGATACTGGATAATAAAACAACGCCCTCGGTGCATTCATCGGCACCGAGGGCGTTTTGTATTTAGGTGGGTTCTCGTCCTGAAAAGGCCGAGCACACAGCAGTCTTTGTTTAGCGAATGGTCTGTCCGGCAGCGTTGTACTTGATGCCGTCCTTCATGATAACAACCTGGCCGTTCTCGATGAATTTGAGAGCCTTAGCCTGCTTCTCGACGTTGAGGTCGTTAACGCCAGTGAAGCCGTTGAACTTAACCTCAATTTCGTTAGACGCGTCGCTGTAGAGGTTGCCAATCTCACCGCCAATTACAGTCTCAACATAAGCGCGAACCCAGTAGATGTAAGAAGTTTCTTCGTTAAGGTAAGCATAAACATAAGCGAAGGGGAAATTTCTTGCATTATATGTACCCTTTAGGCTCACAACCTTGTCGCCGGCCTTCTTGTCTTGAGAGATGGTTATCTCGTCAATCCATACGCGGTTAGTTGTGCTGGGGTAGCTGAACTCAACGTATGACTCCTCAGCACCTTTTGTGAACTCGATAGTGTACTCCTGGAAGTCTTTGCCCAGGGTTACTTCCTTAGTCTCAACGACTTCCTGGCCGTTGTAGAGGTTTACTGTCACAACCTCGCCCTCGATCATCTGACCATACTGTGTTGCGGCCATCTTAGCCTTGACTGTGAACTGACCGTTGCTTGCGCTCAGGTCCTTGGCGGGGCTGGTGAGTGTAGCGGGATTTGACGAGAAAGGTGCGAGACCCAGGTAGCCGTTGGCATAGAGGTGGCCGTAAGCATACCATCCGGCCTCGTTGGTGTAGTTGTCGAGGTATTCCTGCAGTGAGGGATAACCGGGCTGCTGGATTGTGCCCTCGGTGATGCCTGCGAAGTCCTCGTGGGCAACATTTACGGTCTGGTCTTCCTTGAGTGTCTCAACCTTGGCAATCGAGATTTCATATCCGTCAGCGCCTTCTACTTCGGTCCAGTTGGCGGTGAAACCTCCTTCTGTAACATCTGTAGCGTCAAGGGCTACGGGTGCGTCGAGCTGGGTGACTACCTTTATAACCTTGATTTCATTAGAGTTGGCCGAGGTCGCAGTGCCATTAGTAGCGCGAACCACAAAGAAGTAGGTCTGGCTGGGATCAAGGCCAGTTACCTTGTAGGTACTGGTGGTTGAGCCCTGGATGAACTGGTTGACCACTACATAGAAGGGAAGGCCGTCATTATCCCTGTAGTAAACATCAAGGTAGTATCCGGTTGAACCGCTAACGGTTGCCCAGCGGGCGGTGAACGAAGTGCCGTCGGCCTGTGTGGGCTGCTTAGCCACGGGGGCAGGGTAGAAGGCAGCGCTCTGCTCTACCTTGAGGTCGTCGATGAGCAGGCCGCTTGCTGCCATCGAAGCAGTGACCTTGATGTAAGTGGTGCTGTAAGTGCTTGCGCCGCTCACTACATAGCTCACCTCATGCCACTCGTTGTCATAGACATAGTCGGTCACCTTGTCGCTGTAGTTGAGAGCGATGGCAAACATAGCGCCGAAGTCGTCGAGCGAACGCACGCGCATCGATACCTTGACGATGCCGCCGTTGGCCTTCATGTCGTAGCGTGCAGTCTGCAAGTTGCCGCCGTCGCCAATCTTGAGCATTCCGCCTGCCTCATAGACGTAGCGTCCGCTCCAGCCAGTGAGGGTAGAACTTAGTTTGTTAGTGTAACCGCTTGAAATGTCGGTGGTTGCGGGCGATTCCTCACTGCCCTCGGTGAAGGCGTCGAAATTCTCGCTGAATACTGTGGTCACGTCTTGTGCCATAGCGCTGGGGGCCATCATCATCATGACAGCTGCCATCATAAAAGTAAATACTTTCTTCATTTAAATAGATATTAATTGGATTATAAAATATTCCCTAATTGCAAGTGCGTGTGAGCAAAAGCATGGCAAAGATAAGAAATTAAAATTGATATTTCCAAATAAAAGATAAAATAAGATTGCTAAATTAACGTGAGTTCGATGAAAATAATCAGAAGATTGTGAGTTGTTTATCCTCAACTCGCTCTAAATCCAGCATTGGTTTCTTCGGGAAGAAGCAGTAGGCGGCTATACCAGCCATGAGGTTGTTGACGAAGTTGTGGAAAGATCTGTGCCTTGAGTGTTCTACTTGAGCAATGTTCTTGAGTTCATCGTTTATGGTCTCGATTATCGAGCGTTTACGCACCAGCACCTTGTCCGATACACTCATGAGGCAGTTCTTCATCTTGTTTTTAAGTTTGGTAATCAACTGTATTCCATTTACAAACAGCTTGCAGAACAGTTCCTTGCCGATGTACCCCCTGTCGCCGACGAG
>JAKSLZ010000084.1 GCA_024400935.1 Muribaculaceae bacterium | reverse complement strand
CGGAAAACGAAAGTAGGAAGAAAACTACTTCGTTTTCCTCCTACTCGATTAGTCTGTGTGTGAGGATTTGATTAAATACAAATAAATTCCTTTTTCTGTTTCTGTGGTTTAAGGGTTATCTTGCTCGCAGTTCCCAGAAGGCTACTGCTGCGGCTGCTGCCACGTTGAGTGAGTCGACGTTGTGTGCCATGGGGATGCGCACCACATGGTCGGCATGGTCGATGGTGGCCTGGGGCAGGCCGTCGCCCTCGGTACCCATGATGATGGCAAGGCGGTCGATGTGGCGCAGCAGCGGGTCGTCGATGCTGATGGATTTGTCGCTCAATGCCATGGCTGCAGTGTGGAATCCCAGTTCCTTGAGCTCGGCAAACGAGCTGTCGGTCCATGTCCATGGCACCAGGAACACGCTGCCCATCGACACACGGACGGCACGACGGTTGAGCGGGTCGCAGGAGTCGGGGGTGAGCAGCACAGCGTCGATGCCCAGGGCGGCGGCACTGCGGAAGATGGCACCTATGTTAGTGGTGTCGACCACACCGTCAATGACTACAACACGTCGTGCACCCTGGCACACTTGTGCCACAGTGGGTGGGGCAGGGCGGCGCATGGCACACAGCACTCCGCGTGTGAGCGTGTAGCCGGTGAGCGAAGCCAGTAGCTGGCGCTCTCCTGTGTAGACGGGGATGTCACCACTGCGCTCGATGATGCGTGCTGCGTCGCCGGTGATGTGCTTGCGCTCGCACAGCAGTGACAGCGGCTTGTAACCAGCGTCAAGGGCCACGTTTATCACCTTGGGGCTCTCGGCAATGAAGATGCCTTTGTCGGGCTCAAGACGATTGCGCAGCTGCGCCTCGGTGAGCGTGCCGAATACCTCGACGCCTGGATGGTCGAGTGATGTTATCTCAATGATGGGCATGTGTTATTTTGTTTTTTATTTGACCTGCTTGAGTCCCATCTGAATGTTCTTGATCAGTGCCTCTGACGAGTAGGTGGCTCCGGTGGCAACGTCGGGCTTCAGGTTGACGGCCTGCTGCACGGTGAGCCCTTCATACTGCGCAAACACCTTGGTAGCAGCGCGCTTGAAATACTGGGGAGTCTCCTTGTTGGGCAAAGCTTCTATTTTGACGATTTTACCGCCCTTGATGGTGATGTTGAGCGGTGTATTGCCTGAATATCCTATCACTTTTTTGGCAATCTCTCCTGTGTAGATTACCTGCTCGGTCTGAGGCTTTGCCGCTGTTTTCTTGGCCTGTTTGGTCTTAGCCACAGCGATACCTCCGGTAAGCACCAGAGCGATGAGAATCATGGATAATGATTTTCTTGTTTTCATCTCATTTGATTTTAGTTTGGGTACAAAGTTACAACATTTTGACGAATTAACAGTAACATCGTTTAGGCATGAAATTAAAAATTTTATTAAAAATGCTTTTATAAAACATATCTTTGTGTTAACTTTGCGTGAATAACTGGGCTCATGGCCCTGTAAAGACGTATAAGATATGGACCAAGATATAAAAAAATGCCTTGAGGTGCTGCGCAATGGCGGCTTAATCCTTTATCCCACTGACACGATTTGGGGTATAGGTTGTGATGCCACTAATGCTGCAGCCGTGAAGCGCGTGTATGACTTGAAACGCCGCGACGACAGCAAGGCGCTCATTGTGCTCCTTGACAGTGCCGAGCATCTGGACCACTATGTGGTGGACGTGCCCTTCATGGCACGTGAGCTGATGGACGTGGCCGTGAAGCCGCTCACCATCATCTATGACGGAGCGTTCAACGTGGCTCCGTCGCTGCTGGGCGAGGACGACAGCCTGGGCATCAGGGTGCCTCAGGAGCCGTTTACCCACAAGCTGTGCGCTATGCTGGGCAAACCGCTGGTATCGACCAGTGCCAATGTGAGCGGAGAATCTGCTCCTGCCTCGTTTGCCCAAGTGAGCGACGAGATCAAGCAGGGTGTGGACTATGTGGTGCAATACCGTCAGGACGACGACGCTCCCCATGCCGCTTCTAACATCATCAAGCTGAGCAGCGACGGCACCTTCAAGATTATACGTTGACCAGTTTTTTTAGAATTGAGAAAATAAAGCAATAGAGTAACAGACAATGATAAGCGAACGACTGCAACGCTTAAAATATTTGGCCGGAGACTTTGTGATGAGCAACGTGGCGTGGTTCATCTACAATTGCCTGCGCTATCAGTTCAATGTCTTCAAGGGTACCTACAACACGCTTGAAGACTGGCTCAGCGCGCCCATGGTGCTCATGGGGCAGATGTTGTTTCCGCTGCTCATGATGGCGGTGTATTATCTCTCTGGTTATTACAACGAGGTGTTCCGCAAGTCGAGGCTCCACGAGTTTATCACGACGCTGTGGAGCGCGGTGCTCAACTCGTTCATCATATTTTTCATAGCACTCATCAATGACGTGCCGTGGCACAGGAGTCTCAACTATGAGATGATTCTCATTCTCATCGCGGTACTCTTCGTGAGTGTCTACTCGGTGCGTGTGTGCATCACAGCCACCACCTCAAGGCTCATCAAGAATCGCAAGTGGAGTTTCCGCACGCTCATTGTGGGCCGTGGGGCATCGGCCGTGGCCTATGCCAACAAGCTGGATTCAATGGACCGATCGTTGGGCTACAAGATAATGGGATATGTGAGTATTCCGCGAGAGAACGACGTCAAGGACGTGCAGTATCCCTGCTACAACCTTGACGATATAGAGGACGTGTGCAGCAGCTTGGGCATACAGGAACTCATTGTTGTCCCCACCCGTGATGACACAGAGACGCTGGTCAATACTGTCAATCGACTGTTTACGCTCAACCTGCCCATCAAGATCAGTCCTGAACGATTCAGCCTGTTGCCCTCTAGGGCGCGCATCAGCGACATGGTGGGTGACCCTCTCATCGACATCTCCAAGGCTAACATGAGCGAGGCGGGCAAGAACATGAAACGCTTGTTTGACATTGTAGTGTCGACGCTGGCTCTGTTGGCGTTGTTGCCGGTATATCTCATCGTGGCATTGCTTGTCAAACTTGATTCTAGAGGCCCCGTCTTCTATACCCAGCAGCGTGTGGGATACCACAACGTGCCGTTCAGCATCATCAAGTTCCGCACCATGGTGTGCGATGCTGAAAAAGACGGACAGCCGCAACTGTCGAGCGACAATGACCCGCGCATCACTAAGCTGGGACACACGCTGCGCAAGTACCGCATCGACGAGCTGCCGCAGTTCTGGAATGTGCTGCGTGGTGACATGTCGATAGTGGGACCGCGCCCCGAGCGCCAGTACTACATTGACCAGATTATCAAGCACGTGCCTTCATACGCCCTTCTGCGTCAGGTGCGTCCCGGAGTCACTTCGTTGGGAATGGTAAAATTTGGCTATGCGCAAAATCTTGACGAGATGATAGAGCGCCTGCGTTATGACTTGCTCTATCTTGAGAATATGTCAATGCTTAACGACTTTAAGATAATGGTTTACACGGTCAAGATCGTGTTAACCGGACGAGGTGTGTGATGGACCAGGAATATACAAGCAGAAAAAAGAGGTTTTACGGACCGTCACAGGGGTGGTTCATGAGGATGCTTGCATGGCGCGAGCAACACATTCCTGAGCGTACGTTTGTGGTGATGCTGGCGCTTGTCGTGGGCATTGCCTCGGGCTTGGCCGCTGTGCTGCTCAAGTTCCTCATCGGGTGGATGGGTGGCATCGTTCAGGCATCAACCAAGCTCACCACGGTCCATTACCAGTACTTGCTGTTTCCGCTGGTGGGTATCTTGCTGGCGTCGCTCTATGTGCGCTATGTGGTGCGCGACAATATCTCGCATGGTGTTACCCGAGTGCTCTATGCCATTGCATTGAAGAAGAGCCGCCTCAAGATCCACAACATGTATGCCTCGCTGGTGGCGTCGTCGATGACCATAGGATTCGGCGGGTCGGTGGGAGCCGAGGGCCCCATCGTGTTTACCGGTGCCGCCATAGGCTCTAACCTGGGGCAGCAGTTCCGCCTGTCGCCCCACACGCTCATGTTGCTGGTGGGATGCGGTGCGGCCGCAGGTATTGCGGGCATCTTCAAGGCCCCCATAGCCGGTGTGCTGTTTACCATCGAGGTGCTCATGCTCGACCTCACGGCGGGCTCGGCAATGCCTCTTATCATAGCCTCGGTGACCGGCGCCACGGTGTCATACGTGCTGACCGGCATGAACGTAGAGTTCCTGTACACGCAGAGTGAGGACTTCCTCACACGCCGCATACCCTATGTGATATTCCTGGGCATCTTCTGTGGCTTCACGTCGCTGTTCTTCAGCAAGGTGATAGAGAAGATGGAGGGTTTGTTCAAGCACATCAAGCATCCTCGCAACAGGTTCTTGCTGGGAGCTCTGGTGCTCAGTTCGCTCATCTTCCTGTTCCCGCCGCTGTATGGTGAGGGATATGAGTCTATCAACTTGCTGTTTGAGGGACATCCGTCGCAGTTGCTCAGCAACAGCCTCTTTGCTGGCATGTCGGGCAACGTGTGGTTTGTGCTGTTGTTTATCTTCATGCTTGGAGCGATGAAGGCCTTTGCCACCAGTGCCACCAACGGCGGTGGCGGAGTGGGAGGTACGTTTGCTCCCTCGCTCTATGTGGGCTGCATGGTGGGCTTCTTCTTTGCCTACCTCATCAACACGCTGGGCTGGATGGGCGACATGCCCTTGTCAACCAAGAACTTTGCCCTCATGGGCATGGCCGGGGTGATGTCAGGCGTGATGCATGCTCCGCTCATGGCTATCTTCCTGGCAGCCGAGATGACCGGCGGATATAACCTGTTCCTGCCATTGCTCATTGTGAGCGTAGTGTCCTATGGCACCTGCCGCATCTTCACCCCCTACGGCATCTACACACGCCGTCTGGCACAGCGTGGCGAGCTGCTCACCCACCAGAAGGACCGTAGCGTGCTCACCCTGCTCAAGATGGATAGCGTCATCGAGACCGACTTTGTGAGCGTGAAGCCCGATATGAGCCTCAAAGACATGGTCGATGCCATCTCTCGCAGTCACCGCAACCTCTTCCCGGTCATTGACGACAATGGCATGCTTGTGGGCGTGGTTCAGCTCGATGACATACGCAACATCATGTTCCGCCCCGATCTGTACCGCCGCATGTATGTGAGCCGTTTCATGGCCATACCTCCGGCCAAGTTGGAACTGGGCACGAGCATGGACCATGTGATGAAGACATTTGACAATACCGGAGCCTGGAACTTGCCGGTGGTAGAAAACGGCAAGTATGTGGGCTTTGTGTCCAAGTCAAAGATCTTCAACTCTTATCGTCAGGTACTCAAGCACTATTCTTATGACTAAGAGCGGGCTGGCGCCCTATAAGAACGGGCTGGCGCCCTTTTAAGAACGGCACTAGCGTGCCTATAAGAACGGGCTGGCGTCCTTTTAAGAACGGGCTGACGCCCTTTTAAGAACGGGCTGACGCCCTTTTAAGAACGGGCTGGCGCCCTATAAGAACGGGCTGACGCCCTTTTAAGAACGGGCTGACGCCCTTGAAAGATGAAGTTGTAAAAGATATAAATTTTCGTAGTGAGCACAGCGAGCGTTTTGTAGCGAACAAAGTGAGCGTATCGTAGTGAGCACAGCGAACGTATCGTAGTGAACAAAGTGAGCGTTTCGTAGCGAACAGAGCGAGCGTTTCGTCAATAAAAAAGATTATGGATAAGAAAGATTTAAGGATAGTATTCTTTGGCACTCCCGAATTTGCGGTCGAGAGCCTCAAGGCCCTAGTTGAGGGCGGATATAATGTAGTGGGTGTTGTGACAGTGCCCGACAAGCCTGCCGGCCGTGGCCGGCACCTGCTGGAGAGCGACGTCAAGAAGTATGCCGTGTCGCAGGGCCTGCATGTGATGCAGCCTGTCAAGCTCAAGGACGAAGCCTTTGTTGAAGAACTGCGTTCGCTCGATGCGCAGCTGTTCATCGTCATCGCCTTCCGCATGTTGCCCGAGGTGGTGTGGGGCATGCCTCCAATGGGCACCTTCAACCTGCACGCGTCACTACTGCCCAAGTATCGCGGCGCAGCACCCATCAACTGGGCTGTGATGAACGGTGACAAGACCACAGGCGTGACCACATTCTTCCTCAAGCATGAAATTGACACCGGTGACGTGATAGAGCAGCGCAGCATCGAGATTGGCCGCAAGGACAACGTGGGCGTGGTTTATGACCGCCTCATGACTCTGGGTGCCGGCATGGTGCTCAACACCGTCGACAACATCGTGGCAGGCAACGTCAAGCCCATCCCGCAGGACGAGATGCTCACCGCAGGCGAGGAACCCACTCCCGCGCCCAAGATCTTCAAGGAGACCTGTCGCATCGACTGGACATGCACCGGCGAGGAGATATATAACCACACTCGTGGCCTCTCTCCTTATCCCGCAGCATGGACCACACTTGTTGACGAGAACGGCACGGAGAGCGTCATCAAGGTATATGAGACAGGCGAGCCCGAGCCCGCTCAGGGGCTTACCCCTGGAACTATCAAGGCCGACGCCAAGACCATGCGTGTGGCATGTGCCGATGCTTGGCTGCCCATCGTCTCATTGCAGCTGGCCGGCAAGAAACGCATGGACACTGACGCATTCTTGCGCGGTTATTCATTAGAAGGCAAAAGCATTAAATAATAATCAGTTATCTATAAGTATATGATGAAGCATATTATATGTGCAGCCGTGCTGATGATTGTCATGGCGGCATGCGGCAGTGATGAGCCCAAACCTAATGTCGGAACCCCTGAGGCTGTTGACTTAGGGCTCAGCGTCAAGTGGGCGTCTTATAATGTGGGTGCTATGGATGCAAGCAATTACGGCGGTCTCTATTGCTGGGCCGACACAACTGGCAGCCATCACTCTCTTGATGGCATCGATCTGGAGTTTCACGACCTTGAGGGGTATGTGAAATGCACATGGAAAAGCATCCATTACGGTGGGCTTTCGCCCATGATCGACATCTCGGGCAAGGCATGCGACATTGCTACTTACAAGTGGGGCAGCGAGTGGCGCATTCCCACGCAAGCCGAGATGCAGGAACTCATCACCGCATGCAAGTGGACCGAGGAGACCGTGGGTACCACACGCGGCTGGCGCGTGACCGGTCCCAGCGGCAAGAGCATCTTCATGCCCGCTGCCGGAATGCGCGTGGGCGATAATACTGATTATCGCGGCTCGGTTGCCTATTACTGGACTTCAACCCTGCTGCCCGCTTCGCAGCAGCTGGCCCAGGGCTATGATTGCGCTGTGCCTTGTGCAGCTCGTGCGATTACGGTAATGCCTGGAAAAGCTCCGGTTGCCGACACTCAACTGCGCTGCTACGGTTTATCGGTGCGTGCGGTGCACAAATAGGCAATTTTCTTTCATTTTGTCGTATTTATAGAAAAATGTTTTGCAAATTCATGGTTTATTTGTACCTTTGCAGTATAATTATCAATAACTTTTAATTAAACTTTTATTTTTATGAAGAAAACTTTACTTATTTTCGCAGCTCTGCTCGGTTTTGCTGTAGCAAGCGCTGAGACAACTCCCCCCGATGGAGCAACAGTTGAGTATTACAACGGCACAGGTTATTCTTATGCATTCAATGATGAGATGGAATGGCAGGCCGAGGTTGCTATCGTTGGCGACCAGATGTACGTGAGAAATTTCTTTGCTGCAGTTGACTATGCAAAGTGGGTTGTAGGTACAATCGAGGGCAATACGGTGACCTTCGCCATTAACCAGCCCTTCGGCGGTATGGACCAGAGAAAGTACGGTGCCAGTATGAATATCACCGATGGTGTATTTGTTGGCTTTGACGATGACATGGAGGAAACCGATGCTCATTTCTCTTGGAATCCCAGCACTAAGACCCTTGTAAACACCGATTACAGCGTGGGTGCTGATACCGAGGAGTTTGAAGGTACTTATGACATCTACGACGGAACAAGCGATCCCGAGGCTACCCTCACACTCGTAGGCACAGGCGAGACTTATGTATATTCACCCGTCACTGCAATCAGCGACGTGAAGGTTACCGAGACTGCTAAGGCTGTTAAGACTATCGAGAACGGTCAGGTAGTTATCGAGAAGAACGGCGTTAAGTACAACGTAATGGGCCAGAAGCTCTAAACGATTGACTTTAACATAAAACTCACAAGCCCTGTGACCCGTCAAGGTTGCAGGGCTTGCTGTTTCCTTTCTACCGACCACTCGGTTTAAAGACTGATAGAAATTAAAACATTTATATTCAAGCAATTATCTGTTTTTTTTACTGTCCGGTAAAAAAGAATATAAGCCAGAACTTGTTGACAACAAACGTATTATAACAAATATAATCAGAGGGGGCTTGCTTTGTGACATCGAAGATGTCGGCGGCTCGGAGAGCCAGCTACATGCGAACCGAGCCAAAGGCGAGCTCGATGGAATCAAACCCCATGCCATGTGCGTCGTAGATGCACATTAGCATGGGGTAGGCTATATACTACAGACAGGAGCCTCGTAGAGGGTCCACACCATCCTGATTGTCAACAATATCATGTTGGTGTTCCTCTCCGAGGCACGTTTTTCGTGCAGCTTATGCCCCATGCTGCGCACCTCTTCGAGGCTGCTTGCATGGGGTTTCGCATAGTGAGACTCTTCGAGCCTCTAACGTCTCCGACGTTTTTACCGGACAACAATAATTTTTTTTGAATTTCTTTTAATTTCTGTCAGTAAACCACCACTCGAAAATCTTTGTGACCTCTGTGTCTCCGTGGGAGGAAACTGTGGGAGAAAGCAAGGGCAAGCCACTGGTGTGAGGCTTGCCCTTTATATATGGGATAGGGTAGAGGAGGATTATTTCACCTTCTGGCCCATTGTGTTGTACTTGACACCGTCCTTGATGATGATGACCTGGCCGTTCTCAATCACCTTACAGGTCTTAGCATTCTCAACCTTGATATCATCAATACCAGTAACGATGTTTTTAACGTTGATAGAAACATTCTGTAAACTGTGGTAGGTGTCATTAAGACCTGTACCTGCTTTGTAAACAGCTTTTACATAGAATGTGAGTGTTTCTTCTGTATCTTGTTCTTGGTTATCAATCTCTACAGCAAGTACCTTGCTATAATCGGGGTGAGTTGAAGTGATATTTGAAGGGACTTTGCTAGCGGTTTCTTCTTTCAACTCGAAGGCTTCATAGTGAGAAGTGCCATCAAGAGTTCTCTCGTTGGCAGGGATAATATATTTTGCCGCTGGAGTCATTACAGTATTGAGCATGCTTGATTCGTTGCCATAGGCTTCGTCGCTTGCATCTACCACAGGATTATTTCCAGAGCTGCGATATACGCACACTTCATAGTGGTCAACGTATTGCTCATTAGATGTAACGTCAAATGTCACAGGACAGGCAAGATAAGACTTTGTTTCTTCTCCATTTGTCACACTATACTTATAGATGCTTTTTTGAAGCGAACCGTTGCCCTCCTCATCCTCTTGGTTCTCGATGGCAAGTTGCAAGGTCAGGTCTTCATTAGTGGTTGCGGTGCAAAGGGTGTAGACACCACCGCGCTCGTGCTCATCATCCTCGTCATACTTGTTTGCGCTAAGTTGGTCGTCAGTGCAATAGACATAGGGGTCGATATTAAGCGTGATGTTCCACTCGGTGCGGCAAGTACCGCCATCGGTTACCCAGGGATTTGTCGCGGGAGCCGTAACATCACCCTCATGGTGATGGTGGGGAAGTGAACCTACCCAATTACCGGTAATAGTCTCTTCTAATAATGTGGGGACAATCTTGCCATCCTCGGTAGTGTAAGTCTTGACACCAGCAGTCCAGCAGTCGTGCCACTTTGTTATGTTATATGCAGTTGTGTCACGGTCATAGTGTACATAACCGGGCTGGCGCTCAATCCTGATTGTTCCGTCGGGAAGGAATTTGCCTGTAATGGGCGAAATGGTAGCAATGAGTCCTTCGCCATATCCCTGACCGCTACCAGCTGGCTGGGTAAAGCAGGGACCGAAATCAGAGAAATTGTAGATAGTGAACTCCCCGTTGCCTGTAGCGTCGGCAATGGCATGGAATGTGCGTGTTTCTCCGTTCTTCACATCAGTCACCTGGGTGTTATTGAAGTAATGCTTGAACAGGATACAAGAATAGTAATTCTTTGTCACATTCTCGGGATGGGCTTTCTCGGTGATTTCCATGCATATAGCCTTGAAGCGACTTCCATATTCAACCGAGAGGTAAGAACTGTAGTCGTAGTTGTTGTGTGGGAATGTTGCCATGCCGAGCGAATTAATATTCGAGCTTGTTTCATTCCAGAAATCATCGTGGTTAGACCATAAACCAAATTTTTCTCCATATTCAGGATATATTCCGCTGGCAACTGTGGGAGTGCTGCTAAGGGTAAAACCATATTCATTAAAGCACACAGGATAGAAGCGGATATCATATTTGCCGTCCTTTGACTCAAACACCCGGTTTGCATCTTGATTGTAAACATACTCTTTATCACTGAGGTCAATTTCCCAATCCAGAAGACCGCCAAAGGCATTTTCTACCATAACAGCATTGTCTTTACCTGGAAGTGCTTTGAATTTTACACCACCAAACACGTCCTTAATCCACATGTTAGTAGTCTGCACGCGATCAGAATGATCGTGATCTGTGGGGTCAACATAATACATGCCACGGTCCTCTTGGAATGAAGCCGAGTAGCACACCATGATGGCATCGCCTTCGCCTGCCGAGAAGCGATTGACAATAGTTTCAGGACTGTCTTGAGCTTGTACAGTGAGAGCACATGCTCCCAGCAAGGGAAGCAAAAATTTTAATTTATTCATTTCGAGAAAATTATTAAGTAAGTTGTTTTTATCTGCGTGCAAATCTTGCCTGCATAGGGCTTGTTGCGTAGGCTTCTTTGTAGCTTGTATATCCCTGTGTGGGATTTCATGGTGCAAAGGTACTGATTATTAAGGTAACAGCAAAGGTAATTGTGTTTTTTTTAAGAATAATTAATCAAGAGAAAAACAAACAAAAGATTACGCAAAGATAAAATTGAACTACAGATTACACAGATTTCTCAGATTTCTCAGATTTATTTTATCTCCCACGAAGTATTGGATTAGGTTTTTATGCCTAAAATGAAGGAAAAAGAGCAAAACAGAAAATAGATGTTGATTTTCAGTTATTTATAAATTCGTTCTATAGAAGACACAGAGGCCACAGAGAGAACAAATGAATAATCTGAGAAATCTGTGTAATCTGCGTAATCTGTAGTTTACTCACTATGCGTGATCTGTAGTTTTTTATAACTATTTATATCAAGTTTGCGGGTTATTGTAATTTGTACACTTTCATTAACTAAAAATATGTAATAACGTGCAACTTACACCATCCCTTAGGAATAAAATACAGTCAATAGATATTTAAGTTGCTTGAACTATATTCGTCTTGTTTGAGACTGCAACAAAAAAACTACACTGATTACTCAGATTCATAATAAATCGTTGTAATCAGTGTAATCTTTTGTTTAAAGAACTCTTGAAATTTATGTCAGTCTTTGTTCTTTTTAGTCAAAAAAAGCGCAGATACCGCAGTAAAATTTCATTTTAATTTCTGTCAGTTCTACTCCCATGCGCCGATTTTACGTCTCGCAGGAAATTATATAACAACTATGATAAAACTCATTAAAGTATTTCTGTTGTTATAAAAAAGTCTGCGTGATCGGCTTGATCAGCGAGAGGGAATTATTTCTTCTGTGCCTTTGCCCAGCTGTCCTTCAAACCGATGGTCTTGTTGAAGACGATGTGCTCGGGGGTGCTGTCGAGGTCTACGCAGAAGTAACCTATGCGTTGGAACTGGAACTTGTCCTCGGGCTTGGCAATCTGTGCCAGATAGGGCTCGATCTTGGCGTTGGTGATAACCTTGAGTGAGTCGGGGTTGAGCAGCTCGCGGAAGTCGCGCTCGGCCTCGGCGCTGGGATTCTCAACGGCGAAGAGACGGTCATAAACGCGCACCTCGGCGTCAACAGCATGCTCTACCGATACCCAGTGCAATGTGCCCTTTACCTTGCGGTTGCCGCCCTCGGTGCCGCTCAGCGTGTCGGGATCATATGTACAGTGGATCTCGGTGATATTGCCCTCGGCATCCTTCACGCACTCATCGCACATCACGATGTAAGCACCCTTGAGGCGAACCTCCTTGCCGGGAGTCATGCGGAAGAATTTCTTGGGAGC
>JAKSLZ010000083.1 GCA_024400935.1 Muribaculaceae bacterium | reverse complement strand
GACTCATAATCAACCTGTTGTGCGACCAACTGATTTGTCTCAACAGTGTGGAGAGTTTTTCGCCTTCTTTATTATAGGTCTCATAAAACTGCTTCATGCGCCAAAGGTTTTTGTCAGAAAACCCCTTAATGTCGGGATAGTGGAGATTTATGTGGTCGGCAAGTTGCTTCACTACGCCATCTCCCCATTCGGCACTGGCAATCTTATGAGATAAATATTCACCCACTTTCCAGTACAAGTCTATAAGAGCCGTATTGGCAATGCGTAACACGTTTTGCCGGGATGTTCTAATCATATTAACAACCTCGGCAAACATTTGCTCGCTGGTAGCAGGAGTAGTGGCTGGATATATAGTGATAGACTTTTTGTTCATTTGCTACTCTGTTTTTTCATTTCAAGTTCCTGATCCACTCAGCGAGGTCGCTGAGCACACGGGGGGATATGGTCTGCTCTATGTCGCGGTATTCGGTTGCATTGCCGGTTGTGCACTCCTGGAACAGATGGTTGAGGCCGGGGTACTCCACAATGCGATTGGCAGGATTGGCGGGAAGAGCGGCTTTGATACCGGGCAGGTTAAGGCTCGAGATTACCTGGCAGTCCTTGTCCCCGTTGGCAGCAAAAACGGGGCAACGGGTTGCGGCAATGTGCTCGGCGGGGGCATAACTTATGAACCACGAGAGCCATGGCTGACGCTGCATCAGCATCATGTTGCGGTAATCCTTGGTGCTGACGCTGCCGGGCATGCCGTTGAGCTGCATCACACGGTTGGCCTGTGCGGTGAGGGCTGTGTCGGCGTTGACGCCCACTGCTGCCAGCGAGACAACAAAGTCGGCCTTGGAGCGTGATGCAAGAATAAAGGCGATATTACCGCCCTCGCTGTGGCCCAAAACTCCGATTTTACCGAACTTATTTGACCATTTCAAGTAGTCGGCACCCGCTTGTGCATCAAGGGCAAAATCAAGGGTCGTGGCATTGCCGACGTCACCTGTTGACTTGCCGGTGGCACGGTCGTCATACCGCAACGAAGCGATGCCGTTGCGTGCCAGATAATCGGCAATCACAAGAAACGGCTTGTGGTCCATTATGGTCTCGTCCCGGTCCTGCTGTCCGCTGCCGGTAACCATGAGCACCACAGGAACCGAAGCAGGCTTCATTTTCTCGTAGCCCACGGGATAGGTAAGCGTTGCCGCCAGGGTGACCTTGTCGGTAGCATTGGTGAACTGCACTTCCTCGGTCTTGTAGGGGAACGGTGCGGCAGGTGTCTGCGGGCGGTTGGGTTTTTCTTCCCCCATCTTGAGTGTGAGGGGCAGCGAATGACCCATCTGCGTGAATGTACCCTTGAGCTCATCCCCGGCGCGACGTCCGGCATAAGATGCCCCTATCGCGGGAATCGCCACCGACAACGAGTCGTCGTCGCAATGACCCACACTGGCCTGTATGCCCTTGGCACCCTGGTCGGGGCTGTCGAGCGTGCACTGCATGGAGCCGTCGGGGGCGGCAGTCAAATTGAAAACAATGGTGAGTTTGGCCATGCCCAGGTCGAGTTTTCCTGTCCACGACCCCATCATAGCTTGTTGGGCCGATGCCGTAAATGCCAGCGCGGCAATGATGATTGCAAATATATGTCTCATAATATCAAGTTTTTTCTTTACTGGACCATGCGAAAAATCGCGTGGCACGGGGTTGTGGTTGCCGACGGCTGGCATGTTGCACAGTTTGAAGGTGCATTGTGCAGTCACGTTTTTAGTCGGGCATTCTATTTCGCTCGCTCAGATATTCCCTGAAGGCAAATAGCGGAATGTTCTCCAACCATGATTGATTCTCATGATTTTTCATGCTCAATCGAATACCCTTGAGCTCAGGATTGTTGTTAATAAATATTTTCATTGATTTAGCCTTGACATTTTCCTCGGCCTTGACCTCTACAGGATAAACATTGTCACTGAGTTGGATTACAAAGTCTAATTCTATTCGAGAGCTGTTGACAGAATGATAGTATACGGGAATGTCTGTGGTGGCTAGCTGCGACTCCACATAGACCTCGGTAAACGCACCCTTATATTCCTTGAAGATACTTTCGCCTGTTATTATCTGGTTAGCCGGCACATCTCCCATTGCACCCATTAGCCCAACATCAAGAATGAACAGCTTGAACACATTTCTCTCTTCATAAAATTTCAGTGGCATGCGCACCTCGTTTACACGGGTTACCTTATAAACAACACCGGCATCGGTAAGCCATTGAATGGCTTCTTCGAATTCGGAGGCTCGGGCACCTTTTTTCATTGCACCAAAGATGAATTTCTTGTTTTCTTTGGTCAGCTGTGAAATGATGTTCTGCCATACCATCCTGATTCGATGCAAATTTACATTTTTTCAACGGAAAAACCAAGCCAACACCACATTTTTTTTACGGAATAAACGAACGAATACTACACTTTTTTAACGTTACTCCGTTTTTTGGCATGTGGACATAGCTGTAAAAACCGGTAAAGACATGTGTGTGTAGAAGAAATAAAACACAGGCAGGGGGGCGTCCCTGTTGCCTGTGTTGTCTATCTTGTGTGTGCAGTGATTTACTTGTTGCGCAGTTTGAAAGCTCCCACGTAGATGAGCAGAACCACGTTCATCAGCAAGGCATAGATGATGGCGGGGATGGCAATCTCGTCCTTGTTGAGGATGAACGGGCTGGTTGCGATGGCGATGGCCTGTGCGGCGTTCTGCATACCCACCTCAATGACAATGGTGCGGCGGCGCTTGCCGTCGAGACGCATGATCCACGACAACGCAGCAGCCAGGAACACGCACGCCAGCAACAGTGCAAGCACGCTGCCGCCCAACAGAGCAAAATTGTCGGCAATGGTGTCGCGGTGCTGCACAAAGAAGATGCCTGCCAGCAGCATCAGTGCGGGGAAGGCGAGTTTGCTGAGCACGCGGTGGGTCTTGTCGGCGGCATTGGCCCATTTGCTCTGCATCACGGCTCCCAGGAGCATAGGCAAGAACATGAGCACAAGGTTCTGTACCAGCAATTTGCCCACGGGCAATTCAATCGTGCTCTGCACACCGTCGGTGCCGCAATGAGCCACGGTGTAGGCCATGATGACGGGGATGGTGAACAGGGTGACGATGCTGCTGATGGCGGTGAGAGTCACACTCAGGGCCACATCGCCCTTGGCGAGCATCGAGAAGACATTAGACGAGCTGCCGCCGGGACAGCATGCAATGAGCACGAGCCCCACAAAGAACAGCGGGGGCAGCTGCAGCGCCGATGCAAGAGCATAGGCGATGACGCGCAACAACACCAATTGGCCCAGCATGCCGGCTACTACGGCACGCGGTTGCTGTGCAAGTTTCTTGAAATCTTCGACTTTGAGTGTGAGACCCAGTTCAAACATGAGCACACACAAAATGGGTAATACGATAAGTATCATAAGTAAATAACTGGATTTTAGCAAAAAAAAACAACCGGTGGCTACTATTAACCACCGGTGTATATGGGATTTTGATGATTAGCCTACACTTGCACCGGGTTTCACGGGACCTGTGGGGCCGATAACGATGAGGCGTCCGTCGGCATCCTCGGCACTCAGGATCATACCCTGAGACTCAACGCCCTTGAGCTTGCGGGGCGGGAAATTGGCGATGAAGCACACCTGCTTGCCAATGAGTTCCTCGGGCTCATACCACTTGGCGATGCCGCTCACGATGGTGCGTCCGCCCATGCCGTCCTCGATGTTGAACTGCAGCAGCTTGTCGCTCTTCTTCACCTTGCTGCACTCGAGCACTGTGCCCACGCGGATGTCAAGCTTGGCGAAGTCGTCGATGGTCACCTGGGGAGCCACAGCCTTGGGCTTGAAGTTGGCCACGATGTTCTCCTGCTTGATGCGCTCCAGGCGCTGCATCTGTGCCTCGATGGCTGCATCCTCGATCTTCTCGAAGAGGAGCACGGGCTTCTCAACTGCGTGTCCTGCGGGCAGGATGTCGGTGTCGCCCAGCTTGTTCCAGTCAACCTCGCCCATGCCCAGCATGCCGCGCAGCTTCTCAGCGCTGAAGGGCAGGAAGGGCTCGAAGGCGATGGCCAGGTTTGCGCAAATCTGCACTGCGAGGTTCATGATGGTCTCCACGCGTGCCATGTCGGTCTTGGCAAGCTTCCAGGGCTCAGTGTCGGCCAGATACTTGTTGCCGATGCGCGCCAGGTTCATGGCGTCCTTGAGGGCCTCGCGGAACTTGAAGTTCTCGATGTTGGCACCCAGGGTATCCTTCACGTTCTTGAACTCGGCGAGAGCCTCGCGGTCGATGTCCAGGAGCTCGTGAGCCTCGGGAATCACGCCGCCAAAGTATTTGTGTGTGAGCACCAGGGCACGGTTAACGAAGTTGCCCAGGATGGCCACCAGCTCGTTGTTGTTGCGAGCCTGGAAGTCACGCCATGTAAAGTCGTTGTCCTTGCTCTCGGGAGCGTTGGCAGTGAGCACGTAGCGCAGCACGTCCTGCTTGCCGGGGAAGTCCTCGAGATACTCATGCAACCACACAGCCCAGTTGCGGCTGGTAGAGATCTTGTCGCCCTCGAGGTTCAGGAACTCGTTGGCAGGCACGTTCTCGGGGAGCTGATAGCTGCCCTCGGCCATGAGCATGGCGGGGAAGATGAGGCAGTGGAACACGATGTTGTCCTTGCCTATGAAGTGGATGATGCGGGTCTCGGGGTCTTTCCAGTAGGTCTCCCAAGTGTCGGGGAGGAGTTCCTTGGTGTTGCTGATGTAGCCGATGGGCGCGTCAAACCATACGTAGAGCACCTTGCCGTCGGCTCCCTCTACGGGCACGGGGATACCCCAGTTGAGGTCGCGTGTCACGGCGCGGGGCTGCAGATGGTCGTCGAGCCATGACTTGCACTGGCCGTAGACGTTGGGCTTCCACTCCTTGTGCTGCTCCAGGATCCACTCGCGCAGCTTGGGCTCCCACTTGTCGAGGGGCATGTACCAGTGCTTGGTCTCCTTGAGCACGGGAGTGTTGCCGGTGATGGCGCTCACGGGGTTGATGAGGTCAGTGGCGTTGAGGCTGGTGCCGCAGGCTTCGCACTGGTCGCCATAGGCGCGCTCGTTGCCGCACTTGGGGCAAGTGCCGGTGACGTAGCGGTCAGCCAGATACTGGTCGGCCTTCTCGTCATAGAGCTGCACGCTGGTCTTCTCGATGAACTCGCCCTTGTCATAGAGCTTGCGGAAGAAGTCGCTGGCAGTCTTGTGGTGCATGTCGCTTGTGGTGCGGCTATACACGTCAAACGAGATGCCCAGTCCTTCCATAGAGTTCTTGATGATGTTGTGGTAGCGGTCCACGATATCTTGGGGGGTAACGCCCTCCTTCTGAGCCTTGATGGTGATGGGCACGCCGTGCTCATCGCTGCCGCCAATCATGATCACGTCCTCGCCGCGCAGGCGCAGGTAACGAGTGTAAATGTCGGCGGGTACATAAACACCTGCCAGGTGGCCGATGTGAACGGGTCCGTTGGCATAGGGTAACGCTGTGGTTACAAGTGTACGTTTGAATTTCTTGTCCATTATTAGTGCAATTTACAATATTTTGTGCAAAGTTACTAAATTTTTGTGAAGTACGAAGTACTTAGTGCAAGTTTAATGCATTTGATAGCGGAGGCGTGTGCCGGATAATCAGGAATGCCCGGAATTTCCGGATTATCTGGGAGAACGGGTGGGCTGGTCGCGAGTGTTACAGAGCAAGTGCACTGTCACGCAACATTGGTGACAGTGCACTCGCTATATTGATGCCATGAGGAGCGGTTACCCCTCGCGCTTGAGCTTGTCGACGTAGTCGCTGATGCGTGCCAGCTCCTTGGGGATGTCGATGCCTTGCGGGCAGTGTGGCTTGCAGTGTCCGCAGCCTATGCAGTGGTCGGCCTGGCGCAACTTGGGCACGCGGCGGTCATATCCCACGAGGAATGCACGGCGATGGCGGGCATAGTCGGGGTCTTTGTTGTCCTGCGGTGCGTTGCCCTCGGTGAGGCACTTGTTGTAGTGCGTGAGGATGGCCGGGATGTCTAGGCCAAAGGGGCATGGCATGCAGTACTTGCAGTCGTTGCAGGGGATGGTGTCATACTTAGCCATCTCGTCGGCCAGGTCGTGCAGGAACTTCATGTCGTCGGCTGTGAGCGGCTTGAGGGGGCAGTAAGTGAGCAAGTTGTCCTTGAGGTGCTCCATGAAGGTCATGCCTGAGAGCACGGTGAGGACGCCGGGACGTGTGCCGGCATAACGGAATGCCCACGATGCTATTGAGCGCTCGGGGTCGCGGGCCAGCACCTTGCGAGCCAGCGGGTCGGGCAGCTTGGCCAGTCGGCCGCCCAGCAGGGGTTCCATGATGATGGCGGGGATGTTGCGCTTGGCGAGCTCGTTGTAAAGGTACTCGGCATTGTCCTCGTCATTCTTGGCGGCATGGTTCCAGTCAAAGTAGTTGAGCTGGATCTGGACGAAGTCCCAGTGATACTTGTCGTGCTGTGCCAGCAGGTAGTCATAGACCTCGATGTTGCCGTGATAAGAGAATCCCAGGTGCTTGATGACGCCCTTCTCGCGTTGCTCGAGGAGGTAGTCGAGGATGCCGTTGTCGATGTAGCGAGCGTTGAACTTCTTCATCGCGTCATCCTTGTCGTCACCGCCTCCCACAGCATGCAGCAGCAGGTAGTCGATATAGTCGACCTGCAGCTCCTTGAGCGAGTTCTGGAACATCTCCACACCGGCGTCGTGGCTCCATGTCTCGGGGGCGAAGTTAGAGAGCTTGGTAGCGATGAGATACTCGTCGCGCTTGTGGCGCGCCAGTGCTATGCCGGTGGCGTGCTCGCTCTTGCCCTTGCAATAGGCAGGCGATGTGTCAAAGTAGTTGACACCGTGCTCGATGGCATAGTCCACGAGCTTGTTGACCATCTCCTGGTCGATCTCGATGTCGTCTTCACGTGCCGAACCGTTGAGGTCGATAGTGGGGAGGCGCATCATGCCATATCCCAGGATCGAAACATCTTTCCCGTCCTTTGGGTTCTTGCGGTAGGTCATTTTGCCCACAGGGGGTTCTTGTGTATTGTTGTTGTCGTCGCTTGAGGCACAGCTCACTACGCTGCCGGCGGCCACAATAGCGCCTCCCAGGCCCAGAGCCTTGAGAAACGAGCGGCGGTTGAATGTTTTGCTGTTGTTATCGTTCATAGCTTTACAATACCATAGCGATTTTAAGAATGTTTGATTTTGGTGCATCGTTCTTTTTTTCGATGCGCACTTTGTCTATGTCGCTTTGCGCCTGCAATAAGTATAACAGACCATCTTCATACCCCATTACCTGGGCTATTGCAATCGATTGCTCTGCCGTGATGCGGCGTTTACCCTTTATAATTTCGTTAAGGCGGGATGTGGGAATGCCAGCTTTCTCGGCAAGTTCCTTTTGAGTCATGTTAAGCAACTCGAGGTCTCCGCTGATGTATTCGCCCACAGGGATCGCAACATGAGGCGTTGCGATGTTCAGATTATAGGTCGTCATAGTGGTTTGTTATCTTTACGAGTTTAACATTTGTGATTATAATTGAATTCTCGTCGGCATGTGTCTGTATGATAAGCCGGTACTGTAGGTTGATGCGAACGCTTTCGGCGTTTGTTTCACTACTAGTCAGCCGTTCATAGTTCAATCCTTTGTCTTGCATCATGCTCTCAAGTCGTTCGTACAGTTTCAACTTGTTCACAGTTTTAACAAACGATCTTTTTACTTGCGGCTGGAGTTTATTAAGTTTTTTGTCAGAGCAGGTACCGGTCATATACAGGTCGAGCAAGTCCTTGTTCTCGGTTGATACTTTCATTTACAATGTCGCTGATGTGCAAAAGTACATATAAAATTTTAAATTACCAAATTTGGTAATATTTTTATATTGTGCGGTGTTGCTCGTGGCCTTCGACATAGATTGCCGAGAACGGGCGGGCGGGACACAGGTGCTCGCATGCTCCGCAGCCAATGCACTTGGCGGGGTTAACGGCGGGAACAAAGGGAGAATCCTCGTCCTTCTCGTTGAGCGGCACCATCTCGATGGCTCCGCTGGGGCAGTGTCGTGCGCAGTTGCCGCACGGTGCACCCTTGGCGGCGAGACAGTTTTTCTTGATCCACACAGCGTGACCTATCTGGGTAGACACCTTCTCGTCCAGTCCTATGGGCTGTATGGCTCCGGTGGGGCACAGCTGTGAGCAACGGTTGCACTCAGGACGGCAATATCCGTTCTCGTAGCTCATGGTGGGCTGCATGAGGGTGGCAAGGTTGCCCGACGGGCGCAGCACCTGGTTGGGGCATGCGCTCACACACAGCTGGCATGCCGTGCATCGGCGTGCCATGTTGGCTGCGCTGAGCGATCCCGGCGGAGTGAGCGGGGTGTTGCGTTTGGGAGCCTGCTTGTCCTCGATGACAGCCAGTCCTCCGTCAACCTTCTTCTTGGCCTGTGCCAGGGCGGCGTCGGCAGCCACGACGGCAGCGCCCACAATCATGGCGCGGCGGGTGTTGCTGGCGTCATTGGCGGGCTGGGGTGCCGGAGCGGGCTGTGCCGCAGGTTTCTTGTGGCCATAAGTGAGAGCACCAAAGTTGCACTTCTCCAGACAGTTGCCGCAGGTGACGCAGCGGGTGTAGTCCACGCGGTGGTTCTTGATGTCGATGCAGGCCGACTTGCAGTTTTTGTTGCACAGGTTGCAGTTGCGGCACTTGTCGGCGTCAATGTGCACCTTGAACCATGAGAAACGCGCCAGCTGAGCCAGCACAGTGCCCACGGGGCAGATGGTGTTGCAATAGGTGCGGCCTCCGCGCCATGCCAGCACTGCGACGAGCACCAGCATCGCTATGGCGATGAGCAGGGTGGGCAAACTCTTGACCCACACGTCCACGCTGTAGAAGGCATAGCTCTCATAGTGCTCGGCTATGGCAGCCAGCACGTTGTTGCCCCACATGTAGAATGGCTGCAGCACGTTAGTGACAATGCGGGCATAGGTGCTGTAAGGCGCCAGCAGGGCCACTATAGACCCCAGGCCGGCGGCAAGTGCCACTACCATTATGCCCAGCATGGTGTAGCGCAGCCATGACTTGGCGGGAGAATACTCAAAGCGGTTTTTCTTCTTGCGCCCGTGTATCCACGAGACAATGTCCTGCATCACGCCCAGCGGGCAGATGACGGAGCAATAGATGCGGCCAAACACCAGCGTGAGCAGCACCAGGGCCACGATGACCACGGCGTTGAGTGCCAGCACAGCGGGTATGAACTGGATCTGGGCCAGCCATCCCAGCCACGCCATCAGCGTGTCAGTGAAGTCGAGGATGAGCAAGGTGATGAGTATGAATGTCACCGCTGCCAGTAGGCGTCTTATTTTCTTTAACATATATAAATATTGTAGGGTGAATACTTAGAATTCTACTCCCGCCTTGACAAAGACGTTGTGGAACACACCGGTCTTGTCGAGGTAGCTGTGGCCGGCCTTGTCGGGGATTGCACCGGGAGTCTCGCCGGTGCACCATAGCTTGTAGTGCGCAGTGTGCAGGGCATAGCCCACGCCCACGTTGAACGAGAAGAACTGGTTAGAGGCAAAGTGGAATCCCACTGAGGGCGAAGCAAACACGCCGCCGTGGTTAAACACGCTGCCGCCCAGCTTGATGCCGGCCCAGGGGGTGTTGCGGCTCTCGCTGTGCAGGTTGTAGCGCACATCGGCATAGAGGGGCACAAACGGGAACTTGTCCAGGTCGGGGTCGTTGGGACGAGGCTCGGCGTAGTCGTTGCGCATGGGGAAGGTGTTGATCTTGGCATTGAACTTGTGCAGTCCCACGCCGGCACCCAGATACAGGTTGGGGTTGAACTGGTAGCCAAAAGAGGTCTCGACGAGCCAGTAGTCGCAGCGGGGTTCGCCCAGGCCCATGGAGTAACCCATGTCGACGAAGCCGCGGAACTTGCTGGTGTCGTAGTTCTTCTTTTTGTGCTCGTGCGAGATGTAGTCCACGTCGGCCATGTCATATACATAGGCGACGCCGTTGTCGCTGGTGATCTCTACCTTGAGGTTGTCGCGCGAGGTGATGACGCCGGTCATGAACTCGCCGCTCTTGAGGTGCACGGTGGACTTGCGAGGCGCCGCGTCGTCGTTTCCTGCCATTGCGGTCATTGCCATCACTGCGGCAACGAGGAGTAAAATTAGTTTCTTCATAGTGTTATTGTTTTAGTTTTTTTTCTTTTTTACCTTTTTACCTTGAGCTGACGCTCAAGGCACGGGGGCGCGCTGAGGGGTGGCTCTCTTGCCTGACGCTCAAGGCACGGGGGCGCGCCGAGGGGCTCTCTTGCCTGGTGCTCATGCGCTCGAGGGGCTCTCTTGCCTGGCGCGCTGGGGGTTAGAAGCTTTGCATTTCTACTAGTTTCTTGTAGGGGCCGTCGTGGGTCATGAGGTCGTCGTGGCTGCCGCGTTCTACCACACGCCCGTCCTGCATCACGCATATCAGGTCGGCATTCTTGATGGTTGACAGGCGGTGGGCGATGACCAGTGTTGTGCGGCCTTTCATGAGCTTGTCCAGGGCCTCCTGCACCAGGTGCTCGCTCTCGGTGTCGAGGGCGCTGGTGGCCTCGTCGAGGATGAGGATGGGCGGGTTCTTGAGGATGGCTCGCGCTATGGAGATGCGCTGGCGCTGTCCGCCCGAGAGCTTGCAGCCACGGTCGCCTATGTTAGTCTCAAATCCCTGCTCGCTGGCCATGATGAAGTCGTAGGCATTGGCAATGCGCGCCGCTTCTTCCACCTGCTCGCGAGTGGCGTTGTCCACGCCAAAGGTGATGTTGTTGTAGAACGTGTCGTTGAAGAGGATCGCCTCCTGGTTGACGTTGCCCATGAGCGAGCGCAGGTCGGCCACGCGGTAGTCGCGCAGGTCCACGCCGTCGATGGTGATGCTGCCCTCGTTGATGTCATAGAATCGCGGCAGCAGGTCGGCGATGGTGGTCTTGCCTGAGCCGCTCTGTCCCACCAGGGCCACGGTCTTGCCACACGGGATGTCGATGCTCACGTCGTCTATCACCCATGTGTCGGCATAGCGGAACTTGACGTTCTTGTAGCTGATGCCTTGCTTCATCTCGCTGAGGGCGTGCGGCTTCTCGGGGTCCTTTATGTTGTTCTCGGCCAGAAGGATGCGGTCAATGCGCTCCATCGACGCCATGCCGCGCTGCACGGCATAGCTGGCCTTAGACAAGTCCTTGGCCGGGTTGATGATGCTGTAGAAGATAATCATGTAATAGATGAACGACGGCGCCGTGATGGTGCTGGTGCCGCCCAGGATGAGCGTTCCGCCAAACCACAGCACGATGGCGATGGCTGCCGTGCCCAGAAACTCGCTCATGGGGTGGGCGAGGGCCTGTCGCCAGTTCATGCGGTTGTTGATGTTGCGGTATTCCTCGTTCTCGCGCCCAAATCGCTGTTTCACTTTGTCCTCAGCGTTAAAGGCCTTGATGATGCGCAGTCCGCCTATGGTCTCCTCGATGTTACTGAGCAGCACGCCCCACTGGTTTTGTGCCTCAAGCGACTTGCGTTTGAGACGCTTGCCGGTGGAGCCCATCACATATCCGGCAACGGGGAGCAGCACCAGTACAAAAGCAGTGAGCTGCCAGCTGGTCACAATCATCATGGTGAGGCACACCACTATCATGATGGGGTTCTTGAACATCATGTCGAGCGAGGCCATGATCGAGGTTTCAACCTCAGTGACATCGCCGCTGATGCGTGCCATCACGTCGCCCTTGCGCTCGCTAGAGAAGAAACCTATGGGCAGGGTCACGAGCTTGTTATAGATCTGGTTGCGCAGGTCGCGCGTCACGCCGGTGCGAATGCCCACCATGAAGAATGCCGCCATGTAGGCCGTCATCACCTTGAGGAATGTCATCACCACCAGTGTGGCTGCAATGCCGGCCAGTGCCATTGAAGGTCCGTAGGTCTTGATGATGCACTGTACGTAGTAGTAAAAATCGTTGACTACCACCTCCTTGATGCTTCCACTCCCCCATGCCATATACTCATAAGTGGCATTGTTGAGGCCAAAGAGCATCTCCAGGATGGGGATGATGAGAGCAAAGGAGAACAGGGTGAGAAATGCCTCAAGGACATTAAACACCACGTTGAGTATTATGTGTTTCTTATAAGGCGGTACAAAACGCGCCAACAGGCCGAAAAATTTCTTCATTGTAATTGGTTTCAGTTATCCAATCTACAAAGATAGTGAAAAAAATTAGAACGAGCCCCAAAATGAAAATAAAATGTATAATGCGCATAAAAATGCGAGAAAGAAACGGTGGTCGCACGCGTGTTATAAGTGTGTGAATTTTTTATAAATATATTGCAAAATGTTTTGTAATTCAAAACTAATTACTACTTTTGCAGTATCTTGACTAAAGTGCGCTCTAGAGCATGTGTATCAAGATGACCATTAACGACTTTTTTTATTCTTTATCAATTATAACTAATTAAAAATGAAAAAATTATTTACTTTAATCGCAATGGTGGCTCTGGCATTTGGTTATGCAAGTGCAGCTACAGAGTCAT
>JAKSLZ010000082.1 GCA_024400935.1 Muribaculaceae bacterium | reverse complement strand
ACGGGATCGGCAATCACCAGTTGGGTGGTGTTAGTGAGCGAACCGTCGGCAACCAGCTTGGGCATGCCGTTCTTGAGCGAGAATTTACCTGTAATCCAGCCTGCGATGTGCTGGTTTGATGCAAACGGACGTGTAGCGTCAATGTTTTCAAGCATTACCGCGCCGGTGTTGTCGCGCATGTAAACCTCGGCACCGTCTTCGCTGGCGTAGGTCACGCGGCAGTTGTTAGCGTCGGGTAGGTACAGGCGCACTTTGGTGCCGTCGGCCAATTGACGTAATGCGCCAAGGCCGGTAGCGCTCTCGACGGGAGTTCCTGCAGTGTAGGTTACCTTGACGGTGTAGATGGTGTTAGAACCGGTGGCGGTGAACTTAAGCGAATTAGTGCTGCCAGTCCATGCCAGTCCACTTATAGTTCCGGGGTTAGCCTTCATGTTGACAGTTTCGTAGAGTCCTGTGAAAGTGACTCCGGTGATAAGTCCTCCATCGGGTACGCTCAGCGTGATAGAGGTGTTGCTGAACATGTACAGGTTGTAGGCATTCTTGTAATAGGTCACTTGCGGAATGGGCGAAGTTGACGGCGTGAGTGTAACGCCGTTGATTGTAATGGGCGAAGTTATATTGGTCTTCGCACTGCTCGTGGGAATGGGTAATCCCATACTTGTGAGCTTCTCGGTGTCGCTGAAGTCAAACGTCGCAGTCTGCTCCACGGCCCAGGCATTGCCCACACCTAGCAGAATGGCGATGATCCACATCAACTGTCTTAAGTGAATTTTGTGCATAAATTTTTGTAGTTAGTTGTTGATTCTGTTTTAGTTTATGTTTGAACTCGTAAAGTTATAAAAATAATGTATAATATGCAAATTTATTGCCTGTAACTGCGTTATATTGCCATTCAATTAGTAAAAAAGTGGTGTGTATTGCTGTAGTGTGACGGGAAATTTGTATATTTGCAGTGTAATATTGAATTGAAAATCTAAAATTATTTTATACTATGATACTTGGTTTTATTGGAACCCAAGAGGTTATTATCATCGCAATTATCATTTTGCTGTTGTTTGGCGGCAAGAAAATCCCTGAACTGATGAAAGGCTTGGGCAAGGGCGTGAAGAGCTTTAAGCAAGGCATGAACGAGGTTCAGGACGAAATCAACAATTCGGTCAACGAAGACACGAAAGACGAAAAGACCAAATAAATCAGTAATTATGTAAAAATGGATGCAGTTGTCGCGAAGAGACAACTGTGCCTTGGTGCTATATGGCCTCGGACGACGCGTTAAAAGAGATGTCATTCTGGGAGCATCTGGAGGCATTGCGCTCGGTGCTCATCAAGATAGTTGTGCTGCTGGTGGTTCTAGCGGTGGCTCTTTTTGCCGTGATGCCCAGCATCTTTGACAACGTCATCCTGGCTCCGTGCAACGGGGATTTTGCTCTGTACCGTGGACTCACATTTCTCACGTCGAGCATCCCGGGTTGTCCCGTGTTCTCGGCCGACGGCTTTCATGTAGACCTGATCAACATCCAGCTGTCATCGCAGTTCTTCATCCACATGTCCACGTCGTTCTGGCTGGCCCTTGTGCTGGGTTTCCCCATGGTGATATACTTGCTGTGGACATTTGTGGAGCCGGCCCTTTATCCTAACGAGAAGCGCGGTGCCCGCTGGGCATTCTTCCTGGGTAATTTCATGTTCTTCCTGGGTTTGGTTGTGGGCTATTACATCGTTTTTCCTGTAACGTTGCGATTCTTTGCGGGGTATCAGGTGAGCGAACTGGTGCCCAACCAGGTGTCGCTCGACAGCTATATGGACACTTTCCTTACCCTTATATTCATGATGGGAGTGGTGTTTGAGTTTCCTCTGGTTGCCCTCATGCTGGGCAAGATGGGAGTGCTTCACCGCGAGTTCTTCGGCAAGTATCGCCGTCATGCCATCGTGGTGCTTCTGATACTTGCAGCAATCATCACGCCGTCTGATCCGTTCTCGATGATGGTTGTGTTTGTGCCCGTCTACCTGTTGTATGAAGTGAGCGCCTATCTTGTAAAACCGGCCCCTAAGGAAGCCGAAGAAGGCGAGGAAACAGGTGAAGCAATACTTTAAGTACACACATAAAGCATTGCTTGATTTTATTACATTCAACAAACTAATCTACAAGCTTTTGTTTGCATAGAATATTCTCGCGTGCGTAGTGCGCGCGAAAAATATTTCATCAAATCGCATGTTATGTGCCAAATTTTGCTTATATTTGCATGATATAACATGCATATCATGGCAAAGAACAAACGCGGCATATTAAGTTATCTTGCACAGGCCTTAGGGGTGCTGTGCATCGCTGTCTTGTTGTTGCCGCTGTCGCTTTACATTCCGTGGGTGCAGAATTGTGCCAAGGATTATGCATGCGAGTGGGCTGCTAAAGAGACGGGCCTTAATGTCTCGATAGAGCGCATTCTTCTCAAGTTCCCCTTAGACATCAGTGTTGACAGCCTGCTAGTGCTGGATCAGCAGCGCGACACTATGGTTCATGCCGGCAATCTCACTGCCGACATTGCCGTGCGACCCCTGCTTGACTTGAATGTGGAGGTGGACGAAGTGTGTCTTACCCAGGGCGTGTACCGCATGATGACCGAGGACTCGTCGATGTTTCTGGTTGCAAGGCTCGACATGTGCCGTCTCAAAGGCGCTGACGTGGATGTGGACAACCAGCTTGTCAACCTGCTTGACGGCAACGTTAAGGGTGGTGACGTGCTACTTGACTATTATCCTTACAAGAAAGAGAACGAGTGTGACACCACCGAGTCCAAGCCATGGAAGGTAAATGCCCATCACCTTGTGGTTGAGGATATAGACTACGCAATGACAATGCTGCCCACCATCGACCACATGATGGCTCATGTGGACCGCGTGACACTGGTTGACGGAGAGGTGGACACCGGTGAGCACACAGTGAGTGCACGCAGCTTTGCAGTGGACACCCTCGATGTCAATTACATATATCCAAGCGCCCGCTATGCACATGACTATGATCTCAAGCATCCGGTACCGGCCGACACGTTGTGTCCCTTGCAAGACACAGTGCCGTGGACCGTCAAGGTCGACAGTGTGCGCTTGAGTGGTGTGAATGCGGTGTATGCTCTCACTAATGCACAGTTGCGTCCCCGCCGTGGCCTCGATACTGATTATATTGCCGTGAGAGACCTGAACGCTAACGTCACCAACCTGTATAACCGTGCGACCGACGTGCAACTGTCACTGCATAGCCTCACCCTGGAAGAGCTGGGCAGCGGCATCGCGCTGCAGCGGGGTGAGGGTGACATTGCGCTCAACAGCAAACTCATAAAACTTGAAAAGGTAAAACTCAAGACGCTGTTGAGTGATATATCGCTTGATGCCCGCCTTGACTTGTCACTTGTAGACAATCCTAACAACGGTCAGGTGAAATTTGACACTGACAGCAAGATAGCACTGCAGGACGTAGTGAGGCTGATGCCAGCCTATGCCCCCATGCTGACCAAGATACCTCCGATAGATGTCATCTCGATAAAGGGTAACGCCCAAGGCAATGCCCACCGTGCCGACATAGGCACGCTCACGGTAGTGTTGCCCAAGTATGCCCGCGCGACGGTGAGCGGAACGATAACCAATCCCACCGACATCAACAATCTTGAGGGCGACATCAACGTTGACGCGCGCTTTGACAACATCAACTTCATCAAGCCCACTCTGCTTGACAAGGCCTTGCAGCGCCAGGTCAACTTCCCGCCCATGAGCCTTACAGCCCATGCCAAGGTGAAGCAGCTGAACGTGGCAGCCGAGGGCAAGATGGTGTTGTCGACAGGCCAGCTGGTGGGCAAAGGCACATTCAATGCCAACAGCGACAAGTACACACTGGATGCGTCGTTCAACAACTTCCCGGTGAAGTCCATCATGCCGCTTGCCGATGCCGACAACCTCACAGCCCATGTGGTGCTGAGCGGTCAGGGATTTGACTTCATGAATCCCAAGGCCGACGTCGATGCCCAGGTAGACCTCTCGTCGTTATACTATAACAAGCAGATGTTCAAGAACCTCAACACCCGTGTGTCGCTCCATGGCGGCAACTTTGACGGTTTCATCAAGAGCGCTAACGACAACTGCCGCGTCAACCTCAATGTTAACGGACACATGGACGGATATAGCCGTTACACCTTTAACGCTAGAGGAACCATTGATGACCTGGATTTGCATGCGCTGGGGCTGTACAAGGGTGAGTGCAGCGGACACGGGCATATCGACGCCCAGGGCAACATGGACCTGAGCCGCAATGTATATAACGTGACCGGCAATGTGGATAACCTCAACTGGAGTCTTGACGGCAACAACATCAAGGTGAATTCTCTGGCATTGGGCGATGCTGTCATAGACTTGAACCGTGACTACTATAATGCCACGTTCAACGTCGCCGGGCTTGACTGCGTGTATGATGGCGACAGCTACAGGGCCGATGCCATCGTGGGACAGGCCAACATAGACTTGAAGCGTAAACTCTATGATGCAACGTTCAACGCTTCAGGACTTGACTGCATGTATGCCGGAGACAATTTCAAAATAGGCCATGTGGACGGACAGGCCAATATTGATGTGAACAGCAACCTGTATGACGTGACGATGGATGTGAGCAGCATGGATTGCGCATATGGAGGCGATAACTTTGTTGCAGACCTGGCGCAGGCTACATTCCATGCCAATGACACCGCCACTGTGGCGACCTTTGACAACGAGGACAACCACATCAACTTTGCCGCCGACTATGGCATGGACCGCCTGTTAGAAGCCTTCAAGAAGAGCGGCAACATAGCCATGAAGCAGTACAAGGACAAAGCTGTGAACATCGACACGCTGCAACAGGCACTGCCACCGTTTGCCCTGAACATGAAGATGGGTACCGACGGTCTTGTGCAGCGATATATGCAGAAGTTTAATGTCGACTTCAGGGAGGTGAGCCTCGACGTGAAGAACGACTCAACGATCTTTATCGACGGATATGTGCACTCGCTGAGTTATGACGGCACAAACATTGACACCCTGACGCTCAAGGCCACCCAGTGGAACAAGTATCTGGCATTCGGTGCCCACATGGGCAACCGCCCCGGCACTATGGACGAGTTTGCCCAGGTTAATATCAGGGGCGGAATACGCGGAGCCACCGTCGACTTCCTGGCTACACAGCAAAACATCCACAACGAAATGGGGTACAGGCTGGGTTGTAACGCTATGCTCACCGACACGGCCGTGAACATGAAGTTCTTCCCCAAGGAACCTGTGATAGGGTATCGCAAGTGGACAGTCAATGAAGGCAATTATTTCAACTTCAACTATGATACCCGCATGCTTGATGCCGACCTCAAGCTCGAGAGCGACTCAAGCGTCATAGCTGTGAACACACGTCGCAGTCCGGGTGCAAGCACTGAGGATGTCCTCGTCGACATAAGCAACCTGCGTGTTGAGGAATGGACCAAGTTCATGCCGGGCATAGCTCCCATGACCGGTGTCCTCAATGCCAACATGGATGTGGCATTTGACGGTCATGCTATGGACGGAAAGGGCGTTATCGACCTCAAGGACTTCACTTATAACGGCATGAGGGAAGGTGACTTCACCATCAACACCGACTATGGCCTTGACCCGTCGACGGGCGGCACACGCATCAATGCCGACATGCTTGTTGACGGCTCGCATGTGGCGCTGGCCTATGGTTCGCTGGGCGAGGCTGCCGAGGCCCTCAGCGGCGATGCGCTTAATCTCGACATGAAGTTAGACCGCTTCCCGCTCAGCAAGGTGTCTCCCTTCATCCCCGGCCGCATGGTGTGGATGAAAGGCTATCTTGAGGGTGACGTCAAGGTGTCAGGCTCGATGGACAATCCCGTGCTCAACGGCAAGATGGTTGCCGACTCGGCATATGTGACATTGCCGCGCTACGGCAGTTCGCTCAAGCTGTGCGATGACAAACTGGAGATCAATGACAACGTCTTGAACTTCAACAACTACCGCATCCTGGGCCTCAACGAAAAACCCATAACGATCAACGGCCACGTCGATATCAAGGATACATCTAGCCCCGTGATAGACCTGACGCTTGCTGGCAAGAACGTTCAGTTCATAGGTGCCGAGCAGCGCACGTTCTCAGAGGTGTTCGGAAAGGCATATGCCGATGTGTCGGCAAGTGTCAAGAGCCGCAACAACTATATGAACATGCGAGCCGACGTGTCGTTGCTCTCGGGCAGCAACATCACTTATGTGCTGCAGGACGAGATTAGCAATCTCACAAGCAATGTTGACGAGAACATGGTTACGTTTGTCAACTTCAAGGACTCAGTGGGCGGCACTCCCAACCTTGTCACCAACAATGCTACTACAGCCACTAACATCATGGCTAACCTTGAGGTACAACAGGGTGCTAAAATCAACGCCTTCTTGTCGCCCGACGGCAAGGACCGTGCAACTATAGACGGTAGCGGCCGTTTCAAGTACAGCCTTGACTTTGCCGGCAAGGACGTGTTCACTGGCACTTATACCATTGAGAGCGGTAACTTCCGCTACACTCCGCCACTCATCTCGCAGAAGAACTTCACCGTTACCTCGGGCAGCACTGTGACATGGACCGGTGACATGCTCAATCCCCAGCTCAACATCTCGGCAACAGAGCATGTGAAGACCAGTGTGAGCACTGAGGGACAGGGCGCAAGGCCCGTCGACTTTATGATTACCGCTAATGTGGGCGGAACGCTGGGCGTGATCAAGTTGGAGTTTGACATGAGTGCCGAGGGCGACATGTCAGTGCAGAATGAGCTGCAGAGCATGAGCGAGGTGCAGCGTTCACAGGCGGCCATCAACATGCTGCTCTATAACACCTATTCGGGAACTAACAGTGCCGGCAGCGTCAACAACCTCACTGCCAGTGCGGCGTTGTTCTCGTTTGTACAGTCACAGCTCAACAGCTGGGCGGCCAAGACGCTCAAGGGCGTAGACCTCTCGTTTGGCATCAACCAGTATGAGGCCAAGAGCGGCAAGGGCATAGAGACCAGCTATTCATACCGCCTGTCTAAGAACTTGTTCAATGACAGGTTCAAGATTGTCGTGGGCGGTGAATATAGTACCGACGCAACTGCCGAGGAGAACTTTGGGCAGAATCTCATCAGCGACATCTCGTTTGAGTACACGCTAAACTCTACCGGCAGCAGATATGTGCGACTGTTCAGACACACGGGCTATGAGAGCATACTCGAGGGCCAGGTGACCAAGACCGGTGTGGGCTTTGTGATGAAACACAAGGTCAACGATCTCAAGAGCCTGTTCATGCGCTCATGGTTCAAGTCTAACAAGAACCTCAACACCACGGTTCCCGACACGTCGGCCACCCAAAATGACGCCGAGCCGGCGGTGGTTCCTAACACTGAGAAATGATGAAACAGCAGTCTATACTTTACATATTGATAATAGCCATAGCACTCATGGCGGGCTCTTGCTCCACAACAAGCAAGCTGGGGCTCAATGACGTGCTATATACCGGTGTCAAGAAGATTGACTATAAACAGCCTGACAGCGTCAAGATAGATGCCGATGTCCAGGAACAGATATTCGAGGCCATAAACGTCAAGCCCAACAACCCGCTGTATTCTCCCTACTACCGCACCCCGTTCCCGCTGGGATTGTGGGTATATAACCACTGGGATGCCAACTCTAAGGGACTGAAGGGGTGGCTCTACAAGCATCTGGTGGCACGTCCAGTGCTCATCTCCAGGGTGCGCCCCCAGGCCCGTGTGGACATGATCAACACCTTGTTGCGCAACAACGGCTATTTCACCTCCAGTGCCAACTACACGCTCAACTATAGCAAGTCTAACGCCAAGAAAGCCAGTGTGACATATGAGGTGAACGTGGCCAAGCCTTACACCATAGGCTCCATCAAGTATCTTGACATACCCACACCGGTGGGGCACATCATAGACTCGCTGGCTAAGGCCGACAGTTACCTCAAGACGGGCAACCGATACTGTATGGACTCGCTCAACAATGTGCGCATTAAAATCACTAACCATCTGCGCAACCGCGGATATTACTATTATCGTCCTGAATACATCCAGTATCTGGCCGACAGTGTCAACACAAAGGGTGTCATTGACCTGCAGATTATCAACTCACCCGATGTGCCCAACATGGCATTAGTGAAATATGTGTCGCGCAACATCACGGCCACGGTGACCGATGCGACCGGCAAGGGTGTGCCTGACACCACCGAGATGAACAACTGCACGCTGGTTAAGTATAACCCCGTGCACATCAAGGACAATGTCGTGCCCAGCAACCTGCGCATGAGACGCGGCCGCCCGTTTGGGGTCAACAGCATGGACCGCACCCAGGTGGCTTTGTCGCGCCTGGGCATCTTCAGCGGTATAGACATACAGGTGACTCCTGTGCTTGATTCCATCACTCCTGAAGGCAACGGAGTGCTGGATGTGGATGTAAACTGCATGCTCGACAAGCCGTGGGAAATCAAGCTGGAGCTCCAGGGAACTTCTAAGAGCAATAGTTTGATAGGTCCAGGACTGGAGTTGGGTGCATCACAGAAGAATCTCTTTGGCGGCGGTGAGCGATTCACTGCCAAGCTAAACGCGTCGTATGAGTGGCAAACCGGCGGTAACAGCAAGGGCGGAGATACCGACTTTAATTCATATGACTTCGGGCTTGACCTTTCACTGGCTTTCCCCAGGCTTCTGGCTCCCAGATTTGTAGACCGCAGCCGCCGTTATCTCAACTGGACACGTGTGGCGCTTAACGGCGACATCATGAACCGTCCTGACTTCTTCAAGATGGCACAGATAGGGCTTTCGTTCTCGTGGGAGTGGCACACTAACAAGACCTCGATGCATGAGTTCACACCGCTCAAGCTCACTTATTCCAAGCTCATCAGCCGCACCGCCCGCTTTGACTCTATCATGGCTCTCAATCCGGCCATTAAGCTGAGTTTTGAGGATGCGTTCATCCCCATGATGAAATATTCTTTCACATATGACAACAAGTTTGGGGCTAACGAGATAACGTTTAATGCCCAGGCTATGGAGTCGGGCAACGTGTGTGCAGGACTGTGGTCGCTGGCAGGTGTTAAAGGCTCAAAGGAGCTCTTTGGCACCAAGTTCTCACAGTTTGTCAAGGCTCAGGCCCAGGTGGTGTGGAACCGCACCCTGGGCGAGAAGACATCGCTTGTGGGACGTGCCTTTGTGGGTGCTGCCCATGCCTATGGCAACTCAGAGGTGGTGCCGTTCAGAGAGCAGTTCTTCATAGGCGGCGCTAATTCAGTCAGGGCCTTTGCCGTGCGCAGTATAGGCCCCGGCGGCTATTCGCCCGAAACAGTTGACCAGTATTCATACTTTGACCAGACGGGTACTTTTAAGTTTGAGACCAACTGGGAATACCGTTTCCACCTGTTCAGCTACTTCCACGGTGCGGCGTTTGTCGATGCCGGCAACGTGTGGCTGCTCAAGGACGACCCGTCGCGCCCCGATGCCAAGCTGACGATGAAGAATTTCTTCAAGCAGCTGGCGGTGGGTACAGGTGCCGGCCTGCGCTTCGACATGAGCATGCTTGTGGTGCGTGCCGACCTGGGTATAGGCGTGCATTTGCCCTACAACACTTCCCGCAAGGGTTATTTTAATATTCCACGGTTTAAGGATGCCTTTGCCTTCCACTTGGCCATAGGCTATCCGTTCTAATAGAAACAATAGATGAAGACAGGACTTGTACTTGAAGGAGGCTCTTACCGCGGCATGTTCACATGCGGCATTCTCGACGTGTTCTTGCGCGAGGGCATCACCTTTGACGGCATGATGGGGGTGAGCGCCGGAGTGGCATTCGGTTGCAACTTCAAGTCCAGGCAGCTGGGGCGTGCAATACGCTATAACACCAAGTTGTGTCACGACTGGCGCTACAGCGGCCTGCGCTCGTTGATAAAGACCGGCGACATCTTTGGCGGCGAGTTCTGCTATCACTATGTGCCTCGCCACATCGATGTATTTGACTTCGAGGCCTATGACAGCAACCCCATGCCCATGTGGGCTGTGTGCATGGACGTAGAAACGGGCCAGCCGGTGTATCATCGCTGTGACAAGGCGGGTGATGAGTGTTTTGAGTGGATACGTGCCTCGGCATCCATGCCCATGGTGTCGCGTGTGGTCGAGGTGGGCGGATACCGCCTGCTCGATGGGGGCATGGTCGATTCCATACCACTTGTCAAGATGGAGCAACTGGGCCACGAGCGCAATGTGGTAATCTTGACCCAGCCTGACGGCTATGTGAAGAAACCTAACAAGCTCATGCCGCTGGTGCGTGTGGTCATGCGCAAGTATCCACATGTGGTAAATGCCATGCAGAACCGCCATGTGGGCTATAACCAGGCTCTGGAGTATGTAAAAAAACAACAGGCAGCCGGCAACGTCTTTGCCATCTACCCCGACGAGCCGCTCAATATAGGACATGTGGAGCATGACCCCGATGAGATGCGGCGCGTGTATGACCTGGGTGTTGCCAAGGCTGAGCAACTCTTGCCTTCACTGCGGGCATGGCTGGCAGGTGAACCGATAACAGAAAAATAACCAACCATAAATATAGACTCAGAAAAATAAAACAAGACTAAATATGAGAAAAGTAACATTTGCAACATTGGCGTTATGCGCATCGATGCTTAGCGCTCAAGACATGGATGTGATAAACATTGAGAATGATGCTGTCCAGGCTTATCTGGCCGATGAAACATATGTGTATAACAATGATTATGGCACAAGTGTCATCGAACAGTATTATGACAAGACACTATATGGTAACAAACTGGATATCCCCCGCGGAAAGCATGTCACCTGGATGTCCTCTACCATTACGAGCCAGCTGAGTCAAATACGCATCGTTGTGAGCGAAAACGAAGATTTCAGCAACGCAGTGACACACTACACTAAGTCGCTCGGGGCAAGGTCTTATACAATCTCCAACATGCTCCCCAACCGCCATTATTATTATAAAGTAGAAGAGGTGCTCCTCTCAGGAGAAGCAAAAGTGGTCACCAGCGGCGACTTCTTCACTGAAGGGCAGGTGAGAATGATCAACGTGGACGGTGTGCGCAATGTGCGCGACCTGGGCGGATGGCCCACACAGTTCAATGTGCCCATCAGGTATGAACGCATCTACCGCAGTGCACACTTTGACAACATCACCGCAACAGGCATCCATGATTTTGCCGAGAACCTCAACATAGGTGCTGAGCTGGACCTGCGTGGCGACTCTCCCCACGAGACATCTCCGCTGGGCGATATAGATTTTAAGGTCCTCAGTGGCGGACAGTATTACTCAGGAATCCAGATGAAAGAAAAGACTGCCACGTTGTTGACCTGGATTATCGACCGCTTGCGCGAGGGCAAGAATGTAGACTTGCACTGCCTCGTAGGCGCTGACCGTGCCGGTCTGCTCTCGTTCATCATCGAGGGTGTGCTGGGTGTTGAAGAAATCGACCTTATCCACGACTATGAGTTGTCCACCTTCTGCGACCGCATGCGTCCCCGCTCTTATGAGAAGACCACAAATGACACCTTTGCACAGCTCATCCCGTATATCTACACCTATGGCCCCGCCGATGACCTGGCCAAGTGTTTCTATAACTATTGCCTCGACTGCGGCGTCTCTAAAGAAGACCTCAATTATCTGCGCTATGTGATGCTGGGTATCGAGGATATAGGCACAGGCATCGTTGACGTGAATGCCACATCAAGCAAACCGGCCGCAATCTATGATATCAATGGTGTGCGCCACAGCAGTCCCATCAAGGGCATCAACATCATCGTCAACAGCGACGGCACAGTAAGAAAAGTGGTGAAGTAAACCGCACTCCTTAAAGCATCAATCCATGCGTCATGCCACAGCTGCAGCCATGACCGCATGTAATGACATAGCACCCTCCCTGTTTCAAAACAAGGAGGGTGCAGTCACATATATGACTCAAACAAAATGAAACATCCTAAACACAGGTAACAGTAACATGTGTAAGTTGTGTAAGTGGTTGTGTAATAGTGTGTTGTGGAATTTAGGGGTGTTACTTTTTGTTTTTTTGTCTTAACCATGCAGGAGCATCCCATCGATGTGCTTTTACAGGTTACAGTAACACATAAGTGTAGTGTAAGGTGTTGTGTCATAGTGTGTTGTTGCAGTTTGGTGTGTTACTGTTACCTCGTTACTAGGTTTATAGTTTAGATACTTTATTGGAGGCGTTTGCCTGGTTAATGTATCGGCTAGCCATCAAATGTAGTAATTTTGCAGTACATTCTTTTAGTCACCGTACTCCAGGGTATATATACATATATATATAACATTGGAGAGCATAACTACATTATAACATAAGCTACGCTTATGATTATAACTTTATACAGTATCTGCAAAAAAAATAATCTGCAAGAAATTTACAGTGCTGATGGAGAGTCTGCAAGAAGTTTCCTTGTAGTGGTGGAGAATCTGCAAGAAGTTCTGGTGCTGAAGGAGTGTTTGCTAGAAGTTCCAGTGCTGATGTAGGCAGTTGCTGCTTGCCCGGTTACGGGCAGCAGGTAGTGTGCCGTGTCACAATGCAAACGTCCTCGGCGCGCTGTAAGCGCAGTGGAGCAACTAGCCCAGGGCAACGCCCTGGGTAACGAGCGACAACCCAATGCGCCCTGTAAGGGCAAAAGCATTATTA
>JAKSLZ010000081.1 GCA_024400935.1 Muribaculaceae bacterium | reverse complement strand
GTGTAGGCCTCGCAGCATCAGCAGCCAATGGCTCAAAAGCCAAGAAGTCATCAAAGGGACACAGATGTGAATGCACAATGTGTGGTCCTTCGAGTCGTTCTCACAGGTGCTATAACACAAAGACACGTAAATATTATTATCAGGGGGAGTCTGCATATTTGTGTAGTAAATGTGCTGAGGATATAGAAATATGTGGACTAAATTGTGATTTCTATTGTGAATGTACAGCTAAGAGACACAACTGATGCGTCATTGATTTAGTTGAAAAATATAATGGCTCCGGAAGATCCGCATGTGGAACTTCCGGAGCTGTTTTTTGTTATTGATTATCCTGGCGTGTTTTGATGGTAATATGTTGGTTATTAATGTATTGTGGGAAGGTGTGTCATAATGCATTATTAGCTGGATAACAATGCTTTTGCCCTTACAGGGCGAGTTGATGCTCCCTCCTGTAACCCAGGGCGTTGCCCTGGGCTGGTAGCGACTTTGCGCTTACAGCGCGCCGTTGACTCTCTCATTATGACACATCCTCGTATGTTAATAGGACAGCAGATGGTACAGCAGCGTCCTGCGGCCGCTACGGGGCTGTGTCATAATGCATGAACACAACTTCTGATTGTGCCATCAACCGTTATGCCCGGCTACGGGCAGTAGGTAGGGACGACACCCCCGTGTCGTCCGTAGCGACCGCAGGGCGCTGCAACACAATAGGTTACTACGGAGAATCATGCTCGTACCGAGCATACGGACGACACGGGGGTGTCGTCCATACATTCTTCAGCCACAAGCAAAATCGTATTATGACACACCCTCCTTCATCATTGCCCGTGGCCGAGCAGGGGATGATGGCGTACCATTGCCCGTGGCCGGGCAGACAGGCAAGGGTGGGTCGTTGCCTGCTGGGTGGGCAAGGGGTGTTGCCTGTTGGGTGGGGTTAGGCCACGGTGATGGTGCTGCTTGAGGAGTTGCCTGTCTGTTCTACCTTGATCTGGACGGGGATGCGCTCGCGCAGTTCCTCGATATGGCTGATGATGCCCACGTGGCGCCCGGTGTGGGAGTGCAGGTCGCGCAGGGTGTCGACGGCACGGTGTAGCGGCTCGCCGCTGAGTGTGCCGAATCCCTCGTCGATAAACAGGGTGTCGACTGCTAGCTGATGGCCCATGTCGCTGAGTGCAAGAGCTAGCGACAAAGACACGAGGAAACTCTCGCCGCCCGAGATGGTGCTGGCTACGCGCCGCTGGAATCCCTGGTAGCTGTCTTCAACATAGATGACAAACGAACCAGGATCGACCGTGAGCGAATAGCGGTGGTTGAGCTTAGCCATGTAGCGGTTTGCTGCATGGATGAGGCTCTGCAGCACAAATGACTGTGCTATCTTGCGGAACTTGTCGCCGCTGGACGAGCCCAGCAGGGTGTTGAGACGCTCCCATTTAACCCACTCGGCGTGCTTCTCGTTCTTGTCGTTGATGAGCTCCTGCTGCTGTTGCTTGTTGCGCCTGTCGGTGTCGAGTTCGCCAGTGATGGCACCCTTGCGCTCGCTCAGTGCTTTGCGGACAGCGTTGTTGTCATCGATGGCCTGAGCCAGCGAGTCGACGGTGTCGTTGTCATTGATTTCTGGTTTGGCCGAGTCGTGTTGGAGCTGGTTCTCCATCGCCGTCTTTAGATTAGTCTCGGCTTTGATGAACGCCTCCCGGCATTGTTTCACTTTTTCGTCAAGCTGCCTGATGCGTTGCGGGGTGATGCCGTTGAGCTGCGCCAGCACATCGGCAGAGATATCCTCATGTGCAATATAGAATGCTTCTAGCTCCTGTGTGGCACTGGTCACTGTGGTAGTGGCAGTGGTGATGGAATCGCGTGCCGACTTGACATCGCTGCGCAGACTGCTCAACTGGTTGAGAATGTCGGGCACGCATGCCGGTGCCGTTGCCGTTGCTTCGATTTTGTTCCACTGGGGCATAACGTCCAGCAGGGCGTTCATGCTGGCGGCGATGTTGCCGTTGAGCGTCGACATTGTTTCGAGGGTGTGGGCAAGTTGGCGTTGCTTTGTCACAGCGTCAGAGTAAGCCTTTGCGGCATCTTTGAGCTCGGTCCTGAAGGCATCGGTTTGCTCCTGCCAGTCGTTGTGCCACTGCGTGTGTGCCAGCAATGCTGCGACTTGGGAGATGGCCTCATCCACATCGTGCTGATTGCTCTTGATGAGAGATTGCGCGGTGCTGATGTCGTTCTTGCAGTCCTTGATCTCGTTTTGGGCCTTAGTCACGGCATCCTTAGCGCTGTCGTGTTTGTTGCGCAACGTCTCTACCTTAGATCGTTCGTCTGAAATCTTTTTAGACAGCTCGGCTGCAAGGCGTTGCTGCTGGTGTAACTTGTCTCTCTCGGCATCGGCCTCTGCCTTTAGGTCGCTGAGGGCCGAAGCTGTCTCGTCGCCAATCTCCTCGATACCCAGAGCCTGGCAAGACTCGAGTGCCGCATTGCGGGCATCGGCAACCGAAGTGTCAAGGTCATGTTCCTGTTTCTTGCCAGCGTAGTCGTCGGCCTTAACCTTTATCTCGGCATCCAGCTCGTTCTTCTCGCCGAGTAGCGCCTCGTGTGCCGCCTTGGCTGCCTTATAATCTTTCTCGGCGCTGGCAAGAACGGCGTCAAGGACTTCCTCTCGGGGCAGCTCCTGTTCTATGGCTTGGCCACACACGGGGCACGTGTCGCCCGCCTTGAGCGTGCGGCGCATCTCCTTGGCCCAGTCGGCTACGGTGGCGCTCAGCTTGTTGAGCGTGTCCTCCTTAGATTCCTTCTTGATGCGTGCCTCGTTGACTGCGGCCTCCAGTTGGGCGGCAGTTTCTTTGGCCTTGTTGAGATAGACAAGCTTAGTAGCCATATCCCGGGCGTTTTTGTCATATCGTTGTTGAGCCTGAGCCAGTTCGGCAATCTTGCGCTGCGCGGTCTCGATGGTGCTCACCCGGTCGCGGCTACGTTCCAGCGATGTGTTGATGGCGTCGACGTTCATGGCGGCATATTCATCGTCAAGGCGCTTCACCGCCTTGTCCTGCCCGTCAAGGTTTCCCTTGGCGAGTATTTCTTGTTCTATGGCCTGTGCAAGAGCTTCTTTAAGCTCACCGTTGAGCTTTGTCTCGAGCCCGGTCGTTTTCTTGTGTTCGTCAGCGATTTTCCTGCGGCCTGCCACCATTGATTTCAGGTGCCCGTCTATGGTCTGGCTGTTGCCATACACCTGTGCCTTGTCGTCCTGTGCCTTGATGCTGGTTTCCACGTTTTCCAGTTCCTTGCTTGTGCGCTGCGTCTCGGCCGTTTGCCATTGCTGTCCCGCACAGAAAGAAGCGAAGGTGTGCTTATATCCCTTAATGACATTATTTTGACGTTCTATGAGTTCCTTAGCCTCGGTGAGGTTTTTGAGCAGCTGCCGCTGTTCGATGGTGTCGTTCCACAGTGTCACGGTGCGCTCGTTTGTCTTGAACTCGCCAGTGAGCAATGCTTGCTGCGCATCATTATGGGCTTCGGTGGCTTTTGCTGCCTTGTCGTCAAGTTCGGCTTTGGTCTTGAGCCAGTTGCGCATTGCTGTGAGTTTCAGGTCCAGCTGGCTGAATGCAGTGTCCTTGTCGTTTATCTCTTGAATCTCATCTTGCAGGCTGGCAATTTCCTCGTCGCTGAGCACCTTGATGCCCTCGATGCGACGCTGTGCCTCGTCGTGCGCTTCCTTCTTGGCCGTGGTCATCTCATATACCTTGGCACCTATGCGCGAGTACATGTCCTGCCCGGTGATCTTCTCAAGGATGGCAGCCTTCTCGTTGTCGTCGCTGTTGAGGAAGCGTGTGAACTCGCCCTGTGCCAGCATGGTTGTGCGGCAAAACTGACTGAAGTCGAGGCCCACGGCATCCTGTATCTCGGCCCGCACCTCCTTGTCCTTGGTGAGTGTGGTGCCGCTGTCTACGTTAGTGAGTTCCCATCGCTTGGCCTGCAGCCTGCCTGTGGCCTTGTTGCGGGCGCGTGCCACTCCCCACAGAGCCTTGTAGGCAATGCCGTTGCTGCCCGTGAAAAGCAGTTCGGCATAGGCCTCTCCGGTGTTGCGTCGCATGAGCTGGCGCACGTCCTTGACGGTGATGTCGTTGTTGTCGCGGTTAGTGCCACCCTTGGCGTTAGACAGACGCGGCACCTCGCCATAAAGTGCCAGGCAGATAGAGTCGAGGATGGTCGACTTGCCCGCTCCGGTGTGGCCGGTGATAAGGAACACCTCGCTGGATGCCAGAGGCTCAGCTGTAAAGTCAATCACGGCATGCTCGATGGATGCGATGTTGTGTATAGTGAGTTGCTGAATCTTCATGTTTACTGGTTGCGTTGATCTTCGTTAACTTGCATGAGTACCTCGCTGAATAGCTGTGCCATCTCGTCGTCAAAGTTGACGTCGCACGACTGGGCATATCGCCTGGCAATCTCGACCGGGGGCATGCTCTCAAACTCGTCGACGGTGAGGGCCTCGTGTGCCTCGTCGTTCTTGCCCGGGTGTCGAGTGGTGTTGATGAGACAGAATGTGCACAGCTTGCCCTGTGTGAGCGACGTTGCCACCTCGTTGGCGTCGGGCGGCAGGAAACTGTCAGTGACCACGTTGAGCCTGATGTAGGAGTTGATGTCATCGGGGTAGTCGGCAAGCAGCTGCTGTGCCTCGTCCCAGGTAGCTGTTCCTGTTGCCGGCAGCGTCACCAGGGGGCGGGGATTCTCAATCTCGATGGTGTGCACCTGTGGTGCATCGCCATGGGCCTCAATGTCAACGATGCTCACGCTGTGGGCGTAGGCCTCGTCAAAGCTCACCGCAAGCGGTGTGCCCGAGTATCGCATGCGCTTCTCCGAGCCACGGATGAACTGTGCGTGGTGGATGTGGCCCAGTGCCATGTAGTCATATCCCTCTCCCAGCGCCTCGGGACTGTAAGCATCGATGCCGCCGGCGCTGTACTCGCTGGCGTTGTTGTGGCCAGTAAAGTCGCTTCCGCCCACGGTGAGGTGTGCGCTCATTACCACAGGGCGCTCCTGGGTGTTGAGCTGAGCTGTGCGGTCGAGCAGGGCCTGGAAATATCCGTCGGGGATGTTGCGCTCGTGGGCATAGGGCACCGCAATCACATATCCCTTGCCGTCAATGTCGATGATGCACTGGTCCAGGTCATCCTTGTCGATGCTGCCTATCATGTGCACATTGAAGGCCAGCCATGGCGTGCGAAACACCTCGTGGCGCGAGCCGCTGTCGTGGTTGCCTGCGGTGACCACAATGTGCATGGCGGGACAGGCCGTGTGCAGGGAGATGATGGCCTCGGTGAACATGGTCTGCACGGCGGTAGAGGGCTGTGAGGTGTGAAACACATCGCCGCTCACCAGCAGCACATCGGGCTGCTCGTCAATAGCTATTTCTTGGATTTGCCGCAGCATGTCTCGTTGTTCCTTGCTGCGATCATAGTGGTAGATGGAGTGGCCCAGGTGCCAATCGCTGGTGTGTAGCACTTTCATTGGGATATCTTTTATAAAAGGTTATACAAATGATTAAGAGATGATTATCATGGCATGTGCCCCCCGTAGTTTTTTTGTGCGGAGGAATACAAAACACCCAGCTGATGCTGGGTGAAAGTGGAGCACAGCGGACTCGAACCGCTTACCTCAACACTGCCAGTGTTGCGCTCTACCAGATGAGCTAGTGCCCCGTTGATTAATGACAATGCAAATATACGTTTTTTTTTGAAACTTTCAACTATATATCTGCATTTTTTTTAAAGGTGGGTTCTATTAATTATGTCGAGGCTCAAAAGCGACCGGAATAAACTATATCTTAGAATTAATAGAACCTACCTTAATAGAATCTACTTCGCGCCTGTGCTCTCGCTGGTGACATGCGGGAAAGTCTTGACCTTGCCCATGAGGTCAACGATTTGCTTGCTGCGCTTGTTGAGCCATGGGGTGGGGTGGCCGCTGTCGCGGTGCAGGGGGTCGGGCAGTGTGGCGGCCACCAGTGCTGCCTGCTTGGCCGTGATGTTGCTTGCCCTGGAGTGGAAGTTGATCACGCTCACAGCCTCGATGCCATAGATGCCGTCGCCCATCTCGATGCTGTTGAGATAGACCTCCATGATGCGTTCCTTGCCCCATATTTTCTCTATGAGGACGGTGAAATATACTTCAAAACCCTTGCGCACCCACTTGCTTGCCGTGCTGTTGCCAGGCCACAGGAACACGTTCTTGGCCGTCTGCTGGCTGATGGTGCTGGCACCACGCACGCGCCCGCCACCCTGGGCTTCGGCCTGCGCCTTGAGGATTTCCTTGAAGTCAAAGCCGTTGTGGTCAAGGAACAAGTTGTCCTCACTGGCCATGACGGCCTGCGGAGCGTTGTGCGAAATCTCGGAGAGCGGCACCCACTTGTGGTCGATGTGTGGCACCTCGCCGCGCGTTGCCTGCTCGGCGCACCTGATGATCATGAGCGGAGTGAAGTAAACGGGCATGTACTTAAATGCTACCACCGCACCTATGGTGGAAACAAAGAAGAAAATGAGTGTGTTGCGCACCCAGCGCTTGATGAATTTCATAATATTCTAAGTCTTTTTAATTCAGTAGTAGCAAAAAGCGTGCCACGTAACGCATCTTTAAAAAGATGCCCGGGCCGCCGCACATCTTTGCACCGGCCCCAGGCTTCTTGTCTTTGTGCGGTAATTGTGTTACCGTTTAGTGTCTTTTCTTTGAAGACTTCTTTGATCTCTTCTTAGAAGAAGACTTCTTGCTCTTGCTGCTGTGGCGAATCTTGCCGGCATCCTCGCACATGAAGCCCAACTTCACTTCGTCATCCTCGACGATAATAAAGAGCTCGCCGTCTTCAGAGAGCAGGAAAGAAATTTCAGTATCTTCACCGTCATCGGTTGAGCAATATAAAGTGCAGTACATGCCACTGTCAACTTCTTCCCAGTCGTCCATGTCGTCAATATTAAACTTGAGGCTGTGGTCACCCTTGAATGTGATGATGTCTCGGTCAGAGTCTAGAACGAAATAATAAGGAGTGCTCACCCAGTCGCTCCATCCTGCTTCATCTCCATCATCGTCATAGGTCATCATACACATTTTATATGCTGTGTACTTGAACTGTTCAGCAGAAGCTTTGCCCGGGCACATCATTGCCACGATGGCAACCAAAATTGCAAATAATGTTTTCTTCATCTTGTTGTGGTTTTAGTTGTTATTAATTTTGTTATTTAGTATTCCTTTGTTTGATTAACGGCGACGCGACTTCTTGCTGTTGCCTGCTTTGCCAAACTTGATGTTGCGCACTGCTGCTGCGTCGTTAATCCTGTACTCGGTGTACATGTCTCCGCTTTGTATGGTTACTGTGAGCTCGTCCTCGTTGGTGTCCAGATAGAGATAGATGTCGTAGAAGATGGGAGCATTGGGCGAGCACTCGATTGAGCATGTGCTTGACTCGTCATTGTCTTCCCAGCCGCCAGTCTTGTAGACGCGGTAGCTCTCCTTGACGCTGCCAAAGGAACCTTTGCCTCTGAGCGAAATTGTTCCGCTATTGAATGTGATTGCAACATTGCAGTCTTCCCATTCGCTCATCACGGGCTGACCTTCATCGTTATACTCCTCACTGTATCTTGCCATGTCGGCCTTAAGTGTGAGGCTCTGGGCTGCAGCAGCAAAGTTGCACAATGCCATCACAGCCATTAACATCAAAGTGGTAACTGTTTTTTTCATAATAAAATCGGTTTATTGAGGTTGTTGTTTCTAGATTGATTACTTGAAGTCGCGATGGTGGTAGCGCCCTTTCTTCTGGGTGGCGTTGCCATAGTTGATGGCTCCAGCCGGGCACATGTGCAGGCATCTGAGGCACATGGTGCAGTTGCCCTGCCACTGTGGGGTGCCGTCGGCTGAGCGCACGATGTTGTGCATGGGGCACATGGTCTCGCACTTGCCGCAGTGTGTGCAAGCCTGAGCGTCGGCCTTGAACTGCTTGTCGCTCATGCCCATAGAAACAAATCCCGGGCGTATGAGGCGAGACTTGGCCCATGCCATCTTGCCCTTGTTGACCTCGATGACGTTGCGTCGCTCGGCCACAGCCATCACCACTTTCTCAACGGTGGTCTTGGCGGCAGTGAGTTTGCTGTGCTCGGTTGCTGGGTCGTCCACGTCAAATCCCGGTAGGCACACATAGGTGTTGGGCATCTGTATAGAGAAAGCTGCGTTGAGCTCGATGTTGCCCAGGGCCTTCTGGAGTATCTCCACGGTGAGGCCTATGTCGTCGCCACAGGTGGTGACCATGTAGCAATGTGTGCTGGAGCTGAGACCGGTGATGTTGAGCTTGCGTGCAAAGTCGCACACGATGGGTGGCGGTCCCCATGAGTGGGTAGGGAATACAAAACCGATGCTCTCGCCCTGTCGCAGCGTGTAGTCAAAGTTGCCGTCGAGTGTAGCCTGAGCCACGTCAACGAGCGTGTCGTTGAGTGGTCCGGCCAGCTGCTTGGCCGCCCATAGACTGTTACCGGTGCCTGAAAACCAAAATATCATATCCTTTGTTTATTTGTTCTTGTGGTGAATGGTGATTTGTGTTGCCCCGAAGCCATATTCCTGGAAGCTGGCGTCCTGTGCCTCGCAATAGGGGTAGTGTCGCTTGAGCTCGCGCATGATGGCCTGTCGCAGCACGCCCTCGCCCTTGCCGTGGATGAATACTATGCGCTGGCCGGTGTGCTTGAGATGGGCGCGCATCACCTCGTGGAACTTGTCAATCTGGTAGTTGAGGATGTCGGCCTTGCTCATGCCTGCAAGGTTGTCGATGAGCTCGGCAATGTGCAGGTCCTGGATGATGGGCTCGCTGCGGTGACGCTCGTTGGGCTGCGAGATTGCTTTGCGCTGCGGGCGTTCCTCGGCCTTTTGCTTCTTCATGGCAGCCTCAAGGGCGCTGCTGTCGATGCGCATCTCTTTAGAGGGTAGGTCGTTGTGGGTGATCTCTAATGAAATCACCGGAGTGTCGAAGTAAGGAGTGCTGCGGAAACAGTGCAGCTTGTAGAACTTAGTGAAATCCAGCTTGCGGTGTACCAGTGCGGGGTTTTTCAGTGCAAACTCCTTGCCCTGCTTGAAGGCGATGTACTGCACTGCCACATGGGTCATGTCGCCCAGATCTTTGTGTCCCACTTCGTCTAGCTCAACGATGTAGTTGGGTTCGGCAATGCCGTGGAAGCGTGTGGTCCACTGCAGGTCTCGGTCGCCTCGTGTCATGTAAGCAAAATACAGGAAATAGTTGCTGTCGTTGACCAGCGAGGCATAGAATGTGGTGGTGTTGAGATGCTTGATTTCCTTGGGCTCATAGGCCAGCAGGATGTTGAGCTTCTCGCCCTCAGGAGTCTCTACCACGGGTTCAAGCGGTTGCACCGGCTCATTGCGCTTGGCCGGCTCATCGGGCTCCACAAGTTTGCTCTTGATGTCCAGGGGGCGCTCATAGCTTGATGCCTTGGTGCCGGCTTCGCCCACGACTACCAGGTCGCGTGCAATGGCTGGACGCTCAAATCCGTCCTCGTCTTCCACATACACTGTCTTGTCCTCGATGCGAGTGACGCGGCCGCCGCCCACATCATTGAGAAATCTTACTATGTCGTTAACTTTAATCATAATCTTTTTTTTAACTAAAACGAAACGCATGCTTTGCATGCTACGAAACGCTCGCGTGGCTCACTACGAAACGGCCTTTCAGGCCTACGAAACGCTCGCGTGGCTCACTACAGGAATATGGTTGCTCGGCTCGATTTCGAGCCGCCTGTTAACCCTTTAACCAGTTAACCCCTTATCTCACTTCCTCGGGAAGGATGAGCATGGTGCCTATCTCCTCGCCTTTGCTGTCGCGATACACATACACGATGCCCCGGCCTTCTTTCACGGCCATGTCCACTATGCCACAGCGCAGGGCCACTTCCTTGCGGTGATTGATCCACTGCTTGCGCTTGGTCTGTATGAACGTGGGCACCACTATGGCGTCTACGGTGATGAACGGCACGTCGATGTAGAGCTGCACGATGTTGCCCTCGGCAGGCAGTGAGAGGCTCTTGAGTTTCTCACCGCCGTCGTCCCACACTGCAGGTCGGCGGCTGAGCGATGCCTTGCTGGCCTCGACCAGCTGGGCCAGTGTGGTGGGCTGCAGGCTAGCTACGGGCTTGATTGATGCAGTGACGCGTCCTATGATTGACGCCGCATCGCTTTGCTGGCCCTGTATGATGAAGTAAGTGCCAAAACCGGCGTTAAACGCTATAGCCGTGAAGGCATAGGTGGAGCCATAGGCTTCCTTGTTGAACTTGACATACTTGGCAGTATAGCCGGCAAACGTGGTGTCGCTCACTGCGCTGATGCCGGTGGCGCTGTGGGCGAAGTTGTCACGGCGGTTGACCACCTGCGACGTGAGGTAGCTCTCAGGGGTGAACGGACGATCCACATAGTCGATGCGGGCCAGGTGGGTGAGTCCCTTTGTGCCGTCATTGCGGGCCACCATCATGCGTGCACCCATTTCGCCCAGGGCGTGATCCTCGGTCACTTCCCAACTGTCGTCGGGGGTGTCGATGGCAAAGTACTTGCATGAAAAAGACGTAGCCCACATAGTCGCTGAGCTTGCCAGTGCCGCAATAGCCAGTAATGCATGTTTCTTCATGAAATAAAACTGTTTAAATGTTCAATATTTATGTTTTTCCTCCCCGCCTAGTCATGAGCGGGGAGGAAAAGTTTTCAGTTGCAATTATTTGCCCAGAAGGATGTTGATGATGGCGTTAACGTCGCTGATGTCAACTACGCCGTCGCCGTTCACATCGGCACGTCCTCCATAGTTGGCTGCATCGTCTCGTCCCAGGATGACATTGAGCAAGATGTTCACGTCGCTGATGTCAACAACTCCGTTGCCGTCCACGTCGCCAGTCTTGAACTGTGGCTTCTCAGCATGATATACAAAGGGAACCACCTCGCAATAGTCGGTGCTGCGGTTAGCGCCGTCGTTGTCGAGATAAGTGGCCTTAGCGCGTGCATAGTAGGTAGCGCCTTCTACCATGAGCTTGCTGTTTACCTTCATGTCCTTGGCCATAGTGGTCACGGCATTGCCGTCGGTGATGGTAGAGATGAAGCGTGTGCGGCCCCATGAGGTGGCTGAGTTAGAAATCTCGATGGTGTAGCTCACAGCCTCGGGCTGTGCCACAACACGGATGTAGTCAGTGCCATAAACCGCTGCGCCGCTGCTTGCGGGACAAGCAAATGTGGGAGCTTTGACCATTGTGGTGAATTCAACCACGGGAGATACGAGCTGGTGGCCTGCATAGTTCATAGCCACCTGTGCATAGTACTTGGTGCCGTCGCCCAGTTTGCCGGCGGGCACTGCATGGCTGCCGCCTGCCTGCTCAACTGTGTAGACGGGAGCATTCATCTCGGGATTAGTAGCGATGCTGAGTGTGGCAGGTGTGGTTGCGTCAGGCACGTTCCATGTGATGGTGAGAGTGGTCTCGAGAGCCTTCTGCTCGTTGGCTGGGCTGGTGATCTGCAGGAACACGGGAATCACGGTGCGGGCCTGGCTCACGCCGTTTGCCCAACCCTCGGCACTGGCCTGAACGCGCCAGTAGTGAGTCTCGCCGCTGTCCATGTTCTTGAACTCGTCGGTCGACACGCTTGTGCCGGTCACTGTTGCGGTGCCCATCACGTTAGAGAACGCTGCGTCGCTTGCCACCTCTACGGTGTAGCTGGTTGCGTTCTCAACGGGCTGCCATGTGAACTCAAAGGGAGCATAGTTGGTAGAGCCGTCGGCGGGTGATACCAGCACGGGAGCGGGCAGGGGATCGTAGCTTTCGCCCAGGAATGCGGGGTCATACTCGTTGCCCACGCGGTCGAGCACGCACACTGCATACTGGTAGCCCTGCTGATACTTGGCGGGGATGGCATAAGTGGTGCCGTAGCACATACCCATCAGATACTCTACGTTCTTGTCAAAGTTGTCGTGAGCCATGGTCTTGGGGAACGCATAGACAGTGTAGCGCACGTTGTCATATCCTTCCCAAGTGATGTTAGTGCCGTTGAGCTGGAGGTTCTTGACGAGGCCGGGGTTGTTGCCGGTCTTCCAGGGCATTGCGGGAGGCAGGGCCTGGAACTTGTAAGCGGTGCGCTTGAGGAAGTTGGCCAGCGCCTCGGGAGCACCCATTGCATAGAGATACTTGCAAGAGTAGAAGATTGAGCCGGGGGCGTTGTCAAGGTTGGTTGTGCGGGTGAGTTCAACCTCGTTGGCAAACTCATCATACATGTAATCCTGGTTGTAAGCACTCAGGGGCTGGGGATTAGCGCTACCCTTGCTGCTCTTGGTGAGGCTTGAGATAGAGTGAGACACAAACATGTGGCGGCCAAAGGTCTTAGCCATCTTGTTCCACCATGTTGCGATGGGCTCGAAGGGGTTGCTTGAGCTCACTGTGGTCCAGTAGATCTGGGGTGACATGTAGTCGACAGTGTGGCTGCTCATCCAAGCCAGGGGATCGCTGAAGATGCCGTTGTACTGCCAGTCGCTGCCCCTGGGGCAAGGTTCAACGCCATACTTAGAAGCTACGCTCGATGATGACGCTGCAACACCTGCGGGCGAGATACCGAAGCGCACCTCGGGACGGGTTTCTTGGATCATGTCATACACGGCCTTGACCATGCGGTTAACGTTGTCGCGGCGCCAGTCGCCTATCGACATCGATGTGCCGCTTTCCTGCCACTCCTTGTAGTCGCCGGCAGTGCTGTTGCTGGG
>JAKSLZ010000080.1 GCA_024400935.1 Muribaculaceae bacterium | reverse complement strand
AATGATGGAATTGACAAGAACAAGTTGCGTCCGTTCCTCACGCTTGACCGTTGCACGCAGAGCAAGCAGGAGTGCATTGACTGCGAAGTGGCAGAGGGCTGTGCTTGGTGTCAGGGCGAGAATTATGATGCAGCTGAAACTCCTACAGTGTATGAACGCAGCACTGCGATATGCAAGATGCACAAGGCTCGTGTTCGCGCCAACAACTATTACTGGAACAAGCTTTATCGCAAGCTTGAGTTGGAAGGTATTGCCCGTGAAGACGCCGAGAAGCATATTAAGAAATCAGATATTCAAGAAACCTGTTAATCGTCATAATTATGTTACAGTATCTAATGATTTTATTGGATGACACATGCACATCCTATTGCCATTATAATAATGAGAAGCAGGGCAAGAAGTTGATTTCGCTTGAAGACCTCAAGGCAGGCATAAAATTTGGCATGCTGGAGAACTTGATGATTCAGTATGTCTATCCTTCACATGAATTACCTGCTGAGTATGACGAGGTGCTTGAAAGCATTGACCATAGCAAGATCATGCCCAGCGACAACCCCAAAGTTGCCAAGGCCGATGTGGTGGTGTTCAATGACTACAAATTTATGGATGGATTTGCCTTCATTGAAGGTGTTTCTTATGTGCTTCGCATCTGCAAGAAAGATTTGTTTGAGCACAAGGATTTGGTTGCTGATGTTGTGGAGAAGGTGACCAAACTCAATGTCGTTATCACTGATGTTGAGACATTCACCGATGATGAATTTAATACATATAAAGATGTGTTGGAGTCTTGGTGTGACAAGTTGGAACAACTTTATGCCGATGGCAAATCACCGTTGCTCAACCTGCTCACCGACCGCCTGCAACTTGACAACATGAATAACTGCGGTGCGGGCGACAGCAATATCACTCTTGCTCCCGACGGCAAGTTCTATGTGTGCCCGGCATTCTATCAGGCTGATAGCGAAATAGTGCTTGGTAAAACATTTAATGTGGGTTCACTTGCCGATGGCGTGAGCATCAAGAGCAGTCCGCTGTATAAACTTGACCGAGCCCCATTGTGCCGCATCTGCGATGCATACCAGTGCCGACGCTGTGTGTGGCTCAACCGCAAAAAGACGTTTGAGGTTAATACCCCGAGTCATGAACAATGTGTAGTGGCTCATCTGGAGCGCAATGCAAGTCGACAACTGTTAGAAAAAGTTCGCAAGCATGGCATTTTCTTGCCTAACCGTGAAATTAAAGAAATAAACTATCTCGACCCCTTTGACGTAAGAGAAGAATATTAATTGAAAAAAGATATGAAAAAGAAACTTGTGGGACAGGTAACTGTCGAGGAAAAGAATGAGATACAGGCATTGTTTGAACGCCGTAATGGTCTTAACGAGTTGGCAATGATTCTCACTCCCGAAAAGGAAGAGTTGTACGAGAAACTTGTCAAGGATATGGGCGAAACTGGAACAAAGTTCCAGCAATGGTGGAATGACATGGCTCAGAAGTACCAGTGGGAAAGTGCCGAAGGCGGCAATTGGGAAATCAACTTTGAGACATGTGAGATATTTTTGGTAGAACCTTAAAATAGTTGAATATGACACTGCTTTTTATTGGAACAACCGAACTCTTGTTATTAGGAGGTTTGGCATTGCTGCTTTTCGGCGGCAAGAAACTTCCTGAGATGATGCGTGGTTTGGGGCAAGGTGTAAAGGAATTTAAGACTGGAATGCAGGAACCACCCATCCAGGAACAGGAAGGTCAAACAGATGAAGACAAAAATATGCCTCAAGAGCAATCATTGCTTAAACACGAACAAGATAATACCCATAAGATAGACTAATGGGGAAAGATAATAGTATGCTTACTTTTGGAGGACATTTGGAAGTCCTCCGAAGGATGCTATTTCGTATTCTTGCTGTTGCTGGCATTCTTGCGATAGTCATCTTTTGTTTTAAGACGACAATTTTTGATTTCCTACTTGCTCCCAGCGAGTGGGACTTCTGTACATATAGCTGGATAGAGACCACGCTGCAGTCAATGGGTGTAGATTTTAACTTTGAGCAATATCATGTCAATCTCATAGCAACAGACTTGAGCAGTCAGTTCATGACACACATCACGACTTCAATTTATCTTGCACTATTGGTAACGTCACCCTATATTTTATATGAGTTATTTGGATTTGTAGCTCCTGCTCTTTATGATAATGAAAAGAAGTATTCAATCAGGGTAATTGTTATAGTTTATATTTTGTTCATTGTAGGATTGCTGATGAGCTATTACGTTATATTTCCTATTGCATTTAGGTTTTTAGGAACTTATAGCGTAGATGCAAGAGTGGTTAGTAATATAACGTTAGACTCTTACATTGAGACATTTATAACCTTAGCTCTCGTACTTGGAGTTGCTTTCCAACTTCCTGTAATCGCTTTTGTTTTGGCAAAGTTGGGAATTGTTAACGCCGAAATGCTCAGCATCTATCGTCGACATGCATTATTGGCTATAGGTCTTGTTGCTGCTATTATTACTCCACCCGACCTTTTGTCGCTGGTGTTAGTAACAATACCATTGTATTTACTCTATGAAGTGAGCATTCGTGTTGTTCGTATAGTAGGTTGAAACAATAATCATGAAATATCGACGCCACCTCGTTTTGGGGTGGTTTTTTTATTGTCAATGGGGTGTGGGGTTGTGGGAGTGGGAGATTTTTATTAAATTTGCATGTGAATCAACTCTAACATTGCTTATATTAACCTAATTACTTATAAGCCTTAACATTATTAATGATGAAAAAGTTCAAAATTTCCCTTGTGGCTCAAATTGCCATTGCTCTGTTGCTTGGTTTTATCGTGGGTATCTTTATGCAGGACTGTGCCGACGTGGCAAAGATGTATATCAAGCCCATCGGTGACATTTTCCTCAATCTGCTCAAGTTTATCGTTGTGCCGCTGGTGCTGCTGAGCATCGTGTGCAGCATTATCTCGATGAAGGACATCAAGTCGCTGGGTAGGCTGGGCGTGCGGTCGCTGCTCTATTTCATGGTGACCACGGTGCTTGCCGTGACTATGGGACTGGTGGTGTCGACATCGCTTAGCGGATATTTCCCCTCACTTGAGCTGGTAAAGGCTGCTGAGGAAATCGAGGCTCCCACGATTACCCTGATGGACCAGGTTGTGAACTTTTTCCCAAAGAATATGATTGACCCGTTGCTCAACAACGCAATGATGCAGGTCATCGTGATAGCGATCATGCTGGGGTTTGCCATCGTGAAGGTGGGTGAGAAGGCCGCACCCGTGGCACGTCTCATCGAGGGTCTTAATGAGGTGACAGTGACTATCCTGGGCTATATCATGGCTATAGCACCGCTGGGTGTATTCTGCCTGTTGTGCCCTGTTGTAGCCGAGAACGGAACCAAGATATTGGGTACCTATGCGTCGCTCATCGGTGTCACCTATCTGTGCTTCGTCATTCATGCCGTTGTTGTTTACTCTGGTGCGGTGGCTGTGCTGGCCAAGATGAACCCGCTGCGTTTCTTTAAGCACATGGGTCCCGCGATGTTGTTTGCTTATTCTAGCGACTCTTCGCTCGCCACACTGCCTGTCAACATGAAGTGCAATGAGAAACTGGGCGTGCGTGAGAGCATACGCAACTTTGTCCTCCCTATGGGTGCAACCATCAACATGGACGGTGTGGCCATCTACCTGGGAGTCACTGCCGTGTTCATTGCCAAGTGCTGCGGTGTGGAGCTGGGCATGGGGCAGTATATGTCAATAGCATTTGCCTGCACAGTGGCTTCGATAGGCACTCCCGGCATTCCCGGCGGAGCCCTGGCGCTGATGGCGATGGTGTTTGCCTCGGCTGGCATACCGCTTGAAGGCGTAGCCCTGGTAGCCGGCATCGACCGCATCGTCGACATGGGCCGCACCACCATGAGTGTCACTGGTGACGCATCATGCGCCGTGGTCATGGAACATCTGGAGCGCAACAACAAAAACCTTTAAGGTGTGCTCTATTAATTCTGAAAAAAGTTAATTGTTTATTTCGGCCGCTTTTGAGCCTGTTTTGGCATCTTTTTGACATTCAGTCGGTCACGAAGCCCGCTTCGCTCCCTCTTCATGCCAAAAATCTACTCAAAACAACTCTCAAAATCTACTCGACATAATTAATAGACCCCACCTTTAAAATACGACACATCATCCCGAATAATCTGGCATTTCCGGTAAATCCGGGAGTGCCGGTGTTTTATGGAGGGACCATTAATGAGATTTGGTGGAGTGGGATATAATGTGTATCTTTGTAGATAATAAGTTTAAAATATAATTCCAAATAACGGGACCCCGATATGATTATGAAATTTGTTGTTTTTTTGTTTTTCGCATTCTTTTTTGCATCACAGGTTGCTAGTGCACAAAAGATAAGTGTAGATGCAGCCCGTGACAGGGCCTTTCAGTTCTTGGCTAAGTCTGGGAAATCTAAGGCGATGGCTGTAAAGGGATTGCGTGCAACCGATTTGACCTCAGTCAAGTGTGACGCCCAGAATTTATATGTGTTTAATGTGGGTGGTGACAATGGTTATGTCATAGTATCAGGTGATAGCCGCACGCGTTCTATCCTGGGCTATGGTAACGGTTGTGGCATCAACATGGACGAAGCCCCTGCCAACTTCAAGGCTTGGCTCAAGGGCTACGACGAAGCTATCAAGGCGTTAGACGGGAAGGATATATCCGCCCAGGCAGCAGCCGAACCTTCAAGCGAACCCTACGGTGCCCCTATACAACCTATGCTCACAAGCCAATGGGACCAAGGCTCGCCTTATAACGACTTGTGTCCTGAGTTTGAAGGTCAACAGTGTCTCACGGGTTGTCCTGCCACTGCCATGGCACAGGTGCTATATTACTGGAAGGCGCCGCAGCACTGGATTCATAGCTTGCCAGGATACCAGTCTGACATATTTGAGGGTTATGAATTTTATGTCCCCGAGGTTCCCGCCATCAAGCTGCGCTGGGACGACATGTGCGACACTTATACTAAAGATGACAACCGCACCGAGGCGCAAAAGTCGGCTGTAGCCGAGCTCATGCGCTATTGCGGACAAGCGTGCCAGATGTTTTATTCTCCAGGCGCTTCAGGTCAGATTGGGATGTTTGTTGAAGCGGCATTGAAAAACCATCTGGGTTTTGCCGAGAGCACTAAAGACATCAAGCGCAATCGTTATACCACACGAGACTGGGAGAGCATGGTATATGATAACCTCAGCCGTGGCATCCCTGTGCCATATTCCGGTTACACCAACGAGTCTGGTCACTTCTTTGTGTGCGACGGATATGCTGGCAACGGTATGTTTCACATCAATTGGGGATGGGGTGGAATGTGCGACAATTACTTCCTATTGTCGTTACTCAACCCCTATAGTACCGAGGGTGCCGGAGCCAGTTCGAGTGAGCTGGGATATTGTCTGGGGCAGGAAATGATTATCAATGCTGTTCCCGGCGACCGTCCGCTGGGCGACCTGCCGTTCTTGGAACCCGGTTTGTACTATGGCATTAAGCAGATGGAGCAAGATGGCTCTGTCGCTTTGCAGGTATATAACGGCTCGCTCACTCATGGCGTTTTTGAAATGGCTCTTGCCACAATGGATGCCGAGGGCAATATGACTCCGGTAATCAAGTATGCTGGTAAGGATGGCTCAGATGCATTCTCGCTAAAACCCGATGATGGCTGTGAGTATCATTTTGAATGGACCTGCGACATTGCCGCTGCCGGCTTGGAAACAGGTATTTATGATTTATACCCCGTGGGCAAATGCGTGAGTGTGCCTGGTGATGAGTGGCACTTAATCTACGGTGACCAGTACATACGTGCCACTGTCGACGGGACATCGACAACCGCGATTGTCATGCCTGCCGTATCTCTCACCATGGAGAGTGTTGAGAACAAGGGCAATGGCCATGCACTGGAATCGCAAGAAATCGTCATGACATTAAGAAACAATGGAGATGTTGAGTACAACGACCGCATCCTCGTTGACGTTGTGTTTGACGATGAAGACGGTGCTGACACACTGCATTGCGTGACTGGAGCATTCATTCCTGCCGGCAAGGCATCTGAGGTTCACTTCTTTGTGACACCTCCCGGGGCTGGCACAGCTACTGCAAGCGTCTATGCCAATCAGAACCCCAACGCGGTTGTGGCCCAGTTCCCCCTCAGTTTCGACGAACCGAGCCAAGAGTTTGTCAACGCTATAACCACTCCCGAATTTGCATTGAGCTACACTTATAGCGAGACCGAAGGGCTTGTCGTGAGCTTCGACTATACCATTGTCAACAACCTTGGCAAGTATGTTACAAGAGAAGTTGATGCTATTGTTGAGAATAAGGGCAACAAGTTGACGCATCAAGTGGGATACTGGAAATTTGAACCTCGCAATACTTACAAGTTGCACAATGACTTGACGTTCACTCCCGACGAACTCGCCGAGCACCATTTTACTCCTGATTTTGCCGATGGAATTGATTTCTCATTTGTCCACATAGTTGGCCATGAGACACTTCCGCTTATCTCGGTGCATATCCCGTTTGGCAAGACCGTTACACAAAACGGAGAGTTCTCGGGTATAACCTCGCCCGTTGTCGATGCGTCACCTGCTCACATCTACAATCTCCAGGGAATACAGGTTGATGACAATTTCAAGGGCATTGTGATCATCAACGGCAAGAAGGTGCTGAAGAAATAGCATTGCGGCCCACACTCGGTCAGGGTGAGTGGATAAAGGCTTATTACTCCCAATCTGCCCGGATGGTTATTCATATATTTTGCCATGCGGCAAGATTTGTGTAAATTTGCAAAGTGAAATTAATTTAAGAAGAAAATGGATTATTTACTGCTTGTTGTGGGACTGGGTATGCTGCTCGTGGCTGCCGACCTGCTGGTCGACTCTAGCGTGGCTATTGCTCAGCGCGCCCGCATCTCCAACTTTATCATCGGTCTCACTATCGTGGGCATGGGTACCTCAGCTCCCGAACTGTTTGTATCAATATCATCGGCACTGAGCGGCAGTGGTGACATCGCTGTGGGTAATGTGCTTGGTTCTAACATTTGCAACACGTTCCTCATTCTTGGTGTGGCAGCAGCCATCATGCCGTTTGCAATAGAACGCGAGACACAACGGCGCGACATCCCTGTGGGTATATTTGCCGCGTTGGTGTTTATGGCTCTGGCTAACGATTCGATAATTCCCGGAATCAGTGAGAATACTATATCTCGCATTGACGGTATCTTCCTGCTTCTGATATTCATAGGCTATATGTGCTATGTGGTGATTATCAAGGGGCGCAATCCCCAGCAGGCTATCGAGGACGCTAATGAGCAATCGCAGTCGCGCTTCACAGGCAAGCATCCCGCTCTGTTGTGGGGCATTGCTGTGGTTTCGCTTGCAGGCCTTATCTTTGGCGGCAACCTCTTCCTGGATTCGGCCAAGAACCTGGCGCGTGCCTGGGGCATGAGCGAGGCGGTGATCTCGATCACTATCGTGGCCATAGGCACCTCGTTGCCTGAGCTCATCACAGTGGCTGTTGCCGCTTGCAAGAAAAACGCAGCCCTGGCACTGGGCAATGTGCTTGGCTCTAATGTGTTCAATATGCTCATGATTGTGGGTCTGTCGTCAACCATCAAGCCCATCACGGTGGTGAGTGTTACGGCTCTGGACTTCTTCATGGCATTGCTGGGTGCAATATTGACTTATGTGGTGATATTCACCTTCGGCAAGCACAAGTTTGACCGCATAGAGGGCTTTATCTTCATAGCTCTGTACATAGGTTACACTATATTCTTATTAATGCGATAAATCTATAAAAATCATATATGGCTACAGTAGACGATAAAAAAATCATCTTCTCGATGGTGGGCGTGAGCAAAATCATCGAGCAAAACCAGAAACAAGTATTAAAGAACATCTACCTGTCGTTCTTCTATGGTGCCAAGATTGGTATCATCGGTCTGAACGGTTCGGGTAAGTCAACGCTGATGAAGATCATCGCGGGCCTTGAGACCAAGTATCAGGGCGAAGTTGTGTTCGCTCCCGGCTACTCGGTGGGCTACCTGCCCCAGGATCCCCAGCTTGATCCCACCAAGACCGTCAAGGAAGTGGTGAGCGAGGGTGTGCAGCACGTGGTTGACGCTCTCAAGGAGTATGAGGAGATCAACCAGAAGTTTGGTCTGCCCGAGTACTATGAGGACGGCGACAAGATGAACGAGCTCTTTGCCCGCCAGGCCGAGCTGCAGGACATCATCGACGCAACCGATGCATGGAACCTTGACACCCGTCTGGAGCGTGCCATGGATGCGCTCCGCTGTCCCGAGAGCGACCAGCTGTGCGAGCACCTGAGTGGTGGAGAGCGCCGCCGTGTGGCTCTGTGCCGCCTCTTGCTCCAGAAACCCGACGTACTCCTGCTCGATGAGCCTACCAACCACCTCGACGCCGAGTCAATCGACTGGCTTGAGCAGCACCTGCAGCAATATGAGGGTACGGTAATCGCCGTTACCCACGACCGTTACTTCCTCGACCACGTGGCTGGCTGGATTCTCGAGCTCGACCGCGGCGAGGGTATACCCTGGAAGGGCAACTACAGCAGCTGGCTGGAGCAGAAGACTGCCCGCATGGCACAGGAGGAGAAGAGCGAGAGCAAGCGTCAGAAGACACTGCAGCGCGAGCTCGAGTGGATACGCATGGCTCCCAAGGCCCGTCAGGCCAAGGGTAAGGCACGTCTCAACAGCTATGACAAGTTGATGAACGAGGACGTTAAGCAAAAGGAGGAGAAACTCGAAATCTTCATCCCCAACGGTCCTCGCCTGGGCAACAAGGTCATTGAGGCTAAGCACGTGGCTAAGGCATTCGGTGACAAGCTCCTCTATGACGACCTCAACTTCATGCTGCCTCCCAACGGCATCGTGGGCGTTATTGGTCCCAATGGCGCCGGTAAGACCACATTGTTCCGCCTCATCATGGGCCTTGACACCCCCGACGGTGGTGAGTTTGAGGTAGGAGAGACCGTTAAGCCCGTTTACGTCGATCAGCAGCATACCAGCATCGACCCCAACAAGAGCGTCTATGACGTTATCTCAGGCGGAGTGGAACTGCTGCGCATGGGTGGCCGTGACGTGAATGCGCGCGCTTACCTGTCACGCTTCAACTTCACTGGCGTTGACCAGCAGAAGAAGTGCGGCGTGCTCTCGGGTGGTGAACGCAACCGCCTGCAGCTTGCCCTTGCACTCAAGGAAGAGGGTAACGTGCTCCTGCTCGATGAGCCCACCAATGATATCGACGTTAACACCCTGCGTGCGCTCGAGGAAGGTCTTGAGAACTTCGCAGGCTGTGCAGTGATCATCAGCCACGACCGTTGGTTCCTGGACCGCATCTGCACCCACATCCTCGCATTCGAAGGCGATAGCAACGTCTTCTTCTTCGAGGGCTCATACTCAGAGTACGAGCAGAACAAGATCAAGCGCCTGGGCAACGAGCAGCCCACCCGCGTGCGCTACCGCAAACTGGATTGATGACTAGCGAGCATTGAGATCTCGGAGAACTCGGAGTGCTCTGAGATCTCCCCGGAATAATAAAACAAAAACCGCGGCTCTCGTTTGGGAGTCGCGGTTTGTTGTCTTGATAGGGCAAGTGGAATTATTGCTTGCCGCTTACTGTTACGTCGCGGTAAGTGCGGCCGATGAGACCCTGGAGCACCTTGCCGGGACCTACCTCAACAGCCTCAGTCATGCCGTCGGCAACCATGGCAGCCATGATGTGGCTCCAACGTACGGGAGCGGTGAGCTGCTTGATGAGGTTTTCTTTGATCTCAGCGGGATCAGTGTGGGGCTTAGCGTCTACATCCTGGTAGATGGGGCACTTGGGAGCGCTGAAGTCGGCCTCGTGAATAGCCTTGGCGAGTTCCTCGCGTGCGGGCTCCATGAGGGGAGAGTGGAATGCTCCGCCCACCTTGAGGGGCAGAGCGCGCTTAGCACCAGCCTCTTTGAACTTAACGCAAGCAGCCTCGATAGCCTCGAATGTGCCAGAGATAACTACCTGTCCGGGGCTGTTGTAGTTTGCGGGAATGCAAACGCCCTCGATAGTAGCGCAAATCTCTTCAACCTTCTCGTCGGGCATGCCGATGATAGCAGCCATTGTTGAGGGAGCAGCCTCGCAAGCCTTCTGCATAGCGAGTGCACGAGTCTCAACGAGCTTCAGACCCTGCTCGAAGGGGAGAACACCAGCAGCAACGAGTGCGCTGAACTCACCCAGTGAGTGGCCGGCAACCATGTCGGGGCAGAACTCCTCGCCCATAGTGAGCGCCAGGATCACGCTGTGCAGGAATACTGCGGGCTGTGTAACCTTGGTCTGCTTGAGGTCTTCCTCTGTGCCGTTGAACATGAGGTCGGTGATGCGGAAACCGAGTACTTCGTTAGCTTTCTCAAAAAGCTCTTTGGCCTGTGCGTTGTTCTCGTAGAGGTCCTTGCCCATACCCACGAACTGTGCACCCTGGCCGGGGAATACAAATGCTTTCATTTCTTTGTCTTATTTGTTTAATATCGTTGTCAATTAAAGAAAAAATTCCGTAATTAGACCGCAAAGGTATATATTATTACCCACTTGTGCAAGCGAATGCTGATAAAAATTAAAGTTCACGCTGATTAAGCAGTTAAGGTGATTAAAATATATCTCTTAAATCTGCTTGATCAGCGTGAACCATTTCAGGTTATGTAGGGGGGTTAATATAGTCCCCAGAAACTCTCGTCAAACGTGGCTTCGACGGCTTCCTCTATGTCGTCTGGCAGGTTACAGAAGAAGTCTATGCCCGTGCGGCGCTCCAGTTCGTCGATGCTGATGGCACAGCTCTTGATTGTGGTAGATGACTGTGCGTCGTCGCTGTGGGTTGTCCACAGGCCCAGTGCCTGGTACTGTCCGTCCTTGACTGCAAGCAGTGCGCAGTAGAAGTACTTGGGAATGGGCAGGCGGTTGTTGCACTTCTCGGTGTAGACGCCGGCGCTTGTTTTGCCGTTAAGCTCTACATCGGCGATAGTTGCGGCCTTGACCACATAGAGCGTGTCGCGGTAGTAGTTGCTGTTCCAGTCGCGCACCTGGCTCTCGATGCGTTCCCACAGGCCAGCGTTGTGGCTCTGCCACTGGGGCTGCATGTTGCTTAGGTAGAAGGTCTGTGCATTTTGCTCTGATGAGCACAGGCGGTCGGCGCTGGGGCAGAGGTGTCCGCGTGAGAAACCGCTGCTGCGATAGTCGGCAAGGGTAGAGCGTGTAGCCTCGGGCAGGTCAGGGTCTTCCTGGAACGAGTCGTTGCGTTTCACGTTGCTTGCGCTGTTGCCCGGGTGCATCTGGTAGCAAGTCCAGCGGTTGGCAATCTTGGTGTTGCTCCACTCTACAGAGTAGGTCACGCCATAGTCGGGCGTGCTCTTGACGCTGTAGCTGTTGTTGTCGGTCTCGTTGATGCGGGGCCACTCCAGGTTGTACATGAACTTGCTCTCGTCATACTTGTCAGAGGCATAGTTGCGATTCTTGTTGTTGGGGTCAACCTTGGGATCGGTCGGAGCCTCAATGCTCTCGATTTGCGAGTACAGGTAGTCAACACTCACGCTGGTGCCCTTGAGGTATATCTTCATACCGATGCCCTGCTCGTCTCCCATCTCGCCGCCTATGTAGACGATGCTGTCCATGTCGGAAGCATTGTGGGTGACCGTGGTGTTGTTCTTGAGGTTTATAATGACAGATTTGGGCTTGCTCTGCTGTGCAGCCATTGTAGTCATTGTTGCGATGCCCAGGAGGGCGAATAATATCTTCTTCATATCAATAGGTCCTCCTTTCATTATTTGTTATTAGATTTAACATGCAGAACGTAGCCGCTGTTGTTGCCGCTGCCGTTCATGACTAAGTTCACAAGGGCGTTGATGTCGCTCACGTCGACTGTGCCGTCGCCATTGACATCATCGCGGTTGCCATATGTGCCAGGGCTTGCTGCCCCCATTACTACATTAACGATGCAGTTGATGTCAGTAACGTCGATGCTGCCGTCGAGGTTCACGTCGCCGGTCATTGCGATGCCTTCGCCATTAATGTTGAGGCTTGCCACATTCTTGAAATAGGCGTGCGTGGTCTTCACTTGGCTGGCGGGAACCTGCACGAGCGCGGGTGTGCCGTTGTTGTAGGCCAGTGCTGTCACCGACATGTCGTCCATAAATGTGTTGTTATACATACCGGTCATGCCTTGCACTGTTGCAGGTGTGCCGGCATAGAGGGTCACGTTCTGGAAGAGGGTGGTGTTGTCGCCGTTGGCAACTGGTTTGAACAGATAGGGCTTGTTGTGCTCAATCAAATGACTTGCCTGAGTCATGGTGAGCTTGCCGCCGTTCAAGGCAGAGGGCTGCATCAGAGAGCCGTTGAAGCGGTCAAGGTCAAATGGCAGCACGATGGTGTTCCACTCGCCGGCAGTGAGTTCGCGGGTGAGGCGCACTGCGGTGTTGGTGATGTTGGCTGCGGGTGCTACAAAGGGAGCGTTCTCGAGAACAACATAAAAAATGGGGCTCACGTTGTTGACATAGACAGGTACCAGCGTGTTGCCATTAGCGGTGGGTACAGCCAGGCACACAAGGTCAACGGTAGCGCCCTCGTAGGGTGTCTGGTACATCTCGTCTTTGCCCATGCCATACAGGTTGTTGATTACATACTCATTGCTGCCATACACGGCCTTGCCGTCCTTGACGGTGAGGTTCATGAGTTTAATCAGGTTGGCTGCTTGACGTGTATATGTCGGTGGTGTGATAGTTGTTGCGCTCACTGCGGTCTCGGTCACGGGATCGGCAATCACCAGTTGGGTGGTGTTAGTGAGCGAACCGTCGGCAACCA
>JAKSLZ010000008.1 GCA_024400935.1 Muribaculaceae bacterium | reverse complement strand
ACAGCGTGCTGTGCGGTGCTTCGGGAATCACAAGCGTTACCACCTCAAGGATGAAACACCTGGAGCGCATAGGCAACTACGCCTTTAAGGGCAGCGGCATCAAGGAATTCACCATTCCCTCGTCAATCAAGAATATTGGATTGAAAGCATTCGTGGGCTGTAAGAACCTGAGCGAGCTGTTCATCACCCAGCCTACAAACAACTACTCGTGGGCAGGCCACTTCTACGGCGACAACGCCAGCGACTTCACTTGTTACGTGAAGTGGACATCGCTGCCCGACCTGCAGAAGAGCGTCACCAACTGGACACGCTACAACGGCGTCAACCCGCTTGACCAACTCAACGGCTATGTGCAGCTCAGCACCGACAACAAGGCAATGGCAATCGCCGTTAACCACCCCGTTGACTGGACTGCAAGCGGCCTCAACGCCTATGTGGTATCAAAGTACGACCCCGCAACACAGACCGTAACCACCGGCACCGCCGGCAAGTCGTCGGCCAACAAGGGCGTGCTCGTGACCGACTTCACCAAGGACCAGATCTACAAGCTCAAGCGCCCCACAGGCACCATCTACAACAAGACCAACCTGCTCGTGGGAGCCGGCGACGCTGCTGTCAACGTTTACCAGCAGCCGGGCGGTTTCCTCTTTGACGGCGCAAAGAAGTACTTCTGGAAACCCACCAGCACCTACAACCTGTCGCGCGGCTACGCTTACCTCAAGCTTGATGAGGCCGCAGCCGGCAGCACCAGCCGCGTCTACGTAGACCTGTGGCCCTACACACCCACACCCGACTTCAAGAAGGGTGACGTGAACGGCGACGGCGTGGTTGATATCACCGACGTTAACATCTTGCTCAACATCGTGTTAGGTAAGGACAGCGCAAGCAAGTACAACGGCCGTGCCGACGTGAACACCGACGCCACAGTCGACATCACCGACGTGAACACAGCACTGAATATTGTGCTGGGGAAATAGCCTCTCCCCCGACCCCTCTCCTTCAGAGAGGGGAGGTTTAATCGGTTAAAAGGTTTAATCGTTAACGAAAAATCGAAATATCGAAAAATCAAAATAATTAATAATATGAAGAAATTTTTATCAATTGTCGTCATGGGCATCGTTGCCATGCATGCATGGGCTGCCGCGGGCGATGTAATTGTTGATGGTAATTACAAGTACCAAATCATTAAAGAAGCCATCAATATATCTCCCGGTGGTTCTGGATCCGCATCGGTTATTGGATTTAGCTCAACTGTGACCAGCGCCGACCAGGCCAATGCGGTGATTGCGCAGGTTGTCAAGAAAGATGGCTTTAACTATATCGTTACCGAGATTGCACCCAATGCATTCTCTGGCAACACTAATATCACAAGCGTAACCATCAAGGGTCCCGTTTCTAAAATAGGCATGGCTGCATTCTATGGATGTTCTAACCTCGCCAAGGTGAGCTTGGGCTCGGTCATCACTACACTTGACGCTAACGCATTTGCCAACTGTACCAGTCTTGCATCGGTGAAAATACCCGATACGCTCACCGGAATCAGCACCGCAGCATTTGACGGCTGTACCGCACTGGAGAGTTTCGAGGTAGTTGAGTCTAATCCCACCTATTCGTCATTCGACGGCGCGCTCTACAACAAGAAGCAGACCATACTCATGCGTATGCCTGCTGCCAAGGCCGAGAAGCCCACTTACCCCATTACGCTCAAGACCATCTATGCAAGAGCTTACAACTGCTACAAGTATCCTCGCATCGAGCTGCCTTATGGCGTGACCACTGTGGGTTCTCGCCCCTTTGAGAACAGTGAGGTGCAGGTTGTGGTTGTTCCCAGCTCGGTCAAGACGATTCCCTCCGACATGTATTATGGCTGCTCTAAACTCATAGAGTTGTGGTCAAACATGAAATATGTGCCCCGCATCGAGAAAGACGTGATGTTTGCTGGCGCAAATATCCCCAACCTGTATATTCCTTTTGGCGGAATGGATAACTATACCACGTACAGCAACTGGGACTTCTTTCCTAATTATAACGATAGAGGTCTCACTGCCTATGACTATATCCAGGCAAAGGACGAGAACGGAGCAAATGCTTGCTTTAACGTTACCGTTCACAGCACTGAGCCATTTACAGCCGTTGATGGCGTGACCTACGATGGCCGTTGCATGCTGGTAAAGGGTGTCAACTCAAGAGACAAGAGAGATGACATTACCGTGCCTAACTATTTTGAAATTACTGGCAAGAGATATGCCTTGACAAAAATACAGCAATATGCCGGACAGTCACAGTATGACTTCTCAATGAGAGGCTGTGCCTTGATTGATAGTATCTACATGAATGCATTTTATTCATCAAAAATCTCATCTTTCAATTTCGAGAATGTGTCTTATATTGGAGATGAAACATTTTTGGATTGTAAACAACTCAAGACAGTGAAGTTTGGCCCCAGGATTAAATTCATTAGAAGCAGCGCTTTTAGTCGTTCAGGACTTGAGGGTGATGTAGTGCTACCATACGGTATAGGTGATTTTTACCCCGGTGCGTTTAGCAACACAAAGATTAAACGCCTTTTACTCCCCAGTTCAGTTTTTATCACTGGTCGCTTTAGTTATAATTATCCCGAACTTGAAGAGTTGTATTTAAACTGTGCTGCCGCTGTAGTAAGTTCCCTAAAAAATTTTTCTGCCGGATGTAAAGTTTATGTTCCTGTGGGCGAAGTTGATGCCTACCGCGCACTTGATGGTGCCGATGAGAAGGAAATCCTGCCCGGAGCATTCGACTTTGCTGAGTGCACAAGCGACGACATGACAGGCTTCTTCGACACTCCTTATGCCTACACGATTGTCAATAATAATGCTGCTACTGTAAAACTCGTGCGCACCAAGAACACAGCAACTGCATCGCTGACGACCTTTGAAGTGGGCGACATGTGCACCAATTATTCAATGGCAATTGCTCCCGAGAAAGCTCCCTCTTACAAGATTACTGAGCTGGGCGACTCTCTGCTCTACGGCTGCGAGAACTATAGCAATATCTCGCTTGAGAATGCCACAAATCTGAACAAAATAGGCAAACGCGCATTGGCCAACGTAAGAGCCATCACGATTACCATCCCTGCCAATGTCACCAGCATAGGCGACGAGGCATTCAGCAAAGAGAGAGGCCGATACCAGTGGAGAACGATTGAAAGCAAAATAGCTGATCCTCGTAGTGTTTCTTATGGTAAGGATATATTTAAGGGCGTTGACTACAAGAATTGCAAGCTCATAGTTCCCGCGGGCACCGAGGACATCTACCGCCAGTGCGAACCTTGGGCTCCGTTCTTTGAAAACAAACCTGTTGTCTATAAGACCGGTGATGTTAACGCCGACGGCAACGTTGACGTGAGCGACCTCAATGTAGTTCTCAACATCGTGCTGGGCAAGGACGATGCTGCCAAATATGATGGCCGTGCCGATGTGAACGGCGACAAGAACATTGACGTGAGCGACCTGAACAAAATAATCAATATCATCTTAGGCAAGGAAGTGCCCGAAGATACGCATGAGTATGTCGACCTCGGTCTCCCTGACGGCGTGCAGTGGGCAACCTGCAACGTGGGTGCCAGCAAGCCCGAGGAGGCTGGCCTGTATTTTGCTTGGGGTGAGATCGATGGGTATGCCAAGGACGATAACCACACGTTTGACTGGGCGCATTATAATTTATGCAACGGCTTTTCTTCAAAGATGACCAAGTATAGTTGCAGCACTGCATTCTGGGATCGCAATTTGGGCACATCTCCCGACAACATTACTGTCCTTGAAGCCAAGGACGATGCTGCGACTGCTAATTGGGGCGCAGAATGGCGCATGCCCTCTCTTCAGGAGATGAAGGATCTCTACAACAGCAAATATACCAGAATTGAGTGGGTGACAGTGAACGGTGTTTATGGTTGCAAGATAACGAGCAACAGCAATGGTAACAGCATTTTCCTGCCCGCAGCGGGCTACCGCGACCAAGCGAACCTCAACAGCGAGGGGGAATACGGCTACTACTGGACGAGTGAGCTCAACTCGGGCTACTGCGGCCGTGCCTACTACCTGTACTTCTATTCGGGCCTCGCAGATTGTGGCAACAACAACCGCACCAACGGCTTGAACGTGCGTGCTGTGCGCAAGTAAGCCGACGTGAGCATCCTGCTCAACATCGTTTTTTTATAAAGGGTTAAAAGGTTAAAAGGTTAAAAGGTTAATGGGTTAAAAGCCTCTCCCCCGACCCCTCTCCTTCAGAGAGGGGAGGTTTAATCGTTTAAAGGGTTAAAGGGTTAAGAGGTTAATGGTTAAAGGGTTAAGAGGTTAAAAGGGGGCATTCCGAAGCCTAAAGCAACGTTTTGCCCGGTTACGGGCAGCAGGTAGGGACGACACCCCTGTGTCGTCCGTAGCGACCGCAGGACGCTGTAACACAGTAACTTGCTTTAAATTATGCTCGTTCCGAGCATACGGACGACACGGGGGTGTCGTCCCTACATTATTGCCCGTGACCGGGCATAAGGCATTTTGCGACACCCTCAAGCTACTTGCCGCTATGCTCCTCCACCTCCACCTTTCTTATATCATGAGACGATAAACTCTGACTTAGAACAACCTGAGTTTCTTTATACGTTCTATGGCCTCTGATCTGGTGCGCTCCGAGAACAGTATGCCCTGGGCTGTTATGCTTACATCTATAGGTTGGGGGGAGAACGGGAAATGCCACACGAACGTTAGGTTGCTGTATGCTAACAATGCCAAGGTTTCGTCAGGGAAAAGTCCGATGCTCCACACATGCTTCATTCTCGACAAATTTGTTCGCAGTTGATTGCGTTCATATTCTTTGCTTGGCAAATTGTCCCCAAAAGAACCGCAGGTCATGTCGCAAATAATGCTGTCATTCTGCAGTCTTACCTTGGTGATATATATACCGTTGTCAGCATCAACTGTGATGGGCGTTGCACGGCTCCACTCGTCGGCAACCTTCTTCTTGAATGATTCCGTCATCTTGTCGAGTTCGGCCTGTTCTGTATCATCGGGGTCCACTGCCCTGAGGATTTCGGTATCGTCAGAGTAAGAGATTGCCAGTTCCTTGCCATTTTTGTCAAACGTTTTGATACCCATGTATATGCGCTTCTGGTAGAGGCCGAACCTCACATTCAAGGGGATGAGCTTCGCCAGCAGAGGGCCTACGATTTGTCCTGCCACCTTCCTGTTCTTTTGACTGAAGGTTTCATAGAGGTTGGGGTCGGTGACAGTGAAATGGAAATTGACGCCTGTCACGTTGTGTGACACGTCGGTCATCGTCACGCCATCGCACACGGGGATGGGGAACTTATAAGCCTCTTTCACCTCTGAAACGAATTGTTTCATACATGCCTCTTTCTCTTTTTCGTATTTATCTTTTGCGGCTGCCTGCAAGGTCATTGTGGCCATGAGCAGCAGAAACAAGAACTTAGCTATTGTTTTCATAAAGTACAGTTTTTATTAGTTGTGTATTATAAGTCGTTATCGGTTTCGCTTAGTTGCTGCGCTCTGCTCCACGGCGGGGTTGTAGCGCACGCCCCACAGGTCGTAGTAGTCGAGCAGGCGGATGAGGCGAGGTTCAAAATGCTCCCATCCCAGGTCGTTGCCGCACCAAGCTTTCTCGGCAAGCGCCGCGATGCGCGGGAACACCATCTTCTCCACCTTCCACGGGTCGGGACTGTACTCGGTCCAGCAGCATCCTTCCAGGCCCATGAGGTTGCCCTGTGCCTGCACGCTGGCCGAGTCGGGCATCACCTGGCTCTCATACACAGTCTTGACGGGCAGCGTATAGCCGCGGTCCTGGCCCGGAGCGAGTTCGCGCTGGGTAGAGTCCTCGCGTGAGGTGAAGTAGAAATAACGGCCACTGGCGTTGATCCATCGGTGGGTGGTGTCGATGCGCTCCCGGGGCATGTTGGGGCGCACGTGCCAGCTCATGATGATGCCGTCCTCGGGGTCCATGCCCTCGGCACCGCCGTCCCAGCCTATCACCTGTTTGCCGTGAGCTCGGCACACCTGCTGCACGTGGCGCATGAAGTGGGTCTGCAGCGCGTGGGCGTCCTTGATGTCGTGGTCGCGCATGTATTGCTGCGTGGCCTGGCTCTCGTTCCACCAGCGCGGGGCGCACTCATCGCCGCCCACGTGGATGTAGCGGCCGGGGAACAGTCCGCACACCTCGTTGAACACGTCGTCGAGGAATGAGAACACCTCGTCGCTGGGCGCCAGCACGTTGTTCTGGCGGTTGAAGATGCCCCAAGTCTGGGCAGTGTGCTTGGGCTCGGTGGGTGTGGTGCTGAACTCAGGGTGCACCGCCAGCACTGCCATGCAGTGGCCGGGGATGTCTATCTCGGGGATAACGGTGACATAGCGCTCGGCGGCATACTCTATCACCTCCTTGATTTCCTCCTGCGTGTAATAGGCCTCATAGGGGCGGTCATAGTACTCGCCCGGGAAGATGCCCTTGATTTCGCCCGCACGGTAGCTGCCGCGCTCGGTGAGTTCGGGATGGCTCTTGAGCTCTATGCGCCAGCCCTGGTCGTCGGTGAGGTGCCAGTGGAACACATTGAGCTTGTGGCGTGCCATCATGTCGATGAATTTCTTGACAAACGACACCGGGAACCAGTGGCGCACCACGTCCAGGTGCATGCCGCGGTAGGAATACCGGCTGTTGTCGGCTATGGCTGTGTAGTTGAGCACAGGCACATCACCAGGGCGAGATGGCAGCAGCTGCAACAACGTCATCACGCCCAAGAACACACCCTGCTCCTCGTTGGCACCAATGGTTACACCTTTTTCGTCAACACTCATAACATAGGTGTCGCGCGAGCATCCGATGCCATTGCTCAACTTCTGGAGGCAGATATCGGCGTCGGCCTTGCGGTTTACCATTCTAAGCGGAAATCCCAAGTTGTTGCGGCAATAATCTATCAGGTAGTTGGCTGCTTTGGTTCCGTGCTCGTCGCACCACACACCGGCACCACGGTGCAGCGTGTAGTGCGCAGTGGTGTCCACAACGCTAACCGCGGGAGCAGGCACTATGGGCGCTTGCGACTGTTGCCGGGCAAGGTGTCCGCCGGCCATTGCCGTAAAGGCAAAAAAAGTGCAAATTATTGTGTAAAGAATTTTGTTTGTCATTTGATTGGTTTTGGTTACAAAATTAATGTAAAATGTTGAGCACGGCAACATATGTCCATAAATTTTATTGATTTGGTGTTGATGGGGTTGTGTGGCGTGTATAATATTTGGTTTCGTGTGTATTTTTTTTTCACCGTTAATGAGCTAATTTATTGGATAAATACTTGTATAATTCAAAAAAATATGCGAATTTTGCACCCTGTTTGCGAATAACTATTGGGAAAACAATTATAAAATTACTACACTACAGTTGCTGCATATAGGATAAATCGCACACTTTTTGTGTATTTTTACACCTATATGCTGCTTTTTTATGCATTTTATACCACTAATATAATTAACGAAAATATAAAAATCAGAAAATTCGAATGAAAAAATTAATTCTATCACTTACTATGGTATTGGCTTACACTGCTACCATGATGGGTAGTGTTGTGCTTAATACCACCAATTTTCCCGACGCTAACTTCCGTGCTTTCGTGTCTAGAAGCACCGGTGTAGCCGAGGGCGGTACTATCAGCGATGCCATTATTGCTGACCAAAACTACTGGAACGGCTATGGTGCAGGAGGTTCTCTTGCTTACCAGAATATCCAGAGCATGAAGGGTATCGAGCACTTCACAAGCCTGGTGTCGCTGCGTTGCAACGGCAACCAGCTCACGTCGCTCGACCTGAGCGCCCTGACCAATCTCCAGAACGTGGACTGCTCCAACAACCAGCTCACCTCGCTCACGCTGGGAGCATCTTCAAACCTCAACTCGGTAGAGTGCCAAAAGAACCAGCTCACTTCGCTCAATGTGAGTGCGCTCACTAACCTGTGGACACTCAACTGCTCTAACAACCAGATTACTGCGCTTGACCTGAGCAAGAATAACAAGTTGTCAACCATCGAGTGCTACAGCAACAAGCTCGCATCGCTCACACTGGGCAACCATGCTGGCTTGACTTCGCTGTATTGCGAGAGCAACCTGCTCACCTCGATTAATCTGAGTGGTTGCCCCAACCTGGAGATTCTGGAATGCGTCAGCAATCAGCTCAACGCCCTTGATGTGGCTAACCTGACCGCACTCAAGCGCATCAACTGCAAGATGAATAACATCCAGAGCCTCGATGTGAGCGGGCTTACACGTCTTCAGACACTTCAGTGCTACTCTAACCAGATAGGCGAGCTCAACCTGAGCAACTGCACTGCCCTCACCACACTTGAGTGCAGCGGCAACCGCCTCAATGTGCTTGACGTGAGCCACAACACAGCCCTTACACGCCTTGAGGTGAACACTAACCAGCTGGTGAGCCTCGACGCCTCGGGTCTCACTTCGCTCAACAGTTTTGCAGGACATTCACAGCATGCAACCCTGCTTGCTACCGAGGTTACCCGCAACGGCAGCAAGATGTATCGCGTAGCCATGCCCAGCTTCTTTGTACACGATGCAAGCAAGGGCACCTATGTGTCAAATCTTGGCTACGGTGCCAGTGAGGTAGAGGTGGTAGACGGCGTTACCTATATATATATCGACCAGCTGAGTGACTTCCAGTATGAATACAGCGTGGGCAAGGGCAGCAATGTGCTCAAGGTGACAGTGACTCCTGTCCTCGACGCTCCTGACACCGATGTAGTGCTCAACGCCACCAACTTCCCCGATGCCGAGTTCCGCGCATATATCACCAAGTGCACCGGCGTGCAGGAAGGCGGCATTCTCTCTGAAAGAATTCTTGCAGGTGTAGTCAACATGCGTGACAATGGTTTGAAAGGCCGTCCCGTTAAGAACCTCAAGGGTATTGAGTACTTCTACAACCTGGCTGTGATTGACTGCAGTGGTTGCCAGATTACTTCGCTTGACCTGAGCCAGAACAAAAAAGTCACTGAGGTAATGTGTATGAACACTCCGGTGGCTTCGATCGTTTTGCCTTCATCGGTACACAACTTGCTGGTTGACCACGGCAACCTCGCCGCACTTGATGTCACTAACTGTCCCGCACTGGTGTTCATGACATGTAGCGATAACCACCTTACCTCGCTCGACATCACCAAGAACCCCAAGCTGTATAGCATAGACGCCTGCACTAACCATCTCACCTCGCTCGACGTGACCAAGAATCCGCTGCTGAAAACGATTTTTGTCACTGAAAACGATTTGTCGTCAATCGACGTGAGCAAAAACACTATCTTGAAGACCCTTGAAGTTGGTGTGAACCGCCTTACCAAGCTTGATGTATCGAACAACACTGCACTGGACTATCTCGGTTGCCATGACAACAGCCTGACAGAACTGGATGTGACCAAGAACACTGGACTCACTACCCTTGTGTGCTTCAACAACCGTCTCACCTCGCTTGATGTGACCAAGAATACTGCTATCACCCATCTGGGATGCGACGGTAACGAACTCACTGACATCGACCTGAGCAAGAACACGGAGCTCGAGACTCTGTTTGTTGACTACAACTACTTCACAACCCTCAACCTGAGCGCTAACCGCAAGCTCAAGAAACTGGTGGGCGACCACAACTTCCTTGGGTCACTCGACCTGAGCCACAACACTGCTCTGGAATATGTAGACGTGAACACTAACCACCTGATGAGCCTCGATGCAACCATGCTCAATGCCCTTACATACTTCAACGGCGAAGAGCAGACAGTGACACGCCCGTATGAGCGCAAGGCACAGATGGGCGGCAATAAGGGTTTCGCGGTAGAGATGCCGTTTGCAAGCCGCAGCACTGGTGCCCACGTTGAGTCATGCTCTCCCGGCGTTACCTTCATGACCGACCTGCTGGGTGGCACCACCACATTCTATGTTGACGACGAAGTAGCCTTCAACTACACCTTTGCAGTGCGCCCCGGCAGCACCGGCGGCACTGGCACAGCAGTTAAGGAGGCTAACGGAACAATGCACCTTGACGTGCTCGTTTCTCCCTCAAACTCATTCATCCCCGGTGACGTGAACATGGACGGTGTGCTCGATGTGGCCGACATCAATGCAATGGTAAGCAAAATCCTGGGTCTGGATCCCCAACCCTTCAACCCCTTTGCAGCCGACATGAACGGCGACGGAAACTATGACATCACCGACCTCAACGCCATCATCCGTTTGATCCTGGGATAAGGCGATATAGAACGAAACAAAACAGAAACTTGCTATAGATGTAGCCTGGCCATGCGGTCAGGCTATGTTTTTAGTTGGGAGGTAAAAAAAGTAGTCCCTCGGTATCAGGCTGCCGCGGGACTACTGAAGCGTATGAATTCTTGTGTACTTGCTTGATTAATGGTGCTGCTGCACGAGGCGGATGGTGCCGTCGGGGTTGTAGTAGAGCTTGTCGACTGCTACCGAGCGGTACTCGTTCTTGTGACTCAGGTCGCTTGTGTGGTAAAACAGGAACCACTCGCCCTTATACTCCACGATGCTGCCGTGGGTCATGGCGCAAGAGTTGGCCGCCAGAATCATGCCCTTGTACTCCCAGGGGCCCATGGGCGAGTTGCTCATGGCATAGTGCATGCGGTTAGCACCGTCAAAGTTGTCGGCATAACTTAGGTAGTATTTGCCGTTGTATTTGTGAACCCAAGCACCCTCGTGGAAGTCAACGAGGCCTTCAACCTTCTTCATGGGCTCGGCGAGTTCAAGCATGTTGTCCTTCATGCGTGCCATGAACAGGTGGCTGCCACCGCCGTAATACAGGTAGGGGGTGCCATCGTCATCAATAAACACACAGGGGTCAATCATGTCCCATCCGCCCACATATCCGTCGGGGCCCTTCATAGGCTCGTCCAGCACTTTGAAGTCGCGGTCGGGATAGTCGCTCACTGCGATACCCACCTTCCATGATGTGGCCCAGTTGTCCTCGCTGGGATGGGGGAAATAGAAGTAATATTTGCCATTCTTGTAGGCAGCGTCGGGAGCCCACATGAAGCCGCCGTCTTTGCGTCCCCACTTCACCATGTCGGCATTGACGATCTCGCCGTGGTCGGTCCAGTTGACCATGTCGTCGGTCGAGAACACGTGGTACTTGTCCATGAGGTCACAGCCGCGTGCCGGGAAAATGTCGTGCGAGGGATACAGATAGAGCCTGCCGTCTTTCCACACGTGTGCCGAGGGGTCGGCAGTGTACATGTGTGTGATGATGGGGTTAGCGCCTAGTTCGATGGGCTTGTTAGCAACCTGCTTTGTCGTGTTGCACGATGCTGCTGCAAGCGCAAGAGCGCACATCGATGCCATGAATATGGGATTTTTCATTGTTCTGAGGTTTTAGTTATAATTCTTCAGTTACAAAATTACAGCCAAAACCCCGTCCAAACAGTCACAAATGTTTCAAAAAATAGAAAAAACCGGTTGTAATGCGTATGACATCGCAGAATTCAGTGTCCAGGCTTACTTAAAATGCCATATCAGGATTTTTACTTGTGATTTTTTGTGTTATTCAGTAATTATCTTTACCTTTGCGTGCCGAATGCCTTGAAAAGGTGTGGTGAGATTAATAAAAAATGCCTTGAAAAGGTGTTTTTAAAGGAGTGAAAAATCCTTTGAAAATGTGTAATATATAAGATGAAACGAAAGATTTACAGCAAGTTGCTAAAGTGGAAAGAGCAGTGGAACGGAAGAAGCGCTCTGCTGATTGATGGCGCGCGACGTGTAGGGAAGAGCTGGATAGTCGAGGAATTTGCCAGAAATGAATATAAATCCTACATCCTCATTGACTTTAATAATGTGCCTCGCGGCATTCTCGAGTTGTTTGACGACTCGCTTGTCGACATGGATTCCTTTTTTGGCAAATTAAGTATTTTTACTGGTGTGAAGTTGTATAACAGGCAGTCGGTAATAATCTTTGATGAAGTTCAACTATGCCCCAAGGCTCGAGCCTCTATCAAGTATTTGGTTAAGGATGGCCGATATGACTATATCGAAACTGGTTCTCTGGTGAGCATCAATCACAATGTCAAGAATATCATTATACCTAGTGAAGAAGTTCGTGTCAACATGTATCCCATGGATCTTGAAGAGTTTGCTTGGGCAACGGGTAACGAGATGTTGTATGATTACATCAAGACTAGGCATGCACAGCAGGCTCCGATGGGGATGTCATTGCATCGCAAGGCAATGGAGATGATGCGAGCCTATATCCTTGTTGGCGGAATGCCCCAGGCCGTACAAGCATATTCCTGGAATAAGGATTTTATGGAGGCTGAGGCGATAAAGCGCAGCATCATAGACTTGTATCGAAATGACATTGCAAAATATGCAGGACGGCAGGCGGCCAAGGTTGCACAGGTTTTTAATAATATCCCAAGTGCATTACAGCGCCATGAAAAGAAATTTAGACCGTCGGGCGTGAGAAAGGGGGCAAGAATGCGGGACTTTGCCGACGCGATGTTCTGGCTTGACGAGAGCCGCGTTGTCAACTTTTGTTATGGCGCAACTGAACCATCGGTGGCATTGGCTCTCAACAGAGATGAAGGCAAGGTAAAATTGTATATGTCAGACACCGGTTTGTTGGTCTCTATGGCATTTGACGAAAGCGAATTGCAAAAAGCGGATATCTACGAAAAGATACTGCGAGGCAAATTGGAGTTCAATAAGGGCATGCTGACCGAGAATTTTGTGGCCCAACAGCTGCGTACTGCAGGCCATCCGCTATATTTTTATTCCAATTCCTCACGAGAAAATGCTGCCGACCGTATGGAAATTGATTTCATGATATGCAAAACTGGCGTGACAAGCCGCCACAATATAAATGCAATAGAGGTGAAATCGGGCAGTGGATATGCTTTGACATCCCTGATAAAATGTCAAAAGAAGTTTTCTCAGTATATGGGTCGCTCCTATGTGTTACACACTGGAGATGTAAAAAAGGAGGGTGATATCATGTTCTTGCCGATTTATATGGCCGGTTTGTTGTGATAAGCGTCAAGAAATGTGTAACTTTGCATTGTAAATGGAAGGAAAGAACAAAACAGTATATTTTGAAACACTGGGTTGCAAGCTCAATTTCTCTGAGACAGCGACCCTGGGACAGCTGCTCTCCGAGGCCGGCATTGCCACCGCCGAGGAAGGGCAGACGCCCGATGTGTGCGTGCTCAACACGTGCAGTGTCACTGAGTTTGCCGACAAGAAAGGCCGTCAGCACATACGCAGCCTCGTGAAGCGTTTCCCCGAGGCACTCATCGTGGTCACCGGCTGCTATGCCCAGCTCAAGAGCGGAGAGATAGCACAGATTCCCGGCGTGGACATCGTGCTGGGACAGGAACAGAAGGCCGACATAGTGAAGTATGTGACCCGGTGGTTTGACGACCGTGAGAGTGTGGAGGATGTAACCCCCACCCGTGAAATACGCCACTTCAATCCCTCGTGCGAGTGCGGTAGCCGCACGCGCTACTGGCTCAAGGTTCAGGACGGTTGCGACTACTACTGCAGCTACTGCACCATACCCATGGCACGCGGACGCAGCCGCAGCGGCACAATAGAGAGCCTGGTAGCTCAGGTACAGGACGTGGCCGATCGCGGTGGCAAGGAGATAGTGCTCACGGGCGTCAATATTGGTGACTTTGGAAAGAACACCGGCGAGAAATTCATCGACCTGCTCAAGGCATTTGATGCCGTCGAGGGCATAGAGCGCTACCGCATCTCGTCCATAGAGCCCGACCTGCTCACCGACGAGGTGATTGAGTTCTGCGCACAGTCGCGTGCTTTCATGCCTCACTTCCACATCCCCTTGCAGTGCGGCAATGACGAGGTGCTCAAGCTCATGCGCCGCCACTACAACCGTGACCTCTTTGCCCAGAAGGTAAAGCGTTGCCAGGAACTCATGCCCGACTGCTTCATAGGCGTGGACGTGATGGTGGGTACCCGTGGCGAGACACCCGAGCACTTTGAAGACAGCTTCAACTTCATCGCCTCGCTCGACCTGCAGCACCTGCATGTGTTTCCCTACAGCGAACGTCCCGGCACCATGGCGCTGCGCATCCCATATGTGGTGAGCCAGCGCGACAAGCAGGCGCGCACTCAGCGCATGATTGAGCTGAGCGACCGCAAGCAGCGTGAGTATATAGAGCGTTACCTTGGGACCGAGCGCCCGGTGCTCTTTGAGGCACCCCACGGCAACTCGCCCATGCACGGCTTTACCGACAACTACATACGCGTGAACGTGCCCCACGTACCCGAGCTGGTCAACACCGTGGGCCGCGTGCGCCTCGACAAGATTAACGATGACCTCACTGTGGATGCAACGATTGTGTAAGGTAAAGGGTTAAAAGGTTAAAGGGTTAAAAGGTTAATCGTTTAACGGGTTAATGGGTTGATCCTATGGCTTCTTGTTAAATCCTCTATGGTCCTCTTAATAATTAAAGAATGAAAAAAGTAGCAGTCATCATATTGAACTGGAACGGTGCGGCGTTGCTGCGCCGCTACCTCACCACTGTGGTCGAGAACACCAATCCCGACATTGCCGAGGTGGTTGTGGCCGACAACGGCAGCACCGACGAGAGCCTTGAGGTTCTGGAGAAGGAGTTTCCCACAGTCAAGGTCATCAAGTTGCCTGAGAACTATGGCTTTGCCGAGGGCTATAACCGCGCCATCAACGTGACCGATAACGAGTACACCGTGCTGCTCAACAGTGACGTGCGCACTCCGGCGGGCTGGCTCGACCCCATGCTCGACTACATGGAGGCCCACCCCGAGGTGGGTGCTCTGCAACCCAAGTTGCTGCACGATGGCGTTGAGGGTAAGGACACCTTTGACTATGCGGGAGCTGCCGGTGGCTATATCGACTGCCATGGCTATCCCTATTGCCGCGGACGCATCTTTGATGCCGTGGAGGACGACGGCGGCCAGTATGACGACATCACTCCCAGCATCGTGTGGGCCAGCGGAGCATGCTTGATGACGCGCACGGCACTCTACAAGCAGGTGGGCGGTCTCGATAAGGACTTCTTTGCACACATGGAGGAGATAGACCTGTGCTGGCGCATCATCCTGAGCGGCAGCGAAGTGAAGATGTTGCCCAAGAGCGCCGTTTACCACCTGGGCGGAGCAAGTCTCGCCTACGGCAATCCTCGCAAGACCTATCTCAACTTCCGCAACAATCTGTTGCTGCTACACAAAAATTTGCCCGAGAAAGATGCTAAGAGCACTTTGTTCACCCGCCGCTTGCTCGACACGCTGGCGTGGGCCAAGGCCGTGGCCACATTCCACTGGGGCGATGCCAGGGCAATACTGAAGGCACACAATGACTTCAGGAAGATGCGCAAGAACTATACCCAGCATCCCACGCGCAACTTGCTCAAGGAGATGCCCGAGTGCCACTGCAACATCATCGTGGACTACTACCTGAAGGGCCGCAAGAAATTCTGATTATCTTGATATAAACCTGGTTTCCCCGGGCTTAATGTTGTTCTCAGAGGTCTCTGAAAAAATCGGAGGTCTCTGGGTGTTGTTTTGTGTCGTTTAGAAAAGGGCCTTAAGGCGGCGGTTGGTGAGGATGAGGAACCGCAACAGGCGTGGGTGTCGCAGCAGGGATTGCAGGACGCGTGTTTTGCGGGTGAGTCCGTCATGGCGGCTGTCGAGCACTTGTTTTACCCACTGATGCCTGGGGTTGACGTCGTGGGTGCAGAATGCGAGCATGAACACCTTGAGCGAATGCAATTGGCGCTGGTAGTGCTGCAGCACGCCGTGCTCGATGAGGGTGTTCTCCATGAGCGTGAAGAACTGTATCCAGCGGTCGAGTTGCCACAGTGTGCCGGCTATCGACAGTGACGAGGGGTTGTAATAGTAGCAATAAGTGGGGTGGTTGTATTGCCCTGCGCGCTTGACATTGAATGCTAGACGCAGGTTGATGAGAATGTCCTCGCTGGGGACACGCTCGGGGCCGTCGGGCCACACATCATCGGTCCACAGTGAGCGACGGCTCAGGTTGCAGCACGACGAGTTGATGGCACCGCCGTCAAGGCTGCGGGCAATGTATTCGCTGGCGGTCATCTCGCCCTCGTGGGCGTGCTCGATGTTGTAGGGTTTGCCGCCCTGGGGCATGCGCAGGAAGCATCCGTAGGCAATGTCCAGGTCGTTGGCAGTGAGTTTGTTGTAAAGAAACTCAATGGCATCTGGCGGCAGGGTGTCGTCGCTGTCGAGATGCATCACCAGTGGTGCAGCCGCGTGGCTGATGCCAGTGCGGCGAGCCTCGGCAAGGCCTCGGTTCTCCTGACGGACGACCTTGATGATGGGATAGCGGGCGGCATAGTCGAGCGCTATGGCCGCTGCATCATCGGGCGAACCATCGTCAACTATGATTATCTCGCTGGCGGGCATGGTCTGTGCCAGCACGCTGTCGATGCACCGGGCCAGTGTTGCCTGGGTGTTGTAGACGGGGATGATGACTGCGACCATGTGAGGATTTTTTCTCAATAACTCGATTGTTAGGTTTTAGAACAGGTCTTTTAACTGGTTGTAGATGACCTGTGTCGCTCCCAGATGGGTCTCGATGTAGTCGCCGGCAATCTTGCCGCAGCGCTCCAGAGTGCCGTCGCCGCAGGTGAGGCTGTCCATGGTGGCATTGAACTGCTGTGCATTGGCGATGCTGAAACCGCCGCCGCACTCGATGAGGTCGTGGGCCTCCTGGAATTTCTCGTGCTTGGGACCGAAGATGACGGGAATGCCATAGACGGCTGCCTCGTTGATGTTGTGGATGCCGTGACCAAATCCGCCGCCTATGTAGGCCGCCTGGCCATACTGGTAGAGCGACGACAGCAGGCCGAAGCAGTCGATGATGATACAGTCGAGCGACGCAGCCTCTTCGGGGGTGGTCTGAGAGTAGAGAGCTACCTTGCGGCCAGTGCGCGCCATGATGTCCTGCAAGCGCTTGGCGTCAAACTCGTGCGGCGCGATGATGAGCTTCATGCCCGGGTGCTCGTTGAAGTAGGGCAGGGCAATCTCCTCGTCGGGCTGCCACGAGCTGCCCATGACAAGGGTGAACTGGGCGCCCCTGACCATGTTCTCGATGATGGGGAACTGCTTAGCGGCGCTCTTGACGCCTGCCACGCGGTCAAAGCGCGTGTCGCCGCACACAACCACATTGTCGAGACCTATGCCGGCAAGCAGCTGGCGCGACTCGTCGTTCTGCACATACAGCGTGTCAAAGCAGCGCAGCATCTTGCGGAACATGCCGCCCCAGGGCTTGAAGAACGACTGGCTGGGACGGAAAATTGAGGATATGATATAAGTGGGAACACCGCGCTGCTTAAGCGTAGTGAGGTAGTTGCCCCAGAATTCATATTTGACAAAGATAGCAACCTTAGGCTTGACGATGTCAAGAAACTGCTTGGCATTGCCCGGGGTGTCAAAGGGGAGATACACTACCGCATCGGCCAGCGGGTAGTTCTTGCGCACCTCGTAGCCGCTGGGTGAGAAGAACGAGAGCACGATGCGTGCCTCTGGGTTGTTCTCCTTAATCATCTCGATGAGCGGGCGGCCCTGCTCAAACTCGCCGAGCGAGGACACGTGCATCCAGATGTAGCCGCCGGCAGGGTCGAGTTTGCCACGCAGCGTGTCGAAGGTCTCGGCCTGCCCTTTGACCATGAGCTTTACCTTCTTGCTTCGCAGCGATGCCAGCCGTGCGGCCGCCTTGTAAGCATGTATGCCTAAGTTGTAAAATGGATTCATTTTTGTCTTTTAGAATGTGGATTTGATTTTAGCGCAGTTCGCCCGACAATCTGCGAGAGTTGAGATAACGCTTGTCGTGGCGGTGTTTCCATGTGCCCTGGTCAATGTAGAAGCGGCACGAAATCTGCTGCCAGAAACCGAATGTCTTGTCGGTGGCATGTAGCGTGATGCCGGCACTTAGGTCGACAAAGCGGTTGTTCACGATATGTGCCTTAACGTCGGTGCGGCTGTAGGTCTTGCTTCGCCAGTAGGGATCGCCCAGGTTGAGCTGGCTGCCGAACTGGTCATACAGCGGGAAGGCGTCCTTGCCTATGGAAAACTCCTGGTCGATGTCGAGCCAGTTCCACAGGCGTGCATTGGCGCTGGCAAAGAAGCGGCACGGTGTGTGCCACTTGCCCTCCTTGCGGTTGCGCTGCAACTGCACCACGGGCCCTACCTCAAAGGCCAACTTGGCCATGGGCTTGCGGATAGCCCTCACAGCGATGCGTGGAAACAAGGTGATGTCGTCGTTCACGCCCTCGCCCTCGGGAGCATCCTTGCGCTTGGCAAGGTGGTTGATCTGCACCTCGCCCAGCAATGTCACCGGTGCGTAAAAGTGCTTCAGTGCCTGGAAATAGACGTTGAATGCCTCGCGTTGCGTGGTGCTCTGCATCTGTCGCCAGTCGACCATAAGCGCCATGGCGCAATTGGGTTTCTGGTGCCTGATGAGTACACCGCGTGCGTTGGGCGTGGTGAAACTCAGCGAGTCGCTCCACAGTAGTGTCGAGGGCTTGAGGGGGAGCAGCGAGCGCGGGAACATACCCGTGGTCACGTCCCACTTGTCGTGATGGAAGTTGTAGTAGATGGTGGGCAGCACCTTGTAGCCCGCGCCATTGTCGATCATGGGCTGGTACCATGCCACGCCACCCTTGAGCACGTGGGTGCTGTCCATGAGCGATAGCCCCACTTCGGGTGCCAGGCGCGTGAAGAGGATGGTCTGGTCGGGCGTCTGCTCGTCGCCGCCTTCACGGTTCTGGAACATGGTGGCAAAGTCAACGCTCCACTCAACCTGCTGAGCATACGCGGCACCGAGTGCCGCGCACACTAACAGTGATAATATTGCTGCAAACCGGCGAAGCATTAAGCTTGAACGGGTTTGATATTCTCGATGCCACGCTTGATGCGTGCGATGGTCTCGTCCTTGCCCAGGAGCTCAGTAATGAGGAACATGTGGGGACCCTTGCACTCGCCCACAACGGTGAGGCGGAAGGCGTTCATCACGTTGCCCATGTGATACTCGTGGTCCTTGATCCAGCCGAGCACTACGGGTTCGCTTGCCTCGGCGCTCCAGTCGTCCATGCCCTCGAGCACGGTGATGAGTTCGTTCATGAGCACGTCGGTACCCTCTTTCCAGCGTTTCTTGATGTCCTTCTCGGCATATGCCTCGGGAGCCTTGAAGAAGAAGCCGCAGTTAGCCCACAGGTCCTTGACAAAGTTGCAACGGTTCTTGACCAGAGCCACAGCCTTAGCGATGAACTCGTCGCCAAATGCCGCAGCGTCTACGCCGTTCTGCGCCATGACGGGCTTGAAGAGTTCGGCCAGCAGCGCATCGTCCATAGCTGCCAGATACTCATGGTTGAACCACTTGCCCTTCTCAAAGTCAAACTTGGCACCCTTCTTAGAGCAGTGCTCAAATGAGAACTCCTTGACGAGCTCGTCCATGGTGAACATCTCGCGGTCGTCGCCGGGATTCCAGCCCAGCAGGGCGAGGAAGTTGATGACAGCCTGTGGCAGATAGCCAGCCTCGCGGTATCCGCTAGAGATGTCGCCGCTCTTGGGATCGTGCCACTCGAGGGGGAACACGGGGAAGCCGAGGCGGTCGCCGTCGCGCTTAGAGAGCTTGCCTTTGCCGTCGGGCTTGAGCAGCAGGGGCAGGTGTACCCACTGGGGCATAGTGTCGGTCCAGCCGAAAGCCTCATACAGGAGCACGTGCAGCGGTGCGCTGGGCAGCCACTCCTCACCGCGGATGACGTGGCTCACCTCCATCAGGTGGTCGTCGACGATGTTGGCCAGGTGATATGTGGGAAGATCGTCGGCACTCTTGTAGAGCACCTTGTCGTCGAGTACGTTAGAGTTGATGCGCACCTCACCGCGAATCAGGTCGTTGACCAGCACCTCGCGGTCAGGGTCGATCTTGAAGCGAACCACATACTTGTGGCCGCCCTCAATGAGAGCCTTCACTTCCTCGGCGGGCAGGCTCAGAGAGTTGCGCATGCCCATGCGGGTAGAAGCATCATACTGGAATGTCTTCTTCTCGGCCTTGGCCTCTTCGCGCTTAGCGTCGAGTTCCTCGGGGGTGTCAAATGCGTAGTAAGCCTTGCCGGCATCGAGCAGCTGCTTAACGTAGCGGCGGTAGATGTCACGGCGCTCACTCTGCTTGTAGGGACCATAGTCGCCGCCCTCGCGCACGCCTTCGTCAATGCCTATGCCCAGCCATTGCAGGGCTTCGTTGATATAAGCCTCGGCACCAGGGACAAAACGTGTAGAGTCAGTGTCCTCGATGCGCAGGATCATAGTGCCGCCGTTCTGGCGGGCAAACAGATAGTTGTACAACGCAGTGCGCACACCACCGATGTGGAGCGGGCCTGTGGGCGATGGTGCAAAGCGCACCCTAACTTTTCTTTCCATATTATAGTAGTTTTTTGTATTATCGTTGCGATAGACGCATAGTCGCTACAAAGTTACAAAAATAGAGGGGAATAAGCGTGCTTTTTCACAGGAAATATTGTTGTAGGGTAATCAAAACCGCAAAGAAACTCGCAAGATAGCACTGACCCCCCCAGTTGTAACGCCCCGCATGCGCGATCTGCTGGGGGGATTATGAATGTAGCGCCCTGTGGGCGCGGTTGACAACTGGGGTTAACAACGCTTCGCGCTGTGTTGCGCCTCTGGCGCAGTGGGTGCAGGTGTGGTATGTCGTGTGGTATAAATAATCCCCCTGCGCGATGATAGGGGCGCAGGGGGTCTTTGTGGGAGGTTTTTTTACACTTCTTTCATGATGTCGGCGACGTGGTTGAGGGCCGCTCGCTCGGTGATGTCGACGTGGCAGGGGGTTGCTGTGGCATAGCCGCGCTGCAGCCAGTAGTGGTCGGTGGTGTCATCGTTGGGGTCGCTTACATACTCGCCTTGCAGCCAGTAGTAGTCGCGGCCTGCGGGGTCGACACGATGGTCATACTCGTTGGTCCAGTGGCCCAACGCTGTGGTTGTGGCTTTGACGCCCTTGATGGCGCCCTTGGGGAAGTTGACGTTGAGGCACACCCCGTCAGGCAATCCTTTTTCAAGCACTTGCTTGATAATTCTTTCTACAAAAGGCAGGCAGTAGAGCAGGCTGCTCTTGGGGTTGTGGTCGTCAATGGAGAATGCCACGCAGGGGACATGGTGTGATGCTCCCTCGATGGCTACGCCCACGGTGCCGCTGTAGAGGGTGCTCAGGCCCAGGTTTGAGCCGTGGTTGATGCCCGAGAGGATGAGGTCGGGTTTGCGGCCCTCAAGCAGTGAGTTCATCGCAATCTTGATGCAGTCAACGGGTGTGCCGGCTACGGCATATTTAGTGAGGTGTTCCTTCTTCTCGACAAAAGTAGAGCGCAGCGGGGTGATGATGGTGATGGCGCTGGACTTGCCGCTCTGGTGCTGTGTGGGGGCCACTACAACCACATCGCCGATGGTGCGTGCCACGCGGGTGAGTGCTCTAATACCGGGCCACTCGGCGCCGTCATCGTTGCTAATGAGGATTAAGGGACGTTTTTCTTCTGTCATAGCTATAAGTTTTTAATGTTCAACTCGTTAGTTTGTGGCATGCAAGACGCTGGGATTGTGCTGTGAGCAACCGCAACGTTCCTTTGCACTGCAAATTTAATAAAAAGTTGATTAAAATAAAAAAAGTGGGAGTACAAAAGCAGAATAAAGTGAAAATAAAGCGGGCAAAATAGTTTGAATTTGTGGATAAAAATGAGTAACTTTGCACTGTAGTATTACTCTGATACAAAAACAATAAAACTTTAAAACGCATAAGAAACAATGAGACTTATTATTGAACCTAACTACGAACAGGTATCTGAATGGGCAGCACGCTATGTGGCATCACGCATCAACGCTGCCAACCCCACCCCCGAGAAACCCTTTGTACTGGGTTGCCCCACCGGCAGCTCTCCCCTGGGAATGTACAAGAAACTCATAGAGCTCAACAAGGCCGGTAAGGTGTCGTTCCAGAATGTGATCACTTTCAACATGGACGAGTACTGCGGTCTGCCCGAGGAGCACCCCGAGAGCTACCATTCATTCATGTGGAACAATTTCTTCTCTCACATCGACATCAAGCCTGAGAACGTGAACATTCTCAACGGCAATGCCGAGGACCTGGAGAAGGAGTGTGCCGACTATGAGGCCCGCATCGCTGCGGCCGGCGGCATCGACCTGTTTATGGGCGGCGTAGGCCCCGACGGACACATCGCCTTCAACGAGCCCATGTCATCGCTCACATCGCTCACTCGCCAGAAGACTCTCACACAGGACACTATCATCGCCAACAGTCGTTTCTTTGACAACGACGTTAACAAGGTGCCCAAGACTGCACTCACCGTGGGTGTGGGCACAGTGATGGCTGCTAAGAGCGTGATGATCATCGTCAATGGTTACAACAAGGCCCGCGCACTGCAGGCTGCAGTTGAGGGTGGCGTGTCGCACATGTGCACACTGAGCGCTCTGCAGATGCACCGCAAGGCTGTCATCATCGCCGATGAGAATGCAGTGATGGAGCTCAAGGTGAGCACCTATCGCTACTTCAAGGACATCGAGAGCGAGAATCTCGATCCCCAGAGCATGAAACTCTAAAAAATACAAACAAAGCGCTGATTATGAAAAAGTTGTTATTTGCTATACTGGCTGCCTTCATGTGCGTGCTGGCTACACAGGCCCAGTCATTTCCTGGCGGTGTGACCTATAAGAATGCACAGTGGGGTTTCAGTGTGCAGCTGCCTGCCGGATTCCGCCCCCAGAACCAGGACAAAGCCATGGAGCTGGAGCGTGGTGGCAAGGTCTACATCAAGCGTGGCTGCATGGTGGACATGCAGGCCAGCGACTGCAGCGGCATGGGGATAACTCCCGCCGAGGCTGTTGCCAATGACGCCGCATGGGTGATGATTGACGAATCAGCCGGAGAGCAACTTATTTGCAAGGATGTGAGTGAATGCGACATGCTTGCCAAGTGGACCGACGAGTTCGGCATCCGTGCCCTGTATGTAAAGTATGTGGGTAATGTCAAGTATGAAATCGCAATCACCTATGACTTGTCGATGACTGCTGAGTTCAACACTGAGGTCGACAAGATCGTGGCTTCGCTTGCCACTAAGTAATCAGCTATGTGACACAGTAAAGTCCCTGGGACGGCTTGTCCCGGGGATTTTTGATACTCACGCCGACTACTGCTACTGATGCTTGTTAATCAAGAACTCATTAGCCACACATTAAACTATATTGCTCAAATAAAGTCAAAAAAGATATTAGAACGGTTCTGTTAATTAGGATAATAGTCAATTATAATTAGGAGAACCACCATTAATTAAACACGTTTTCAGGTTATGAAGAAATTGTTATTGGTAGCCATGTGCGCCATGGTGTTAGCGTTCACGATGGGCGCTCAAGTGAAGAACGGTACTATGTGGACCGACGGTTTTGCTTTTTATAAGGCAAATGTGAAAAAGAACGGCAAAGTGGTTATGGATGGCGGCACTCTGCACGAGGGTGGCTATCAGTTTGTGATGACGCACACTAAGGGCAACAGCTACAAGGTGCATCCCGCCGACCCTGAGTTTGAATATATCAGCCTGGGTAATCATGTCAAAGATGGGTACAAAATTGTGCTTGAAGACGTTGCGGGCATCAAGGTGCTGGCATGCTACAATCCCCAAGGCGAGCAGGTGGCTATGCTGCAGCAGTTTGACGGTGATCTTGCCAAGTTCATGGAAACGGATAAGATTGTGAGCTTTGCCGGTATCTATGAAGGAGCCGGTGGCGTGAAGTACACCATCACTCGCGACGGCAAATACAGCGTCAACAAGTCTACCGCCACCCCCTATGCTGTGATGCGCAACTTTGAAATCCCATGCAACATCGTGCGCCTTGCCGACGGCACTTATGTTCAGCTGGACCAAACGGTAGACGGCCTCAAAGCCATGCCTTGCAAGCTTAAGGTCTCTGACGGCATTTACATTGAGGAATATGATGGAACCGACATGATTTATCAGCTCGAGCGCATGCCCGTTGCCAACGGTATGTGGCCTTTTGCATCAGAACGTCTGCTCAGCATGGGCATCTTGTGTGACTATGACAAAACTCTGCTGCGCCTGATGCGTAATGAGATATATGCCCGTCATGGCTGGAGCTTCAGCGATCCTGAGCTCAAGTTTTATTTCGAGAGCCAGCCTTGGTATATCAACTTGGGTGACAATAGCCGTGTGACCCTGACTCCGCTCGAGAAAAAGAACGTACAGTCAATCAAGATGGTAGAGAATTTCCCTGAGGACTGACGTCCACGGGAAACTACATTAATACAAGAAAAACATAAGTTTAAGCTCAGAGAGCACCGGTGCTCTCTGAGCCAATTTAAATCTAATCATATATGAAAAAGAAAATAATTCTAGGCATGGCGTTTGTAGTGTTGTCGCTTGTTTCTTGTAACGAGAAACCTAACAGGAACAAAAACACTGCGGTTGCATCAGTACCAGCAAACACAGAACAGGAAACAAGTAAGGAAGACACGGTGAGTACAGATGATAATCTACCTTGTGACACCGTGAAGTATGTGGACCGCAACATCAAAGATGGCAGTGTGTGGACCGATGGCCGTTATCTTTTTACTGCCAAAACATTTCAAAGCGGAGCATCATTTTTAGGCATTAACCAGTTTGAGGGCGGATATTTTTTTGACGTTACTCATGTGAAGGGTAGAACCTATGCCTTATCAGACAACACCGAATTGGAGTTTATCAGAACGATGTTAGGGCCATATTCTAAAGCAGGCTGTAAAGTGGTCGTTGAGAAGGTTGGGGGCTACAAGTTGCTGTGTTGTTATGACTCCAAGGATCATCAGATAGCAATGTTAAGATGCATGGGTGATCGTGACGAAGAGTCGTTAAATGAAGAAGTTCTTGTTGTTTTGGACCAAGTGGTGCGTGAAGTATATGCCGGTGAGTATGTTGACAAAAAGACCGGTAAGAAATGGTCGTTCACAACTGATGGCAAGTATAGCGTAGCCGGTGGTGCTATAAACAAGAAGTATAAACTGATGAGAGGGCCTGAGGCCATAGGTTATGGATGGGAACCTGACCTTGTTCGTTTAGCCGACGGCTCGGTTTATATGGTGCATAAAACCAGTGACGGTTTTACGTTTAAAAAGCTCAAGCACCCGAAAATACAAGGAGATTGTTGTTTGGACATCACCGAGTCAAAGGAAGAAATCAGGCTGCAATGTGTGTCAAAGGCTTATGCCAAGTGGCCATATAGCTCAACAAAGTTGTTAGAGCCGTATGCGTTAGTCGAGTTTGATAAAGAAACCTTGCGCCTCATGCGCTGTGAGATATATGCCCGTCATGGTGGCACGTTTGACGACAAAACAGTACAGAGCCACTTTGACCATAAATCATGGTATGTGAAAAAAATGGATCACAAGAAAGTCAAGCTGTCAGAGCTGGAGAAGAAAAATATCCAAACAATCGAGATGGTCGAAGCCTGGCTAAAGGGCACAAAGAAAAAAGATTTAGATACCCTGATATATAGTGACTAAGTAAACACGAGACTGTGTTGTATATCAATGTACAGCCTACACTCGCTGCGCACACCGCAACTGGACTCATCGCTGCGCATTGTACCGAGGGTGTCGTCCCTACATCATTGCCCGTGTATTTTCCTGATTTTGTTGACTGTCAGCGGACGGGCAAGGGGCGTTTTGCGACACCCTCTTTTACCGGACAGTAATATGTTTTTAGGGGAAAAGTAATAAGGGCAACCCGTTGCGATGTGGGTTGCCCTTGTCGTTATGAATTAAGGATGATAAAATCTTGAAGATTATTTCTTCTTGGGGATGGTGAGCTTTTCGCCGGGTTTAATCACGTCGTCTTTCTTGTTGTTGGCCTTCTTGAGTTCCTCAACAGAGACGCCATTCTTTTCGGCAATCTTAGTCAGATTGTCACCTTCCTTGACTTCGTGAGTTGTAGTTCGGTTAGTAGTGGGTCGTGCTTCTGCCGCCTTGCCGGTGGCACCGGTAGTAGCCTTGTTGCCAGTGTTGGCAGCAGCTTTGTTGCCAGTATTGGTAGTAGCCTTGTTACCAGTATTGGCAGCAGCTTTGTTGCCAGTATTGGTAGTAGCCTTGTTGCCTGTATTGGCAGTAGCCTTGTTGCCTGTGTTGGCGGTATTGGCAGCGGCCTTCTTCTTAGCTGCGTCCTCGGCGGCTTTCTTCTTGGCTGCGTCCTCAGCGGCCTTTTTCTTGGCTGCTTCCTCAGCGGCCTTCTTCTTAGCAGCTTCCTCAGCAGCCTTCTTCTTAGCAGCTTCTTCGGCCTTCTTTTTAGCTGCTTCCTGCTCGGCTTTCTTCTTAGCTGCGTCAGCCTGAGTATTTGTATTGTTCTTAGCGGCAGCGTTTCTCTCGGGAACCGCAGGTTGTGCAGGCTTGGGCTGTTCGCGTCGAGCGGGGACAGCTGTTACAGAGCGTTTCTTAGCGTCTTCTTCGGCTTTGCGTTTAGCCTCTTCTTGCTGGCGCTGTTTTTCCTGCTCTATGGCATCCTGCTGACGTTTTTCTTCGGCAGCCTTACTTTCATAGTCTATCTCTTCATACTGTTTCTCTTGTTCCTGGATGTCTTGTTCGCTCACCTCAACGTTTGCATTTTCGCTTGTAGTGGTCAGTCCCATGTCTTTATCCACATTTTTGGGGCTTTCCTGGCCGGCGGGATAAACTTCGTAGCGCAAGGGCTTGGCACCGCGCTTGTAGCCTCTGATAGAGTCTTCGAGCATGGCATAAGAGCAAGCCTGCAGAGAGGGCAGCACCAGGTTATAGCTGCGCTTGGGGTTGCCAGGGATGGTGTTGCTGCGGAACTGCGGATTAAGTGCCTGAATGTCGCTCTCGCTCATGTTGAGTGCGTGTGCAATCTGTGCGAAGCTGACGCGATAGTTCACGTGGATAGAGTCGACGGTGAGCGGTTTCCTGAGCATGCTGGGGGTGATGTTGTGCTCGTTGTAGTAGGTCATTGCATACACTGCCGCGATGAATGCGGGAACATAGCCGCGGGTCTCCTTGGGCAGGTAGGGGTAGATTGTCCAGAAGTCGGTCTTGCCGTCACCGTTGGTTCCACCGGCACGGCGCACGGCCTTGTTGACGTTGCCGGGGCCGCAGTTATAAGCGGCGATGGCGAGCGACCAGTCGTTGTAGATGCTGTGGAGCTTGAGGAGCAGCTCGGCGGCTTTCTCACTAGAGAGATACACGTCGCGACGCTCGTCGACCACCGATGACACCTCGAGGCCGAGTCCCTTGCCGGTACCCACCATGAACTGCCACAGTCCGGCAGCACCCACGGGCGACACAGCGTTAGGGTTCATTGCGCTCTCGATGACGGGGAGGTACTTGAGCTCCAGGGGCACGCCCTTGCGGTTGAGTGCCTCTTCAAAGATGGGCAGATAGTAGTGGCTCAGTCCCAGCATGTTCTCCACGAGGCTGCGGCTTTTCTTGACGTAGCGCTCGATATAGGAGTAAACGATGGGGTTGTAGACCATTTCTATTTCAGTGTTCTCGTTGAGTCGCGCAAGGCGTTCTCTCACGATTTTCTCGTCACACTTGCCAGCATCTTTCTTGTCGACATTGGGGTCGATGGTCACATAGCCTCCATTGAGGATGAAGTGCTGCTGCAGGTCCTTGATCTGGGTTTCAAAACTATTGGGTGCAAAGATGTTGTTGTCGCGAATCGTGTCTTTTACTGACAGCAGGCCGGTGCGCGTTGAAGGTCCGGCAAGAGCCGTGACAGCCGCCAGCGAGCAGAGCAGTGCTAAGATTGAGGTTCGTAATGTTGTCATATGCATATTATTTATTATTATCAATGATTAAGAGCCGTTGTGGCTAAAAGTTGATGGCGCATTGCACACCCAGCGATGGGGTCCGTGATGCGGCGAACTGGTCGTCGAGCATTGTGGGTGCCACCTGCATGGTGAGGTCAGGCGAGATGTCAAAGTGTGCCAGCGATGCGTCGACATAAGCGTCGATGACACTGAGGGCATAGACTGCCACCATCGACAGGATGCAGATGTCTCGGTATCGCCTGAAGTAGTCTTTCTTGTTTTTGAGAGCCTTTTGCAGCCATGCCATGTCCAGGTCGCTCTCCTTGACGTTGGGAGGGTAGAAGTTCATGTAGCTGCGTGTCTCGGGGTCGTTGTCCATCGCGTCGCGGTAAGCGCGTGAGTAGTCGTTGAGCATGCGATTGTTCCATGTGGTGCCATAAGTGAGTCCCACAAAGGCTCCCACCACGATGGGCAGTTTCCAGTAGCGGCGGTTGTAGACCTGCCCCAGACCCGGGCACAATGCGCTCATCCACAGTGCTGTGGTGGGGTCGGGGTTGAACTCTCGTTTCTTGCCCAGCGCCGCGCTGTCGAGTGCAGCGTCGTTCACGATGGCCAGGTCAGTGATGGAATCAAGTGGTGTGTCGCCTGCAAGCGTGAGAGTGTCGCCTTGGGCATTTACCGCCTGGATGGTGTTCTCGTTCTTGACATCACGCTTGCTTCTCCTGGTCACCGGCGTGCGGTTGCCGCGCAGTGAGGGGCGTGCCTCGGGAATGCCTACCGTTGTCTCCACGGTGTCATTGCTGGCCTCGGTGCCGTCGATGGGCAGTTCCATTGCCGATGTGGCGTGCACAGCAATGGCCAGGCACAGCGCAGTGGCCATGCTCCATAGTCGACGGGTGAGAGATGTAAAACGTGTCACGAGTGTATTGTTGTAATTGATTGTGCAGCCCGGCGAGCCGTGCTGCGGCATGTATTATTTATTTTAATGTGTCAAAGATTGCGATGATTTTCTTGAGCTCGGCCTCGTCCTTGAACTGGAACGTGATCTTGCCCTTGCCGGCGTTGTTGCAGGCAAATTTCACCGGCACGCCAAATGATGCTGCAAGGTGCTTGCGCAAAATCTCGTAGTCGCCGGCCGACATCGTCTTTGACGGCTGTGCTACGGGCGCTGTAGTTGCGGCTGCGGGCGCATTGCGGTATTGTTTTACCAGTTGCTCCACTTGTCTCACTGACAGTCCCTTCTTGAGGATCTCGTTATAAAGCTTGAGCTGCAGTGAAGCCTTGTCGATCGACAGCAGTGCGCGTGCGTGGCCCATGTCTACCGCTTTGTCGCGCAGTCCCAGCTGCACCTCGGCAGGCAACTTGAGCAGTCGCAGGAAGTTAGCGATGGTGGCACGGTTTTTACCTATGCGTTCGCTCAGGCGCTCCTGTGTGAGGTGATACTGGTCGATGAGCTTGCGGAATGTGAGGGCAATCTCAATGGCGTTGAGGTCCTCGCGCTGTATGTTCTCGATGAGGGCCATCTCGGTGAGCTCGGCATCACCCACGGTGCGCACATAGGCGGGCACACTCTCCAGGCCGGCGAGCTTAGCGGCACGATAGCGGCGCTCACCCGAGATAATCTGGTAAGCGTTAGTGCCGATGCTGCGCACGGTGAGGGGCTGTATGATGCCCAGTTCTCGTATCGACACCGCCAGCTCCTCCAGTGCGGTCTCGTCAAACGAGGTGCGCGGCTGGTCGGGGTTGGGGGTGATTTGTGAGATGGGTATTTCGTTGATTGCCGACGAACCGCCTGTCTGCACATCGTCCATCGAGATGAGCGAGTCGAGACCGCGGCCCAGGGCGCTTCTTTTCTTGTTGACTGGCATACTGAAAATCCTGTTTTATTTGTTTTTACGCGCTTTGTTGATGAGCTCCTTGGCAAGCTGCATGTGGCTGGTCGCTCCACGGCTGTTGGGGTCGTAGATGATAGCGGGCAGTCCGTGGCTGGGAGCCTCGCTGAGCTTGATGTTGCGCGGAATAACCGTGTTGAAAACCATGTCTCCGAAGTGGTTTTTGAGTTCCTCGTAGATTTGGTTGGCAAGTCTCAGGCGTGAGTCATACATGGTGAGCAGGAAACCCTCTATGCTCAGTGACTTGTTGAGCTTAGACTTGATGATGCGCACTGTGTTGAGCAGCTTGCTGATGCCTTCGAGTGCAAAGTACTCGGCCTGCACGGGGATGATGACACTGTCAGCGACTGTGAGCGCGTTGACGGTAATGAGTCCCAGTGAGGGGCTACAGTCGATGAGGATGTAGTCATAGTCGTCCTTGACGGTGCTGATGGCTTGCCTGAGTGTGTTCTCGCGGTTTGGCTTGTTGATGAGTTCCAGCTCTGCGCCCACGAGGTCGATGCGTGATCCCACGATGTCGAGACCGTTGACTGAGGTGTTGACGGCGGCACTGCGCATGGGGTAGTCGTCGACCAGGCACTCATATATAGTAGAAGTCATGTGCTTGGGTTCGACGCCCAGTCCTGAAGTGGCATTAGCCTGCGGATCGGCATCGATGATGAGCACTTTCTTCTTGTGCATGGCCAGGGACGCAGCCAGATTGATGGCGGTGGTGGTTTTGCCCACGCCACCCTTTTGATTTGCTATAGCTATTGTTTTTCCCATAAAATTGAAAAATGTTTCACGGTGCAAAGGAATGGTTTTTTCTCCAAATATCCTAAAAATCAGGTTTAATAATTGGTAAAATGTTGATAACTCACATATATTGTTAATAACTTTTATCGCGTGGAACATTTTTTTCTATGACCTGGATGGGGGATAGCCGTTATAGCCTGGATAGCCGATATAGCCTGGATAGCCGATATAGTCTGGGTAGCCTTTATAGCCTGGATAGCCTTTATGGTATTTATGGCTTTGTGGGGTGGAGGGGTGGCTTGTGGATAAAAAAAGCATCCGCGAGGGGCTGGCCTCGCGGATGGGGTATAGAAGACTATATGTGTTAGTTTTATTTAGGTGTCGAGTGTTGCATAGGTCGCGTTCTCCTCGATGAACTTGCGGCGCGGCTCCACGTCCTCGCCCATGAGCATTGAGAAGATGCGGTCGGCCTCCACAGCGTCGCTGATGTTGACGCGCTTGAGCAGGCGCTTCTCGGGGTCCATTGTTGTTTCCCACAGCTGGTCGGGGTTCATCTCACCGAGACCTTTGTATCGCTGAATCTTCACCTGCTCCTCGTTGCCGGCTGCATAGCTGTCGATGAAGGTGCGCAGCTGCATGTCGTTCCAGCAGTATTCCTCGTGGTTGCCCTTGGTGGCCTTGTAGAGTGGCGGAGTTGCAAGGTAGAGGTAACCGTTCTCAATGACGGGACGGATGTGGCGGAAGAAGAATGTCATCAACAATGTCGCGATGTGAGCACCGTCGACATCGGCATCGGTCATGATGATGATCTTGTGGTAACGCAGGCGGCTCAGGTTGGGCTCCTTGGGATCTTCCTCAGTGCCTATGGTCACGCCCAGTGCACGGAAGAGTGTCACGATAGAGTCGCTCTCAAAGATCTTGTGCTCAAGCGCTTTCTCCACGTTGAGGATCTTACCGCGCAAGGGGAGGATAGCCTGGAACTGACGGTCACGGCCTTGCTTTGCCGATCCACCCGCCGAGTCTCCCTCGACGATGAACAGCTCGGTCTGTCCGGGGTCCTTTGACGAGCAGTCGGTGAGCTTGCCGGGCAGGCCACCGCCGGCCAGAGGCGACTTGCGTGTCACCTTAAGGCGTGCATTCTCGGCAGCATGGCGTGCTGTAGCCGAGAGGATGATTTTCTCCACGATAGCCTTGGCCTGTGCAGGATGCTCCTCGAGGTAGATTTTGAGTTCGTCGCGCACTACAGCATAAACGGCTGTTCGGGCTTCAGAGTTACCGAGCTTGGTCTTGGTCTGACCCTCGAACTGGGGCTCAAGCACCTTGACCGAAACGACTGCGGTGAGACCTTGCAGGTAGTCCTCGGGCTTGAGTTCAACCTTCATCTTCTCGAGCATTCTGTTGTCCTCGGCATACTTCTTGAGAATTGCACCCAAGCTGTTGCGGAAACCGATGAGGTGGGTACCGCCCTCGATGGTGTTAATGTTGTTTACATAAGAGAAGACGTGCTCCTTGAACGAGGTGTTATAGGTCATGGCAACCTCGACAGGGATTTCGCCGTCATTGTTGCTGAAGTGGATGACATCCTGAATCAGAGGCTCCTTGTTTGCGTCGATATAGCGCACGAAGTCGTCAAGACCTGTCTCGCTGAAGAATTCCTCGCTACGGGGAGTGCCGTCCTCGTCGAGTGAGCGCATGTCGGTAAGGGTCAGTCTTACACCTGCATTAAGGAATGCAAGGTCGCGCAGACGCTTTGCGAGCATAGAGAACTGATAGACAGTATCCTGGAAGATGTTAGCGTCGGGGTGGAATGTAACGGTGGTGCCGTGCTCGTCCTCGGCACACTCGCCTATGACGGTTACATTGCCCTTGGGCTTGCCTATAGAGTATTCCTGCATATAGATCTTGCCGCCGCGGCGCACCTCGGCACGCAAGTAGTCGCTCAGCGCGTTAACGCAGCTCACGCCCACACCGTGCAGACCACCAGACACCTTGTAAGAGCCCTTGTCAAACTTACCGCCGGCATGGAGCACTGTCATCACGACCTCGAGCGCGCTCTTGTGGAGCTTCTCGTGCTCGTCGACGGGGATACCGCGGCCGTTGTCACGCACGGTGATAGAGTCGTCGACACCGATGGTGACGTTGATGGTGTCGCAGAATCCTGCGAGTGCCTCGTCGATAGAGTTGTCCACAACCTCGCTCACGAGGTGGTGAAGACCCTTGGTGTTGGTATCGCCGATGTACATTGAGGGGCGCTTGCGCACAGCCTCAAGGCCTTCGAGGACCTGGATATTGGACGCCGAATACTGTTTTTCTTCTTGTTCTTCGATATTATAATCTTCTGCCATAAAAAGTATGTTTTCTTCTGTATTTTTGGGGCTTTTGGGCAGTGTGCAAACGCTTGCCGCCCAAAAACATACAAAATTACAAAAAATCCCGCAAATAATAAAGCAATTCCTCTAAAAAAATAGTTAAAAAATGCTTGTTAATTCTTGAAAAATGTGATGTCCCCGATGCTTTTTTGTGGTGCCCAATGTGGGGGCACGCCGTGTGGTCGTTTGAGAGCGTGGAGGGTATGGTGAGGTTATGCGTTGCGGTGATGTCGGGATGTGTAGTAAACGCCTTGTGCAATAAGTGGTTAAGGGTGGTATTAAAAAGAAAGGGCTCGGCACAACGCCGAGCTCTTTGTTATGGGTGATTTGCTGTTTGACATTTGGTTTTGACACTCAGGTTTGTGCGCGAGCATCCATGGGTGCAACCTTCGGTTCCTGGCGGGCTGTTGCCTGTGGTGCTTATTGCTGGATGAACTGGAATGCGGCGGTGTCGAGCAGCCCCTTGTCGGTGAGCTTGAGCTTGGGTATCACGGGCAGAGCCATGAATCCCAGAGTGATGAACGGAGATCGCAGGTGGCATCCGGCGCGGCTCACAGTCTCCTCGAGCAGCATGCTGCGGTGGGCAATCTCGTGGCCGTTGATGGCCGACATGAGTCCGCCTATGGGCAGTGGCAGCTCGGTCATCTCGATTCCGTCAGTTGCAGCTATGCCGCCTTCCATCTTGATGACGCGGTTGATGACCTCGACCAGCATCTCGTCGTTGCTGCCCACGGCCATGATGTTGTGGCAGTCATGGGCTATGGTCTGTGCAAAGGCTCCGTTAGTGATGTTGAACCCCTTGATGAAACCCACTTGGGGCTTGGCTCCGGGAGTGTAGCGGTTGAGCACCACAATCTTCTGGATGTCGCGTGTCAGTGGTCTGACCTCATGTCCGGTGAGCAGCGAGCCGTCGCTGGCTACGATCACGTGCACGTCGCCGTGTGCCTGTGTGGCGATGTCGTCTACAGTGATGGGCGATGCGTTGAACATGTTGAATGTGTTGACGTCGCGCAGCTTGCTCTGGAAAGCTACCGAGCGCTCGAGCTGTGCTATGGCGGTGTCGTGCCCGGTTGACGAGAAGACGCGTTCGCCCTTGATGTAAGTCTTGATGATGCGGAAGTTGGGGCTCAGGTTATCCACGCCTATGAAGTCGGCCGAGTCACCGGGCTGCAGCAGTCCCACGGGGAGTCCGTAGTGGTGCACAGGAGTGACGCAAGCCGCCTGCAGGATGTCCATGATGTTATATCCGTCGGCCAGTGCGCGCTGCACGATGAGGTTGATGTGTCCTCTCACGAGGTCGGTGGGGTGGCTGTCGTCGGTGCACAGCATCACGTGTCCTGGAGCCTCGCTGATGAGCGGTGACAGTGCGGCATAGTCCTTGGCTGCCGATCCCTCGCGTATCTGCACAATCATGCCACAAGCCACAGCGTCGCGTCCCTCGGTGAGGGTGGTGCACTCGTGGTCGGTGGTGATACCTGCCAGGGTGTACTGCATGCGGCTCTCGCCCACCAGTCCGGGAGCATGTCCGTCAACGGGCTTGCCTGCATCGAGGGCGGCCTTGACCTTGGCCATCACCTCGCTGTCGTGGTTGAGCACTCCGGGGAAATTCATCATCTCGCCCAGGAACCAGATCTCGTCGTCCTGCATGAGCTGGGCCACGGCCTTGCTGTCAATAGTGTGTCCGCTGGTCTCGATTGAGGGACCGCAGGCGGGAACGCACGACGGGCAGCCAAAAGCAAAGTGGAACAGCGAAGCACGTGCCGAGTCGAGCATGAGACGCACACCTTCAGTGCCTATCACGTTGGCAATCTCATGGGGGTCGCATATTGCGCCCACTGTGCCGTGCTGGGTTGCGATGCGGGCAAACTCGGTGGGGAGCATCATTGAGCTCTCCACATGCACGTGTCCGTCGATGAATCCGGGCATGTAATAGGGTGCGTCGGCGGGGATGTCGTCGCGCTTGGTTATTGATTCGATTTTGCCCTGGGCGACAACAATCTCGCCGTCATAGGTGTATCTCTTTATTACGTCCACGATGTGGCCCCTCACGATGAGGCGTCCGTCGGGAAGATTCTCAGTATAATTCATAGTTCTATATAAATTGCGGGGCGGATGTCATGATTCTTGTTTTGCGGGCGTTGGGTGCAAAGCGGGTTGACATCTCTCTCCCGTGCTGTAAAAAATGATAGTGTAGTTACATTTCGTCGATTTTTTTCTTGGCCCACTCCTTAGCTGCCTTGAGCGCCTCGCGCTTCACGTGCTGTGCCACGGTGTCGAGGAGCTCGCGTGCCGGGTCAGAGCCCTGCTTTTCGGCCTTCTCGGCCTTGGGCTGTTCGGGTTGCTCGGTTGCATTCTCCTCGTTGTCCTGAGGTCTGCCGGGGTATATGGGCTGCGGGTCCACGGTGATGATGTCGGGTGCCACGTCCATGGCCGCCTCTTCTTCTTTGAGCTTGGGCGCAATGGCGTTGCGTATGGCCTCGTTGATGGCGGCCTTGTCAAATGTGAACACGTGCCCCAGGACGCCCAGCGACACCTGTTTGCGCTCGTGGCCATAAGTAAAGTATCCCACTGAACACACAAAGTAGTTGTCGCAGGTGAACAGCTGGTTGATGATGACGTCGGCACCGTTGTCGGTCACCCACTTGGCCATCTCGCCTATCACCGAGCCGCCCAGGCCGGTGGTGTTGACGATGGAGTTGACCCACTCGTGTGTGGTGTCCTTGATGGCTCCCACGTGGTCTTCGCGCGACGGCACGGTTACAATCATCACCGCAAGGACCACAAAGGTAACGAGGAGTCCCCACAGCATGCATCCGCCGCGTTTTTTCTTGGTCTTCTCGGCGGGCGGGTTGTAGGTGCGTTCCTCGGGGATCTCATAGCGGCGACGCTTGTAGTCGAGTTCTTGCAGCAGTGACGTGAGTTCGGGCACGTCGCCGGCAGGTTTCCAGTCAGGCATTCCCTTGGTCCACACGTCGGTCTCGGGGGTGATGCCCAGTTGCTCAAGCTGTCTGATGGTGTAGGGTCCGCGTTGCTCGTTGTCGATAAATACATAGAATTCCATGATACAAAATATTTAGGGTTGGTAATCAAAACATTGCACTCACGCGTTGTACTGCTTGTGCGAAGCGGTCAATCTCGTCGTGGGTGTTGTAAAATGAGAATGATGCACGAATCATGCCAGTCACTCCATAGCGCTCCATGAGCGGCTGCGCGCAGTGGTGTCCGGTGCGCACGGCAAAGCCCAGCTTGTCGAGCAGCAGTCCCATGTCATAGCTGTTGATGTCGTTGACGAGGAACGAGATGACGGCACCCTTGTGTGGCGCAGTGCCATAGATGCGCAGTCCGTCTATCTCTTGCAGACGTGCTGTGGCATATTCCAGCAGTTCCTGCTCGCGTGAGGCTATATTGTCCATGCCCAGCGACTGGATGTAGTCGATGGCGGTGCCCAGAGCGGCAATGCCCACAAAGTCGGGCGTGCCGGCCTCGAACTTGAAGGGGAGGTCGGCCCAGGTGGTGTTCTTGAACGACACGGTAGAGATCATCTCGCCGCCGCCCTGGTAGGGAGTCATGCGTTCAAGCCATTTCTTCTTGCCGTAGAGCACGCCCACGCCGGTGGGACCATACATCTTGTGGGCCGAGAAAGCATAGAAGTCGCAGTCGAGGTCCTGCACGTCGACGGGCATGTGTGGTGCGGCCTGAGCGCCGTCGACCAGCACGGGCACATCGTGTGCATGGGCAATCTCAATCATCTGCTTCACTGGGTTGACCGTGCCCAGCACGTTGCTCATGTGGCTGATGGCCACAAAGCGCGTGCTGTCGCTGAAGAGGTCCTCGTAGGCCTCGATGTCGAGTGTGCCGTCCTCTTTGACGGGGACCACGATGAGCCTGATGCGCTTGCGTTGTCCCAGCAGTTGCCAGGGCACGATGTTGCTGTGGTGCTCCATCTGCGTGACGATGATCTCGTCGCCGTTGAATATCTTCTCGCCCATAGAGCTAGCCACGAGGTTGATACCCTCGGTGGTGCCGCGGGTGAAGATTACTTCCTGGACGGAAGCGGCGTTGATAAAGGCGCGCACCTTCTCGCGTGATGCCTCCACGCGGTCAGTGGCTTCCTGCGACAGCGTGTGTACGCCGCGATGCACGTTGGCCTTGTGGCAGTTATACATCTCGGTGATGGCGTTGACCACGCACAGCGGAGTCTGTGATGTGGCCGCGTTGTCAAAGTAGACCAGCGGCTTGCCGTCTACCTCGCGCTCCAGAATGGGGAACTCCTGTCTTATCTCTTCTATATTCATAGTCAATGATGTAATCGTTCATTACCGGATACTCGGGGGGATCCGGCTTTTCCGGAATTTCCGGGAAATCCGGGTTAACCTGTTAACCTGTTAACCTCTTAACCTGTTAACCTGTTAACCTGTTAACCTCTTAACCCTTTACACGCCTCCTGGCATGATGAGCATGCGGCCAGGGTGCCGTTGAAGCGTTTCTCTACCAGGTGGTGCAGGCGGTCGCGCAGCATCTCCAGGCGCACGCCGTCGATGACGTCGGCCATGAAGGCCTGCATGAGCAGTCGGCGAGCCTCGTCGGCACTGATGCCGCGTGTGCGCATGTAGTAGAGCGCTTCCTGGTCGAGCTGGCCTATGGTGGTGCCGTGCGAGCACTTCACGTCATCGGTGTAGATCTCGAGCTGAGGCTTGGTGTACATGCGGGCCTCGGGCGAAGCGCACAGGTTGCGGTTGCCCTGGTAGGCTTCGACGCGCGGACAGCCTTCCTTGACAAGAATCTTGCCGGCAAATGCGCCCACAGCCTGGTCGCCCAGCACATACTTGAACATCTCGTTGCTGTGGCAATTGCCCACATTGTGGCTGATGAGCGTGTGGGTGTCGACATGCTGCTTGTCGCCGGCGATGGTCATGCCCAGCAGTGTGGTCTCGGCATGCTCGCCGTCCACGCTGATGCGGTAGTTGTTGCGGGTGAAGCCGTTAGTGAGCGTGATGCCGTCGATGAGCACGTTGCTGCCTGCCGCCTGCTGTGCATAGATTGATGACACGCGGTGGGTGGCGGGGCTGCTCTCTTCCAGGTCGTAGTAGTCAAACACTGAGTCCTCGGCGGCGATAATCTCTACCACCTGCGATGCCAGGTAGTCCACGTCCTTGTTCTGCGTGTGGTCGCACACCAGCATGCGGGCCTGCGCTCCCTGCTCCAGCACCACGAGGATGCGGCGCACTGCCATGAGCGGCTGTGTGGTGTTGAAGATGTTGACCAGCTGGATGGGTCGCTCGGCAACCACGCCGCGGGGCACATACACCAGCAGGCCGTCCTGGGCCAGCAGTGTGTTGAGCGCCACGGTGGGGTCGTCAAGGCTTGCCAGCGAGCCGTAGCGTGCCAGCACGCCGGGATGATTAGCGGCTGCCTGGGCAAATGTCTCCACCACCACGCCACCAGCATTGCGCACGGCGTTGGGGCCTGCCACGATGCTGTCGTTGAAGCACATGTATAGGCATGTGCTCATGTTGGGCACGTCGCAGCGGAAACTCTCGGCCGCGTCACCGCTGAAGGCGATGCGCGTGAGGTTCATGCCATAGTCAGGGGCAAAGACTGCCTCGAGGTCGGTGGCCTCGTAGTCCTCGCTGCCCTTGCGGGGCAGTCGTACCGTCTCCAGAGCCTTGAGGGCAGCGTCGCGCTGGGCGTTGAGCACAGCAGGTGCGCCGTTCTCAATGGTGGAGCGGTTGTCCTTGAAGAGGTCTATGTATTGTTGTAATGCGTTCATTGTTGTTAGTTTGGGGTTTATTCTCCGTCAACCTGGGCCTTGATCCAGTCATAACCCTTCTCCTCGAGTTCGAGAGCCAGCTCGGGGCCAGCGCTCATCACGATGCGTCCCTTGTAGAGCACGTGCACAAAGTCGGGCTTGATGTAGTCGAGCAGACGCTGGTAGTGGGTGATGACTATGGTAGCGTTCTCCTCGCTCTTGAGCTTGTTGACGCCGCTTGCCACGATGCGCAGTGCGTCGATGTCAAGGCCGCTGTCGGTCTCGTCGAGGATGCTCAGCTTGGGCTCGAGCATGGCCATCTGGAAAATCTCATTGCGCTTTTTCTCACCGCCCGAGAAACCCTCGTTGACTGAGCGTGAGGCAAGCTTGTTGTCAAGCTCAACAACGGCGCGCTTCTCGCGCATCAGCTTCAGGAAGTCGCTGGCGCTGAGGGGTTCCTGGTCAAAGTACTTGCGTTTCTCGTTGATGGCGGCGCGCATGAAGTTGACCATCGACACGCCAGGAATCTCGACGGGATACTGGAAGCTGAGGAACAGTCCCTCGTGGGCGCGGTCCTCGGGTGACAATGCCAGCAGGTCCTTGCCGCCAAATGTCACCTCACCGCCAGTGACAGTGTAGGCGGGATGTCCGGTGAGCACATTGCTCAGCGTGCTCTTGCCTGAGCCGTTGGGGCCCATGATGGCGTGTACCTCGCCGGGACGCACTGTGAGGTTAACCCCCTTTAATATTTCCTTGCCCTCAATAGAGGCACGTAAATCTTTTATTATAAGCATAGTTTTATGTTGTTTTCTTTTTTATTCTAAACTATATAGGCATTCTAGGCATTCTAGGCTATCTAGAATTTCTAGTTTTAGGCGGTTAGCCAATTGAGCCTTCGAGGGAGACGCTGAGGAGTTTCTGGGCTTCGACGGCAAATTCCATGGGGAGCTTGGCCATCACTTCCTTGGCATAGCCGTTGACGATGAGGCCCACGGCGTCCTCGGTGCTGATGCCGCGCTGGTTGCAGTAGAATATCTGGTCCTCGTTGATCTTGCTCGTTGTGGCCTCGTGTTCTACTACCGACGAGTCGTTGCCCACCTCAATCACGGGGAAGGTGTGGGCTCCGCTGGTGTCGCTCAGCAGCAGACTGTCACACTGGGTGTAGTTGCGGCAACCGGTGGCCTTGGGGGCAACCTTGACCATGCCGCGGTAGCTGTTCTGGCTGTGGCCGGCGCTGATGCCCTTGCTCACGATGGTGCTGCTGGAGTTCTTGCCCAGGTGTATCATCTTGGTGCCGGTGTCGGCCTGCTGGTAGTTGCGGGTGAGGGCCACGCTGTAAAACTCGCCCACGCTGTTGTCGCCCTTGAGGATGCAGCTGGGATATTTCCAAGTGATGGCACTGCCGGTCTCCACCTGGGTCCACGACAGCTTGCTGTGGTCGCCACGGCATAGGCCGCGCTTGGTCACCAGGTTGTAGATGCCGCCGTTGCCGTCCTTGTCGCCGGGATACCAGTTCTGCACGGTGCTGTATTTCACCTCGGCACGGTCCTCGACGATGATCTCCACGATGGCGGCGTGCAGCTGGTTCTCGTCGCGCATGGGGGCGGTGCAGCCCTCGAGGTATGATACATAGCTGTCGTCGTCGGCCACGATGAGGGTGCGCTCAAACTGGCCGGTCTGCGCCGCGTTGATGCGGAAGTAGGTAGACAGCTCCATGGGGCAGCGCACGCCCTTGGGGATGTAGACAAACGATCCGTCGCTGAACACGGCTGTGTTCAGGGCAGCATAGAAGTTGTCGGTGTAAGGCACCACCTTGCCCAGGTACTTCTTGATGAGGTCAGGGTAGTCCTTCACTGCCTCGCTGATGGAGCAGAATATCACGCCTAGCTCGGCAAGTTTCTCGCGATAGGTTGTGGTCACGCTCACGCTGTCCATGACGGCGTCAACGGCCATGCCGCTCAGTCGCATCTGTTCCTCCAGGGGGATGCCCAGCTTGTCAAAGGTTTTCTTGAGCTCGGGATCAATCTCGCCCTTGTCGCCCTCGGCCTTCTTGCGTGGAGCGGCATAGTAGCTGATGTCCTGGAAGTCAATCTCGGGCATGTCGATGTGTCCCCATGTGGGTTGCTTGAGTGTGAGCCAGTGGGCATAAGCCTTGAGGCGCATGTCGAGCAGCCACTCGGGTTCGTTCTTGAGAGCCGAGATGTGTCGCACTACGTCCTCGTTGAGGCCTTTGGGGATCACGTTGGTCTCGATGTCGGTCACGAAACCATACTTGTATTCCTCGGTTGCGGCCTGCGAGATGATGCTCTTCTCGGCGTCTGTTTTATTTAGTTCTTCTTTCATTTTCTTAGTTGGTGGGTGCGGCCGCCATGTGTGGCCGCTTCAAACTGCAAAGATACACTTTTTATGCCACATTACGGGCATCGTGGGGGCACTATTTTTTGCTGTTTCACCTTAATTAATAAAAAACGAGCTCAGAGCCCACGGTCAACGGGGAGGTTGACATGGGTGATCTATCCACCGTGGCGAGGCCTCGGGGTGCGATTGAAATGTGATTGTCAGGATTTGTGTGCTTTAGAAGAGAGGCGGCGGCGCATGGTGAGTGATGTGGCCAGCGAGGTGAGCAGGCCCACTGCCGCCACAAGCAGGAACACGACGATGATATCGGTCCACACCACCTCTACGGGGTAGGCATAGACGATGACCTGCGAGGGGTCGACGTTGAGCGTGATCCACCCAAATTGCTGCTGGCACAGGCACAGCACAAGTCCCAGCACGATGCCGGTGACGGCGCCCACGAGCGATATGAGCCACCCCTCGGTGACAAAGATGCGTGTCACCTGGCTGCCGTTAGCGCCCATGCTCAGCAGCGTGGCGATGCTGCGGTCTTTCTCGATGATGAGCAGCGACAGGGTGCTGATGACGTTGAATGTGGCGATGACCAGGATGAAGGCCAGCAGCAGGAATGCCATCCACTTCTCGATGTTGACCATCTTGTAGGCCATGGCCTGTTGCATGAGGCGGTTCTTGACGGTGTAGCTGCTGCCCAGCGCCTTTTCCAGGTCGTGCATGACGGCCTGTTCGTTGGCTCCCGGTGCTAGTTTGATTTCGATCTGTGTGGCCTCTGACTCATAGTTGAATAGCTTGCGGGTCATGTCCAGAGGCACGTAGATTAGGTCAGCGTCATAGTTGTTTTGCTGTAGCAGGAACACGCCCGACACAAAGAGTGAGTCGACGCGAAATGCCCCCATGGGGTTGGCCAGGTTGACGCGTCCCTGGCGCTGTGGGGCATAGAGTTGCATCATGCGCAGATACTCGGGCCGCACGTGCAGTGCTATGGCAGGGCCCACGCCCAGCACGGCATAGGGCGACACCTGGTCGTGCAGCTTGAATTCTCCGTCCACGATGAGGCTGTCCATGCTGTTGATAGACGTGTACTCATCGGGCACGCCCTTGAGTCGCACTGGCATCTGGTAGTCGGCAAAGACGGCAAGCGCCTGATCCTCGATCACCGGCACTGCCTGTGCTATGCCGGGGATGGCTTTGATGGCCTTGAGAGCGCTGTCGCCGTGCTCCATGGTCTTGCCCACGGTGGCCGTCACGGCTATCTCGGGGTCGAGCATGGCAAGGCGGCCCATGATCATGCCGCGAAATCCGTTGAACACGCTCAGCACACACACGAGCGCAGCCGTTGTCACCATCACACCCAGCACCGAGACGATGGAGATGATGTTGACAGCGTTGTGTGCCTTTTTAGACACAAGGTAGCGCCATGCTATGTTGAGCGTCCAGTTCATTTTTTTTGTAAAAGTTTAATCGTTAAAGGTTTAAAAGTTTAAAGGTTTAAAAGTTTAATCGTTTAACCGTTTAAGGGTTTAAAGGTTTAATCGTTTAGCTCTTAACCTCTTAACCCGTTAACCCGTTAACCCATTAACCCATTAACCCATTAACCCGTTAACCTGTTAACCACTTAACCTGTTAACCCGATTTTTACTGCTCGGGGTGAAGCAGTGAGTCGATGTGCTCGATGTAGTCGAGTGAGTCGTCGATGAAGAAGGTGAGCTCGGGGCATTTGCGCATCTGGTGGCGCACACGTTGAGCCAGGTCATAGCGAATGCGCTTCTCGTTAGCGTTGATGTTAGAGATGAGCTCCTGTGCTCGCTCGCTGGGGAAGATGCTCAGGTGCACGCGGGCAATGCTCAGGTCGGGCGACACGCGCACCGAGCTGACGCTCACCAGCACTCCGCCCATCTTGGCGGTCTCAAGACGAAATATCTCACTCAGTTCTTTCTGCACAAGGCGTGCAATCTTTTGTAATCGTGTACTTTCCAAAACTTATATGTGTTTTAAAATTTTGTGCAAAGTTAGTTCTTTTTTTTCAATTTGGGAAATAAACCTATGTGACTTATCTGGCACAGATAGCCTATTTCTTTCTGATAATGGTGAGGCCGTCGCGCAGGGGTATGATCACCACCTCCACGCGCGGGTCGCTGGCCACCAGGTCGTTGAAGTCAAGGATGCCCTTGGTCTGTGCGTCGAGGTGCTTGCCCCAGTCCACCACCTTGCCGTCCCACAGGGTGTTGTCGGCGATGATGTAGCCGCCGGGGGTGATGCGCGGAAGCACCATGTTGTAGTACTCCACATAGTCGCGCTTGTTGGCGTCGATAAAGGCCAGGTCAAAGCTGCCGTCCAGCTCGTCGAGCACCTGGACTGCATCGCCTATGTGCAGGTGCACGCGGTGTCCGTGGGGCGACTGTGCAAAATGCTCGCGCAAGAAATCCTCCAGCTCGTCCTCGATCTCGATGGTGTGGATGGCGGCGTCGGGCTGCATCAGTCCCTCGGCCATGCACAGGGCCGAGTAGCCGCTGTAAGTGCCCAGTTCGAGCACCTGGTTGGGGTTGATCATGCGCACCAGCATCTTGAGCAGTCGACCTTGCAGGTGGCCCGAGCACATGCGTGAGTAGAGCAGGCGCAGGTGGGTGTCGCGGTCCAGTCGCTTGAGATTGTCGGGCTCGGCATCGATGTGTGCCAGCACATATTGTTCTAGCTTCTCGTCCATCACTGCTCGGCGTTGTAGTTACCTGTGATGATTGCGTCCACTGCCCTGCGGTAGCTGTCAAGGCCATAGCCGGCGATGACGCAGCGGCACGAGTCCTTGATCATGGAGATGTGGCGGTAGGGCTCGCGTGCCTGCACGTCGCTGATGTGCACCTCGATGGCCGGTGCGGTGACGGCCTTGAGTGCATCGCCTATTGCGATAGAGTAGTGGGTGTAGGCTCCGGCGTTGATGGCGATGCCGTCCACGTCAAACCCCACACGTTGTATCTCGTCGATGATGCTTCCCTCGTGATTGCTCTGGAAGAGGATGAACTCCACGTCGGGGTATCGCTCAACCAGGCTCTGCAGATAAGAGTCCATCGACATGTTGCCATATATTTCGGGCTCGCGCACCCCCACTAGGTTGAGGTTTGGTCCGTTGATGATTGATATCTTCATGTTGTAATTATTCTAGAAATATAGTGCAAAGTTACAAAAGAGTTGGCATTTTTGAGCAAAAATGAGGGTAAAAACAAAAAAAGTTGCAAAAAAATTTGGTTGGTATGGAAAATTTGTATTACCTTTGCACTCGCAATTAGGAAAACGAGTTGCACAATTGACAAACGGTGCGTTAGTTCAGTTGGTTAGAATGCCTGCCTGTCACGCAGGAGGTCGCTGGTTCGAGTCCTGTACGCACCGCAAGAAGCCTTGGAGATTCTCTCCGAGGCTTTTTTGCGTTATATACCCCAGCATGAATGCTGGGGCACGGTGGCTGCCGGGCGCCATGGGTGTCTCGACAACTGCATGTTGCACGGCTATGCTGGAGGCACTGGTATAGACGGCATTACCGGACATTACCGGGTTTTCCGGCATAGCCGGGGTTCCAGGGGATGGATGTGGGTGCTGGTGGTGGGGCAAGATGGCTGCCAGTAGGGCGTTGTCGCGGTGGCTGCCGGTGGGGTGTTGCTGTGGTGGAGGCTGGGGTGTTAGTGTTTTTTTTGCTTTTTTGATGCAAATTGTGTTGTTTGCGTGAAAGTGATGTGGTGGGATGTCTCAGTGCATTCACATCGTTTTGACTGTCAATAAGGTTAAAGAATCGCTCTGTACTGGTTAATAATTGTTAAATTCGCAATAATTACCCCGCAATTTGGACCAATATCAAAAAAATACACTAACTTTGCATCGGTTTTTCATGGTATTAGATTTTAAGTATGCAAAAAAATAGCTGTCGGGAGACAGTTATTTTTTTTATCCCCCGATGTCAACGATGGAGTGACACCGGGGGATAAATGTATTGTAACTGTCGTGGTCGGCAGCAATGTGGCGTTGTTGACGAGCCCTGTGTGTGGACTGCGTGGGTCCCGTTATTGTCCGGGAGCCTGTTGTGACTGAGGGCGTCCCAGCAGTTCAAACGTGTCTACGTAGATCTCGGTGATGTAGCGTTTGATCTGGTTGCGGTCGTCGTAGGAGCGAGTGCGTATCTTGCCCTCGATGTAGAGTTGTGTGCCTTTGCGGATGAACTTCTCGGCAACTTCGGCATTGCGTCCCCACATCACGATGTTGTGCCACTCGGTGCGCTCGGGCACTTGGGTGCCGTTAGCAGTGGTGTAGCCGCGCTCGGTTGTGGCAAACGGGAATGATGCCACCACCTGGCCTTGTGAGGGGTAGCGCACGTCGGGGTCCTTGCCCACGTTGCCCAGTAAGATTACTTTGTTTACTGACATAGATTTACTGTTTTTTTTGTTTTATATAAAATGTGTATGTTACTCGTCGTGTGCCATCACGCGCTCAAAGAAGGCGCGTGCGGTGTCGTGGCTCACGCCTTCGCGCAGTATGGCGAAAACGGTGTCGGCTCCGGCGATGGTGCCCAGAATCTCAGAGCTGTGGCTCACGTCGATGTCATAAGCCAAGCCTGTGGCATAACCGTTGCGAGTTTTGATTACGGCCATGTTTCCTGAAAACTCAATAGACATGGGGCGCACATGGTTGCCGGCCGACGAAGAGGCCTGTCCGTGCTCGAGCATCTTGTTGTGGATCTCATTGCTGTCAGGGATGATGTACATGTAGCCGCCGTTCTCGGTAGGCACCTTGGTTGCGCGCAGTGTCTTGAGGTCGCGCGACAGGGTGGCTTGGGTAACATCTACTCCGCTGTTGGTGAGCAGTTGGCACAGTTCGCTTTGGCTGCCGATGCAGTGTTCGTTGATCAGGTCGACGATGAGTTGAATCCTAGATTTTTTCTTTTTCACTTTGTTTTCAATAAATTAGTTTTTTTTGTTCTCTGCGTCCTTGAAATGTAAGTTGCTGTGGTCACACAATTGCAAGATAATTCATGTTGCGCGAGCGGCGTTTTCTTGAAAAATGTACACTGTGCTTGGTCCTCTTACTATCTGTAATTTCTTTAATTGATTGTTTTATAGGCGGTGGAAGTCGCTGTAGAACATCAGAGTTAAAAAATATAGATTAATTATCACAATGCAAAAGTATGAATAATTTTATTAATATGCAACTTTATGCCATTTTATTTTTAAAAAGGCGTGCTGTGTTGTGTGTCCCCGCTGTTTCTGGTAGGCTTAACCCCGGCTCTTAATGTAAGCGGCGGTGGGTGTGCCGAGGGGTGAACAGAGGGCGTTGCAGAAAAGAAAAACCGACGATTTATTTCTAAATCATCGGTCTTCGGTGACCCCGGTGGGACTCGAACCCACGACCCATTGATTAAGAGTCAATTGCTCTACCAGCTGAGCTACGGAGTCATGTTTTTCTCATTTGCGATTGCAAAGGTACTGCTTTTTTTTGAACTGGCAAATTAAATTGGCAAAAAAATGAAAAAAATAGTGTTTTTTTTCTTTTTTGGTTTGTTTTGCTCTCGCGCGTACCTATTTATATTATATATAGCAGTTGTGCTTGGGTGTTTTTTTGTGTTGCTGTTAACGTGGGTGTAGTTGCTGTGAGGGTGGGCTGTGTTTGTTTAAATTTATTTGTGAATGTGCAACTAATGTTGTATCTTTGTGGAGAATTAATTAACTTCGACAGGTTATGTTAAAAGAGAACACCATCAAGATATACGAGAAGAGTTTTATCGACAACTGGGAGTTGCCGGCACTGAGCGATTATAACGAGAAGTCCACACTCACCTATGGGGACTTTGCACGCAACATTGCTCGCCTGCACCTGCTTTTTGAGCAATGCGGCATCGAGCAGGGCGACAAGATAGCCCTGATAGGCAAGAACACACCCAACTGGGTGACAGTGTTCCTGGCGACCATCACTTATGGTGCCGTGATTGTGCCCATCCTGCAAGACTTCAACCCCAACGATGCACAGCACATCATCAACCACAGTGAGGCTAAGCTGCTGTTCTCGAGCAAAAGCATTTGGGATACACTCGACTTTGACCACCTGCTCAACATCAGGGCTGCAATCTCGCTCGACGACCGCAAGCTTCTGGCCGAGAAAAACGACGAGGACGTGAGCAAGTATCTCTATAACCTCACCCGTGCCTTCAACCGCAAGTATAAGAATGGTTTTTACCGCAATGACGTGCATTATGCCGACATTGCGGGCGACCAGCTGATGGAAATCAACTACACATCGGGCACCACAGGTTTCAGCAAGGGCGTGATGATCACTGGCAACAACATTTGCGGTAACCTCATCTATGGCATCAACTCGGGCCTGTGCCACAAGGGTTCGCGCCACCTGTCGTTCCTGCCGCTGGCTCATGCTTATGGATGTGCCTTCGACATGCTGTGTCCGCTTGCTGCCGGATCGCACGTGACGCTGCTGGGCCGCATCCCGTCGCCCAAGATCCTGGTCAAGGCCATGAACGAGGTTAAGCCTAACCTTGTGATATGCGTGCCGCTTGTGCTTGAGAAGATCTACAGCAAGATGATTGTGCCCATGATTAGCAAGGGCATGCTGCGCTGGGCTCTGGCAGTTCCTTTCCTTGACAACAAGATTTATGCTCAGATACGCAAGAAACTCATCGAGGCATTTGGCGGAGAGTTTGAAGAGGTGATTGTGGGCGGTGCCGCTTTCAACGCCGAGGTCGAGGATTTCCTTTATAAGATCAAGTTCCCGTTTACCGTGGGCTATGGCATGACTGAGTGCGCTCCGCTGGTGAGCCACACACCGTGGCGCGAGTTTGTACCCCACAGTGCAGGCCGCGTGCTGCCGGGCATCATGGAGTGCAAGATTGTGAGCGATGACCCCGAGAATACACCGGGCGAGATATGCGTCAAGGGCGAGAACGCCATGATGGGCTATTTCCACAACGAGGAAGCCACTAAAAACGTGATTGACGAGGACGGATGGCTGCACACCGGCGACATGGGCACACTGAGCGCTGACGGCACGGTATTCATTCGCGGCCGACTCAAGACCATGCTCCTGAGCAGCAACGGCCAGAATATCTATCCCGAGGAGATCGAGGCTAAGCTCAACAATATGCTTTATGTCAACGAGAGCCTCGTGGTGGACCGTGAAGGCAAGCTGGTGGCTCTGGTTTATCCTGACTATGAGTCGATGGACCAGCTGGGCGTAACACCCGAGCAGCTCCCCGAGCAGATGGACCGCGTGAAGGCAGAGCTCAACAAGCTTGTTGCCCCCTATGAGCGCATCACAAAGATTGAAATCGTTCCCCAGGAGTTTGAGAAGACTCCTAAGAAGAGCATCAAGCGATATCTCTATCGTTAAGGTTGGGCCTTAAAACGGAATAAATGGACCGCATGCTATCAAAAAGATGGTGCGGTCCAATTTTTTTGTTCACATGCGTGGGCGCAGCTTGCGAAGTTGGGCGACTAAAAAATCAAAAAAAACGCCCAAAAATGTGTTTTAGAGCATAAATGACGTAATGATAACACTTTTTAACATTTCAAGATTAAACCATTTTTTCTTTAATTAAACAATTTAATATCAATGTATTATGCGTGTTATTCTTGCAGAATTGGTCGAAAAATCAAAAAAAATGGTAAAATCGCAATAAAAAAAAACGCAAAAAAAAATTTGCATATGAAAAAAATGATATAAATTTGCACCGAATTTCAAACGGAATATTATTGTTTTATTATTTAATTTAAATTAAAAAAGAAAATGAAGAAGTTAGTTTTATTACTTGCTGTTGTATTTGGTGTATCTTTCGTATCTTGCAACCAGGCTGAGAACGCTGAGGGTAGCGCAAGCGCATCTGTAGAGGCTTCTACTGAGGTTGTTGAGGATTCAGCTGCTGCTCCCGCTGATTCAGCTGCTGCTCCCGCTGATAGCGCTGCTGCTCCCGCTGAGGCTGCTGCTCCCGCTGATAGCGCACAGGCTGAGTAATCTACTCATCCCTGCTAAGCAGAGACACCTTACAACAAACGAAGAGTTTGGAGCTGTTCGTCCCCAGGGGACTGAACAGCTTTTTTCTTTTTAGCTACTATCTATAGTTGGTAATCATATAAGGCAAGAGGCCCCAGTTGCTGGAGCCTCTTGTGTTAGTTTGTGCCTCTTCAGGGGGGATTGTCGGCAGGGGTTACTTTTTGAGTTGTTGCAGGATGGTCTCGATGGCCTTGCCGTTGTCCTCGGTGTAGCCGCGGTTCTCTTTGAGATAGTGCAGTGCGGTCTCGATGTCCTTCACGGCACCGGGGATGAGGGTGGGGTTCGACTTGCATTGGGCAGCGAGGTCGTTGATGCGGTTCACGGCCGTTTGTGCATCGCCGGTGGTGAGGCGGTTTATTGCCTCGTCGGCATAGGCGCCGGCAGCGTGTCGCTCGGTGTCGAGTGGCGGTTGCTGTCCTGTCCACACGATGTCGTCGATTAGCCACTTGCCCTGTTCGTGTTTCATGACGAGAATGTAGGGCACCTTGTGCGTTGCGTCGCTGTAGGTCATCTCTATGGTGACGCTGTCGCTGCTCACATGTATGTCGCCCACATCGTTGCTGTGCTGCTGAGAGTCGTCGCTCAGCTGCTTGCCATACCAGTCAAAGGGGGTGTAACGAGTGTTGTCCGTGTTGCCTATTATCAGGTGCGCCGCCTCGTCGGTTATCGACTTGAGGTCGGCACTCATTGACTGGCTTGCATCGGGGTTGTTGAGCATGTCGGCCATCACGTTGCGCATTTCGTTGGGTGTGGTGGCCACGATTGACGGTTCCTGGCGGTGCGCCGGTGCGGTGCTGGGCTTAGTGTTGCCGCCGCATGAAGTGAGCAGCACCAGGGCTGCCGCTATGGCATAAAGGTTCTTTTTCATTATAGTTGATGTTTTTTTCTACTACAAAAGTAGTGAAGATTGGGCAATAAGACCCTAAAAATGATGTTTTTTTTACTTAAAAGCGCGTTAAACAAGTCATTGTAACCCTTATGTCGCAAATTATAAGTATCTTTGCAACGCATCAGTGCCCCTGTGGGCACATTAAACATCTAAAAAATACTTAGAAAATTATGGCAAGAAAAGATAAACTTAAATCATTGAAGATAGAGCGCCGTGAATTTCATGACGCAGTGATCAATTTTTTCAACACCAGCGACAACACACCCTTCAATTACAAGCAGGTATCCAGTGCTGTGGGCGCCGGCTCTCCCAAGCAGCGTGCGCTCATCGTTGACATCCTGGAACAGCTAGCTGTGGACGGTTTTCTCGTGGAGGTTGACGCCGGCCGCTTCAAGGCCGCTAACCGCTCGATGGTGGCCGAGGGCCGCTTCATACGCCGCAGCAACGGCAAGAACAGCGTCGACATAGGCGCCGAGGACGGCAATCCCATCATGGTGGCCGAGCGCAACTCGATGCATGCTCTCAACGGTGACAAGGTGATGGTGCACATCAGTGCGGCACGCCACGGCATGGAACCCGAGGCCGAGGTAATCAAGATACTGGAACGCAAGGACCAGGTGTTTGTGGGCACGCTGAGCGTGCAGAAGTATTATGCCGTGCTGGCATCTGACACCAAGTTCCTGGCCACTGACATATTCATCCCCCTTGACAAACTCAAGGGCGGCAAGACCGGCGACAAGGTGGTTGTGCGCATTGTCGACTGGCCCGAGGAAGCCAATACACCCATAGGTGAGGTTGAGGACGTGCTGGGCAATGCCGGCGAAAACAATGCCGAGATCCACGCCATCCTGGCCGAGTTTGGACTCCCTTACAAGTATCCCGAGAACGTGGAGCGCGCTGCCAAGCGCATCGATGCCACCATCACCGACGAGGAGGTGGCACGCCGCCGCGACCTGCGTGGAGTCACCACATTCACTATCGACCCCAAGGACGCCAAGGACTTTGACGACGCCCTGTCGATCGAGCGCCTGCCCAACGGCAACTGGGAGGTGGGCGTGCACATTGCCGACGTCACACACTACGTTAAGCCCGGCACCGTAATTGACTGTGAGGCCGAGAGCCGTGCCACATCGGTTTATCTGGTAGACCGCACCATCCCCATGCTTCCCGAGCGTCTGTGCAACTTCATCTGCTCGCTGCGTCCCGATGAGGACAAGCTCACCCACTCGGTGATGTTTGAGCTCACGGCCGACGCTGTGATCAAGCGCTATGAGATATGCCACACCGTCATACGCAGTAATCGCCGCTTTGCCTATGAAGAGGCTCAGGCGGTGATAGAGACCGGTGAGGGCGACCTCAAGGACGAGATCCTCACGCTGCACGATCTGGCGCAGAAGCTGCGTCGCCGTCGCTTTGATGACGGCGGAAGCGTGGCCTTCAACCGCTCAGAGAAGAAATTTGACATAGATGAGCAGGGCCATCCCGTCGCAGTGCACGAGCATGAGCAGAAGGAGGCCAACCAGCTTATCGAGGAATTCATGCTGCTGGCCAACATGAAGGTGGCTGAGCACATAGGCAAGGTGCAGCGCGGCAAGAACGCCAAGGCGTTTGTCTACCGCATCCACGATGTGCCCAACAGCGACAAGCTCTCAAACTTTGCCGACATAGCGGCACGATTTGGCTACAAGGTCAAGGTGAGCGGCGATCCCCGCGAGATCAACAAGAGCATCAACCGCCTGCTGGAGCAGGTAGCCGGCAAGCCCGAGGAGCAACTCCTGTCGATACTTGCCATCCGCTCTATGGCCAAGGCCGTGTACTCGACCACTAATGTGGGACACTATGGACTGGCATTTGACTACTACACCCACTTCACATCACCCATACGCCGCTATCCCGACATGATGGTGCATCGTCTGCTCGATCGCTATGCCAAGAAGGGATCGCGCAGCGTCAACGTCGAGGACCTTGAGGACCAGTGCAAGCATGTGAGCGCACAGGAGCAGCTCGCCTCGCAGGCCGAGCGTGCCTCTATCAAGTACAAGGAAGTGGAGTTTATGGGCGACCGTCTGGGCCAGGTGTTTGCCGGACACATCTCGGGCGTGACCGAGTGGGGCATATATGTCGAAATCGACGAGACCCATTGCGAGGGCCTCGTGGGCATACGCTCGCTCGACGATGACTTCTATGAGTTTGACGAGAAGAACTACCTCATACGTGGTCGCCGCCGTGGACGCCGCTACCAGCTGGGCGATCCCATCACCATACAGGTGGCTCGTGCCGACTTGATTAAGAAACAGCTCGACTTTGTCATGGTCGACGACCGTCATCCCGCCGGAACGCACCGCATCGACAAGCAGCCCATCACCGAGCAAAATGCCGGTGTGATGGCGCGCATGTCAAAGCAGGCTGCCAAGCAAGACCGCCAGCGTGCCGAGCACGAGGGAGGACGTGCCTCTAACCGCGGCAAGCAGGGCAATGCCGGCCGTCGCAAGGCTGCCGAGGGTCAGCCCAAGGGACGTGGCCGTAGCGGACGCAAGCGCGGTCGCCGCTGATAGCGTTATAACACATCTTCACTTACTTTGATATTGAGATGAAATCAATTATTGTGTTTTTTATGACACTGTGCCTCGTGGCTCCCATGGCACGGGCACAGGACAGAGAGGTGCAAATGCCAGCCAATGAGGCGGGCGTGAGCTGGGGCGTAATGCCTGCTCCGCTGTGGCTCAATGTGTTTGAAACTGTATTCTCATTGGGTAAGGCTTCGTTCAAAAATGATACCCAAGCGATTAGTGCCCATTATATGCGCAACCTCAACAAGACGTTTGCCGTGGGCGGTGACGTGACCTTCCAGCACCAGTGGGGCGCTTCAGAGGGTCGCAACGTGCAGTCGGCTACCTATGTGACGGTAATGCCCAGTGCGCGTGCGCGGTGGTTCAACCGCAAGCGTGTGTCGGTGTACTCGCGTCTGGCGGTGGGTGCCTGTGTGTGCATGCCCAAGGGCAAAGAAGAGGAGAACGACGTGTTTTTTGCTTTCCAGGCATCGCCTGTGGGCGTGGACTTCGGCTCTGAAAAAGTGCGCGGTTTTGTAGAGGTGGGTGCTGGCTTCCAAGGCTTTGTCCTGGCTGGTGTCAAGGTGGGTTTCTAGGCAGTGGGTGCCATTGCACTACGGTAATGTGTGGTGGTGTAGAAATTAATTCAAAAAAACAAGAGGGCTTTAATAGTTAATTACCTAAATTTTCGTAACTTTGTCTTCTCAACTATAGATGACGACTAGATGAAAACTGACTTAAGTTCAAAAATAAGACTTGACCAAGTGTCAAAGAGATATTATCAGCCTGAAAGCGAGCTAGAACTGGCTTCGCTCACACGGTTTGAAAAAGTTACCACCCAGGTGGCAGCAAGCAGTAGCGAGGGCGCACGCGCCGTGGCCCTTGAGATTGCCCAGACTATCGAGGCATGCGTCAAGGAAAAAGGCCGTTGTGTGATGGGCCTGGGAGCAGGCCGCTGTGCCATTGACGTGTATGACCAGCTCGTGAAGCTGTATTTTGCCGACAAGATCAGCTTTGCCAATGTGATAGTGTTCAACCTCAGTGAGCTGGGGCTGGGCGTTATCTCGGGCGATGAGCAGCGCAGCATGTATGCACGCCTTCATCACAACCTCTTCAGCAAGGTCGACATCGACCCCAATAACATCCACACCTTCAGCAACGAGGCCACTCACGAGAATGTGCATCAGCTGTGCCGTGCCTACGAGGCCGAGATAGCACAGTTTGGTGGCCTGGACGTTGTGGTGTGTGAGCTCACTAAGAGCGGCTCGCTGGCACTCAATGAGCCCGGCTCTGCGCTCAATTCGTCGTGCCGTCTCATGCTGCTGGGCAACAAGTCTCGCGCACACCTTGCCGAAGTGTTCCAGAGCGACACTGCGCCTCAAACTGCCGTTACCCTGGGTATATCTAACCTCATGTCGGCTCGCAGCGTCATCGCTGTGGCATGGGGCGAGGTGAGTGCGGCTCCGGTGCTTAACACCGTTGAGGGCCGCATGAACGAGCAGACTCCCGCATCGTTCCTGCAGATGCACACTAATGCCAAGGTGGTTGTCGACCTGGAGGCAGCGTCACAGCTCACCCGCATCAGCTTCCCGTGGAAGGTGACATCTTGCGAGTGGACCCCTTATCTCATTCGCCGCGCCATCGTGTGGCTGTGCGGCAAGACCGGCAAGCCCATCCTCAAGCTCACTAACAAGGACTACAACGACAACGGCTTGAGCGAGCTCGTGGCCCTTTATGGCAGCGCTTATACCGTTAATATCAAGATATTCAATGATGTGCAGCACACCATCACCGGATGGCCCGGAGGCAAGCCCAATGCCGACGACTCGTCGCGCCCCGAGCGTGCCACTCCTTATCCCAAGCGTGTGCTGGTGTTCAGTCCGCACCCCGACGATGCGGTGGTGTCTATGGGCGGCACCCTGCGCCGACTCGTGGAGCAGAACCATGACGTGCATGTGGTGTTCCAGACTAACGGCGACATCTCGGTTGACGATGAGGACGTATTGCGCGCACTCATGGTCAACGAAAAAATTGCCCGTCACTATGGTTATGCCCAGGACGACATTAGAGACCGCATGAGCGGGATCATGGACTCTATCAAGAATAAGAAACCCGGTGAGCCCGATATCGACAGCGTGCGCTACATCAAGGGCGAGATATTCTCGGCCGAGGGCATCATGGCATGCCGTTATATGGGCGTAGCTGATGACCACGTCCATGAGGCGTCGATGCCGTTCTACACCAGCGAGCCCTTTGGACATGGCAAGATCTCGGCCGCCGACGTGGCAATGATGCGCAGCCTCATCGAGAATGTGCGTCCGCACCAGATCTTTGTGGATGACGACATGGGTGATCCCCAGGGAATTCACTCTCCAGCCACTAATGCCGTGCTCATGGCCATTGAGGAACTCAAGAACGAGGACTTCATGCAGCAGTGCCGCATATGGCTCTACCGCGGACAGTGGGGACAGTGGGACATCGACCGTGTTGAGATGGCCGTGCCCGTGAGCCCCGAGGAGTTCCAGTACAAGACCGAAGGCATCCTCAAGTTCCAGTCACAGCTGCACGCCGCGCAGTTCCAGGACAACAACGACGGCAGGCTGAGCTGGCAGGTGGCTCTGGACCGCAACCGCACCCTTGCCGAGCACTACCAGAAACTGGGTCTTGCCTCTTATGAGGCAATCGAGGCCTTTGTGCAGTATAAGCCCCGTGATTAATAAACGACATCACAGCATATAAGATGATACCCGGTCAAGGCCGGGTATTATTGTAACTATACCAATAGATTTTTTGCGGAGTCCCCGCCGTGACCTTACCAAAATAGTGTGGGGCTTTCAGCCTCTCATTGTAAATATATTTTCAAATATTAGTGTCCGGTAAAAAAAGAAAATATTTTTATTTAGTTTTTATTGCTTTGCATGGAAACCATGCTCACTCTGCCGAGCTCGCTGCGCTCGGTTATTGTTCGCTACCGCTCACAGCACGCGCCTTCAGCGCTTCTTTTACTGCAATTTGAATCGTGTTCTTTGAATAACGTTTTCTAATGATTGAAATTCCCCGGACAGCAATAATTTTCAAAAAAATCAGTGAGATCAGTGAGATTCGCGCGGGGATTATGCAAAAATTGAGTATTTGTGAATAGTTGCGTATTATTTTTTAAGGATGTTGATAAATAATTTTTTTCTTTAGTGTGGCTTAATTCGTTGTGAATAAAAAAAAATAATTAACTTTGTATCCCGTATTGACTAAATGTAATCACAATGAAATACGGATTTGACAACGAGAAGTATCTCAAAATTCAATCACAGCACATTAAGGAGCGTATTGCACAGTTTGGCGACAAGCTGTATCTGGAATTTGGTGGCAAACTCTTTGACGACCACCATGCCAGTCGTGTTTTACCCGGTTTTCAGCCCGACAGCAAGCTTAAGATGCTCATGCAGCTTAAGGACGACGCTGAAATCGTGATGGTGATAAGCGCCGAGGACATCGACCGCAACAAGGTGCGCGGCGACCTGGGCATCACCTATGACAAAGACGTGCTGCGACTGCGCAACGAGTTCATGCAGCGCGGCCTCTATGTGAGCTCGGTTGTAATCACCCACTTCAACGGCCAGGCCAGTGCCATTGCTTATCGCGAGCGTCTGGAACGCATGGGTGGCATCAACGTCTACTACCACTATCTCATCGAGGGTTATCCCCACAACGTCGAGCTCATCGACAGCGACGAGGGATTTGGCAAGAACGACTATGTAGAGACTACCCGTCCGCTCGTTGTCATCACGGCTCCGGGCCCCGGCAGCGGCAAGATGGCGGTGTGCCTCTCGCAGCTCTACAACGAGAACAAGCGCGGCATCAAGGCCGGATATGCCAAGTTTGAGACCTTCCCCATCTGGAGCATTCCGTTGAAACATCCCGTCAATGTGGCCTATGAGGCTGCCACTGCCGACCTCAACGACGTCAACATGATTGACCCCTTCCATCTCGAGGCCTATGGCAAGACTACTGTGAACTACAACCGCGACATTGAGATATTCCCCGTGCTCAACGCCATCTTTGAGGGTATATATGGCGAGAGCCCCTACAAGTCGCCCACCGACATGGGTGTGAACATGGCAGGTTTCTGCATCAGCGACGACGACGTGTGCAGCGAGGCCAGCAAGCAGGAGATAATACGCCGCTACTACAACGCCCTCAACCTGATGGGCGAGGGTAGGGACAATGTGCACGAGGTGAAGAAGATAGCGCTGCTCATGCGCCAGATGAAGCTCACCACCGTGTATCGCAAGCCCACCGTTGTGGCCAAGGAGCGCGCCGAGCTCGATCAGGAGCCCTGTGCTGCCATTGAGCTTGCCGACGGCACACTCATCAGCGCCGGCACAAGCGACCTGATGGGTCCCAGCGCGGCAATCATCCTCAACGCCATCAAGCATCTTGCAGGTATAGACCACGACGTCAAGCTCATACCTCAGGAGATGATAGAGCCCATCATGCGCCTCAAGACATCGTTCCTGCACGGGCACAATCCCCGCCTGCACAGCGACGAGGTACTCGTGGCTCTGGCAGTGGTGAGCCAGCACGACGAGAACTGCCGCAAGGCCCTCGACTGTCTGCCCTTGCTCGACGGCTGCCAGGTGCATGCCACCGTCAAGCTCAGCGAGGTAGACCGCAAGATGTTCCAGCGCCTAGGTTGCGGCCTCAGCTTCGATCCCGTCGTAGAATAAACGGAATCCATTTAAAACAGTATAATAAGTCAGGGGAGGCAGTGTTGCTTCCCCTGATGCGTTGTGTGAGTCAATACCATAAGACACTCGTAGATTTCCCTCGTGACCATCCCATCGGGATGGAATACGCTAGCCAGCCCTGAAGGTTTGCAAATGCAGGACGATATGGCTGGAAATAAAGGTGGCAATGCTTTAGTTATGTTATAGATAATTAAAAGGAAAATGTCATAGTAGATAACGCTCAGCTGGATGCCGAGTGTGCGCCATGGCATGAGATGCCGTCTCGAAGCGAGCTTCGGCCTGCACCCCATGCCATGACCCACATTGTGGCTTAACCACAACTGTTATCCACTATGACGAAAATGCGGCTACGCCTAATAAAATACAAAAAATCATTGATCCGGGATTTTCCCAGTTGGCGCTTTATTGTGGCGCATATAGTGGGATGGCACTCTGATGTCCGCAGGACATCGCCTGCCTGTCGTCTGGCTAAAGGGCTGTCTCGTCCCCAACGCACCGTGCGATACTCTGATGTCCGCAAGAATGTCACACGACTGTCGTCTGGCGAAAGTGTTGTATTGGCGCAAGCTCACCGCGCGACACTCTGATGTCCGCAAGAATGTCACACGACTGTCGCCTAGCGAAAGTGTTGTATTGGCGCAAGCACACCGTGCGACACTCCGATGTCCGCAAGAATGTCACACGACTGTCGCCTAGCGAAAGTGTTGTATTGGCGCAAGCTCACCGCGTGACACTCCGATGTCCGCAAGAATGTCACACGACTGTCGTCTGGCGAAAGTGTTGTATTGGCGCAAGCTCACCGCGCGACACTCCGATGTCCGAAGGACATTACTTGGATAACCCGGTACACCGAAGCGCAGCGAAGGTGTGCCGGGAGGAACAGTATCATAGAAAATGCGTCTGGAAGACGCTACATCCCCTCATATACTTGCATGGAATGGAAACTTTACATACCTTTGCACAATGAGTCTGCACAGCGTTATATATCACATAGTATTCAGGACAAAAGGGAGTATGCTCACGATAAACGAACAGCATGAGCGCGAACTATATGGATACATTTACGGTTTGTGTCTAAACAAGAACTGTAAACTGTTCAGAATAGGAGGTATGCCTGACCATATCCACATGCTCATTTCGATTCCACCCGACATTGCTGTTTCGCAATTTGTACAGGTGCTGAAAACAGAGTCAAGCAAATGGCTCAAGACTTCGCAGTCGTTTCCTCATTTCATGGGATGGGCAAATGGATATGCGGTGTTCTCTTATGCTTATCGAGACCTGGAAATGATAAAAGGATATATAATGCGACAAAAAGAGCACCACAAGTCTATTTCTTTCTCTGGAGAATTTAAAAACTTGCTTGTAGAACACGGAAAGAATCCTGACGAAGATCGCTTTCTGGAGGATTAACACGCCTGCGGTGTAGCGTCTTCCAGACGCATGGTTGCTGTTCTCCTTTCCCCGGCACACCTTCGCTGCGCTTCGGTGTACCGGGTTATCCAAGTAATGTCCTTCGGACATCGCAGTGCCGCACCGAGTCAACACCTTCGCCGGATTCCGTCATCATGAAATGTCCTTCGGACATCGCAGTGCCGCACCGAGTCAACACCTTCGCCGGATTCC